>NZ_JBSFQL010000003.1:0-315321 GCF_053588675.1 Gordonia sp. NPDC003422
GTGGGCCAGCCCCGCCGAAAAACTCGACGAGCTACTAAACTCACCACCGTCAGGATCCGAATCAGGTCCTGTTGCATCCACCGCCTGAATCCGCCAGGGGACGAGTTTTCTTCCCCTAGTTTCGTGGGCGGCAGATAGCGGTTCTGAGCACCTCGGCCGGTCCGGCCTCACCGATGCGGCAGGACCAGCAATCGTCCGTCGTGCTCGATGACCTCGACCGGATGATCGTAGGTCTCCGTGAGCAATTCGGGCGTCATCACCTCGCGGGTCGGGCCGGCGGCGAGCAACTTGCCCTCCTTCATGACCGCGACCCGGTCGGCGTAGGCGGCCGCGAGTGAAAGGTCGTGGACGACGAGGAGTACCGCGGCACCGTCGTCGCGGTGCGCGCGCAGGATGTCGAGAACCTGCTCTTGATGCCGGATGTCGAGGGCCGCGGTCGGTTCGTCCAGCATCATCACCGGGGTGTCCTGGGCGACGGCGCGGGCCAGCGACACCCGGGCCTGCTGGCCGCCGGACAACTGCGAGAAGGGCCGATCGGCGATGTCGGTGAGGTCGCAGCGTCGCATCGCGTCGTCGATGATCTCCGGAGAGCGGGCCGCATCGGGGGTGCGCAGCCACGGGTAGCGACCCATCTCGACCACCTCGGCCACGGTAAACGGCGTGTCCGCGCGATTCTGTTGAGTGACCAGTGATCGATGACGGGCCAACTCCCGCATCGGGATCGAGCCGATCGCGATCCCGTCGATCCACACCTGTCCACGGCGCAGCGCGCGCGTGCCGGACAGCACCGACAGCAGGGTCGACTTGCCGCAGCCGTTGGGGCCGACGAGCGCGACCAACTCTCCCGGGTGGACGTGCAGCGACACCTCGCGCACCACGTCGCGACCACCGAGTTCGACGGACACGTCCTGCGCCAGGATCCCCGTCGTGTCGGGGCTCACCAGCCCGCTCCGGCGTGCCGGCTGCGGCGCAACAGGACGAAGAACACCGGGCCGCCGATCAGCGCCGTGAACACCCCGATCGGCAGTTCGCCTACTCCGGGAGCCGCACGCGCCGCGAGGTCGGCGGCGGTGATGACGAGCGCTCCGCCGATCACGCTGGTGGGCAACAAGATCGAATGTCGAGGACCGACTATGAGCCGCATCACGTGGGGGACCACGAGACCCACGAACATGATGATGCCCGCGAACGCCACCGCAGCGGCGGTCAGGATGGAGACCAGCACGATCGCCTGACGTCGGACCAATTCCACGTTCACACCGAGCGAGGCGGCCTGGATCTCGCCCAGCGCAAGCAGATCCAGCTTGTGGACGAGGATCATCGACGCGGCGATGCCGGCGACGATCAGGGGTGCCGACACCCACACTTCGTTCCAGCCCTTGCCGCTGAGTGAGCCCAGTTGCCAGAACACGATCTGCTCGCGCTGTTCGGTGCTCGCCACCGAGGTGAGGTAGGCGATGATGCCGAGTGCGAACGCGTTGACCGCAATGCCGGTCAGTATCAACATGATTGCCGACGACGAGCCGTCCCGCAGCGAGAGGATGTAGATGGCGAATGCGGTGAAGAGACCGAAGACGAACGCGGCGCCGGCGATTGCCCAGTTGGCGGAGAGGGTCCCTTCGCCCACGGTGGTTCCGCCGGTCATGACGATCATCAGGCACGCGCCGACCGCGGCTCCCGACGAGACGCCGATGATGCCGGGTTCGGCCAGGGGATTCGCGAGCACGCCCTGCAGGAGACAACCGCCTGCACCCAGCGCGGCCCCGACCAGCAGCCCCAGGACGATGCGTGGGAAGCGGACGTTCCAGAGGGCGGCCTCGCCCAGCGGATGGCTCGGCAGTGGCCCGACGTCGAGGTAGAAGTGGTGCAGCAGCGACCCCAGGACTTCCGACGGCGGTACCACGACCTGCCCGGTGCCCGCCGACACGAGAACCAGGATCGCGGTGATGAGCAGCATGGCCGCGACCACCACCACATTGCGGGTGCGGTGTCGCGATCGGGTCGTGGGCGGTGTCGTCGTCGGCGCACTCATGTGTAGATCGCCCGTGCCAATGCGGCGACGACCTCGCCGACCTCCGGTCCGAACGCGAGGATCTTGGTCTGGTCCATCTGCACGACGCGACGATGACGGCCGGCGTCGGTTTCCGCGATACCCGGCAGGGCGAGAACACCGTCCGGTCCGCCGACGGTCGCGGCGCCTTCGGTCATCACCAGGATCACATTGGGATTCGCCGCGAGCATGACCTCCGCGTTCACCTGCGTCAGCGGTTCGTCGATGTGTGCGTGTTCGGCGGCGTCGCGTCCGCCGACGGCGGCGATCAAGTCGTCGGCACCGGAACCCGGACCGAGCAGGTACAGGATCGCGGGTCCGCGAATGTAGATGAAGGCCATCACCGGATCCCCGGACGGTGAAGGCACCAGTCGTCGGGCTGCTGCCAACTCGGAATTGGTGCGTGCGTTGAGGAGTTCGCCTTCCCGGGGCACACCGAGCGCGGTCGCGACCGCACGGGTGAGCGCGTTGTTGGACGCGAGATTGCGCGCACCGGGAAACACCACGACCGTCACACCCGAACTGCGAATCTGATCCACCGCGGTCTGCGGCAGGGTGGCGTCGGTGACCAGCAGGATCGTCGGGGCCAGCGCGAGAACGGATTCCGCGTTCAGGGTGTGTCCGCGGTTGGTCACGACCGGCAGTCGCAGCGCCGATGGAAAAGCGGTCGACGTGTCCCGACCCACCACGTGCGAGCCCAGGCCCAGCGAGAACACGAGGGTGCCCAGCGTGCCATTACGGTCGACCGCGATGATCCGGCTGACGTCGGTCACCGTGACCTTGCCGTAGCGCAGCGAATCGACCGTCACCGGTAGTCGCGCCGGCGGATCGGTGGCGATCGGTTCCACGTCGTCGGACGGGAGGGTCGCCGTCTGCGGACCATCACGCAGATGTTCGGCCGGGGCCACCGATGTCGGCGCCTGCTCGATCGGTGCGACAAAGCAACCTGTCGCGGTGATCGCCACGAATGCGAGCGCGACGAGCACCGCAGTCGCTCGCACGAGAGTGCCGATCCGGCCCATGGTGTCCTTCGCCCTCCGATGCGGTGTCGTTGCTATTGCGGTGCGTTGTTACTGTCACCTTAGTGAGTGCGGTGTTGTCACCTTCGTCGTGGCCGCGCCGCCGACCGTCGCCCGTCGGCTCTCACATAAACTGGTTCCCATGTCTGTCCGCGCCCCGTTGAAGCCCGGTGTCGTCTCGCCGACCCTGTCGGTACCCGAATCGATCGAACGTCCCGAGTACGCGTGGAAAGCGACCGTCAACGAGGGCCGCGAGCCGTGGGTCCAGACGCCGGAGACCATCGAGAAGGTGCGGATCGCCAGCAGGATTGCCGCCAACGCGCTGGCCGAGGCCGGTAAGGCCGTCGCTCCGGGGGTCACCACCGACGAGCTCGACCGGATCGCTCACGAGTACATGATCGATCACGGTGCGTACCCGTCGACCCTGGGCTACAAGGGCTTCCCGAAATCGTGCTGCACATCACTGAATGAGGTGATCTGCCACGGCATCCCGGATTCGACGGTCATCGCCGACGGCGACATCGTCAACATCGACGTCACCGCCTACATCGACGGCGCGCACGGCGACACCAATGCGACCTTCCTCGCCGGCGACGTATCCCAGGAGGCCGCCGATCTCGTCGAGCGCACCCGTATCGCCACCGAACGCGCGATCAAGGCGGTGAAACCGGGTCGAGAGCTCAACGTGATCGGCCGGGTGATCGAGTCGTACGCGAATCGGTTCGGCTATAACGTGGTTCGCGACTTCACCGGGCACGGCATCGGCGAGACCTTCCACAACGGCCTCGTCGTCCTGCACTACGACGAGCCCAACGTCGACACCGTGATCGAACCCGGCATGGTCTTCACGATCGAGCCGATGATCAACCTGGGCGCGCTGCCCTGGGAGCTGTGGGACGACGGCTGGACCGTGGTGACCGCCGACCGGCGGTGGACCGCGCAATTCGAGCACACGCTGGTCGTCACCGACCAGGGAGCCGAGATCCTCACCCTGCCCGACGCCTGACGGTCGGGGGTCCGTGCAGCGCGGATTGTGCGTTCCGGCGTGCATCCCTGCCGCCGACTGAGCACATTCTCGCCCGCCGCCGGGTGTCGCGCGCCTATTCTGTGTCCGAATCCGTTCTTTCACAGCGAAGAGACGAGAGGTCGAGGCCATGGGTGCTACCGAGGTTCAGACGGCACGGCGGTCACCGAACCGGCGAGGTTGTGGCCGGACTCCGAAGACGATCGCCGGCATCGCCGTGTCGGTCGGAATGGTCCTGACGATCGGCGCCTGCGGTGACGATTCATCCGACGCGGGCTCGCCCGCATCCGGTTCGACCAGCGCAACCTCGACCGCTTCGACAACCACGACGACGGCTGTGCTGCCGACCGCGACGGCCGCCCAGCTCGTGCTGCCGGAAGCGGATTTCCCACCACTCGCCGGCGGGAAGTTCTCGCTGGAGACCGGCCCCGACGATGACGACAGCGACATCACCGTCGACAACCCGGAATGCCAGGACTTCGTCAAGAACAACGATCGAGACGAGCCGGGGGTCGACAGGGCCGAACGCAAGATCGAGGCAGACATCAGCGGTGGCGGCGACCAAAGCTACACCGCGGGTGTCAAGAAGAGCATCGACCTCGACTACACCGACAACTTCGCGAGGATCTTGGCCACCTGCGCAGCGTTCGGGGTGACCATCCGCGACGACGGCAAGGACATCCCGGCGAGAGTGACCATGGAGCGGATCACCTTGCCCGGTATCACCAGCCCCTACAACGCGGTGCGCATGGTCGTGACCGTCGTTCAGGGAACCACCACGGTGTCCGTCGTGAACCAACTGTTGCTCGGTGTCGAGCGGGGTACCTCCTTCAAGGCCGGGTATGGCCTCACCAGCACCACCGGGCCGACGGTGGGTCCCGATGTGAACACCAACCTCGTACGGATGTTCGTCGCGCAGCGCGCCCGGATCGCGGCGGCCCAGTAGGGCGTCAGTACCCGTCGGCACCATTACACGTCGGGCCAGGCTCGGTCAGGGCAAGGTGACCTTGACCGGCGTCTGGATGGTTTCGGTGGTTCCGTTGCCGACTTGGCCGTCGCCGTTGAGGCCCCAGCAGTAGAGATCGTCACCCGAGATGGCGCACACCGTGGCACTGCTGATGGACACTGCCGTGACGTTGTCGACGCCGTCGACTCGCGCAGGCGTGCCGTCGGTGGCCGCACTGCGATTACCCCAGCAATACGCCGACGAACTCGCCGCGGAGCAACCCGAGTAGGCGGCGGCGGACACATAGGTGGCTCCGCTCACGGCGATCTTTGTGGGTGTCAGCCGGTTGGTCTTGGTTCCGTCGCCGAGCTCGCCGTCGCTGTTGGAGCCCCAGCAGTAGACGTCACCGCCCGACACCGCGCACGACGAGTACAGGCTCGTCCCGATCGAAGTCGCCGTGGTCAGCCCCGACACCCTCGTCGGTGTGTAGCGATTGGCGGTGGTGCCATCGCCGACCTGCCCCTTGTCGTTGTTACCCCAGCAATACGGGGCTCCGCCGGCAATGGCGCAGGGGGTCGTGTGTTCGGTGTCGATGTCGGTGACGTCGGAGATACCGGCCACCAGGGTCGGCGTGGACACCGATGCGGTGTTGCCGGTGCCGACCTGCCCGTCTATGTTGTTGCGCCAGCAGTATGCTTTCGCATCGCTGATCGCGCAGATGGTGAGGCCCGCGGAGATCTTCGTGACCGTTCCCAGGCCAGTGATCGGTGTCGGACTGGTTGCCGAGCGTCCCTCGCCGATCCCGTAACCCCAGCAGTAGGCCTGGCCGCCTGCCACCGCACAGGTGGTACCCAGGCCACCCACGCTCACCTGGGTGGCGTTGCTGATGCCCGGCACGCGGGTGGGCACGGTGCGGTTTGTGGTGGTGCCGTCGCCGACCGCCCCGTATTCGTTGTTGCCCCAGCAATAGACGTTGCCCAGTTTCACCGCGCACGTGGTGTCGCCGCCGGCCGCGACACTCTGTAGTACCCCCGATGCGGGAGCCGCGGAACTCGACGTGGACTCGGTCGATTCACCGGCCGTTGTGGTGGTCGAATCGTCATCGTTTCCGCCGGTCAGCGCGACGGTGGTCCCGATGATCGCCCCGAGGACGACGAGCACGCCGATCACTGCAGCGACGATCAGACCGTAGCGGCGGCCGGACGAGGGGCCCGGTGGCATGCCGGGCTGCGGCCCGATGCCCTGGTAGTAGTTCGGCGGCGGACCGGTGAGACCGTATCCCGGATAGGGCCCGTTGACCGGCTGCATGGCGGTTGGTGGTCGGCCCGACGGCGTGAATGGGCCGGGGTGTGGTCCGGACGGTCCTTGCCGTGGGGGCGAGGTCGATGGCGGCTGCGGGGGTGTGGGTGCAGCGACACGGGTGACGTCCGGGGATGCTGTCGCGACCGCACGTGCCAACGCCGCGGCGAAATCCGAGCAGGAGGCGTAGCGGTCTTCGGGCCGCTTCGCCAGCGCTCGTGCGAACACCGGGTCGAGCCAGGCGAGGGACGGATTCTGTGCACTCAGGCGAGGTATGCCGCCGGACAGATGCCCGGTGATCAAGGTCGCCGGAGTGTCCCCGGCAACCGGTTGCCGGCCGGTCAGCAATTGGAAAGCCGTGCAGGCCAGCGCGTATTGGTCCGAGGCCGGCCCGGCGTCGACGCCGGTCAGCAGCTCCGGCGCCGCGTACGCGAGAGTGCCGATGAACAGATTGGTCGCCGTCATCTTCGCCGAGTCGATCAGGCGGGCGATCCCGAAGTCGAGCACTGTGACCCGCGAGATCCGACCAGACTGGTCCCTGCGCACCAAGATGTTGGCGGGTTTGATGTCCCGGTGGATCACGCCGCGGCCATGGGCGTAGTCGAGGGCCTCGGCGACCTTGGTGACAATCGTCGACACGTCCGCGGGCGGCAGGGCGGGGCTGGCGTTGAGGTCGCTGCCCTCGAGGTAACTCATCGAGAACCATGGGCTACCGTTCTCGACGCCGTAGGTGTAGAGCGTCACGATTCCCGGATGGTCCAGCGCTGCCGCTGTACGGGCCTCGTTGCCGAACCGTTCGTGGAAGGTGGGGTCGGTGGGGTTGGCCGAGATGATCTTGAGGGCTTCGAGACGGCCCAGGGACAGATGTTCGGCGAGGTAGACCTGCCCCATCCCGCCCTCGCCGAGTAGGCGGATGATGCGATATCCGGCGAATCGAGCACCGGGTTGCAAGGCAACCACGCTTCACCCCCTACCTGCTAGTTGGGCAGCTCACCCCGAACCGCGCCCGTGGCCACACGATAGCGTGTGGGTGAAATCCCATGCCAAGCCGCGGTGCCGGTGACGACACGCGAGTCGCTCGCCGTACCCTGGCGTCGTGACAGGACTGCGCGGTGCGATGCTCGTCGGTGGGACGAGCAGCGACGCCGGGAAGAGCCTGGTCGTCGCAGGTCTGTGCCGGGCGCTGAACCGACTCGGCGTCCGCGTGGCGCCGTTCAAGGCGCAGAACATGTCCAACAACTCTGTGGTCACCCCGGACGGGGGTGAGATCGGCCGAGCCCAAGCACTACAGGCATTTGCGTGTGGCCTGGAACCGTCGACCCGATTCAACCCCGTCCTGCTGAAGCCGGGAGGCGATCGCCGCTCGCACGTGGTGCTGCGCGGACAACCTGCGGGCGAAGTGGGTGCTGCGGACTACGTGCGTTGGCGGGGACGTCTCGCCGACGTGGTCGCCGACGAGTTCGAGTCGCTGCGACGTGACTTCGACGTCGTGATCGCCGAGGGGGCAGGTTCGGTCGCCGAGATCAACCTGCGTCGCACCGACATCGCCAATTTTGGTCTGGCACAACGGCATCGGCTTCCGGTTCTGCTCGTCACCGATATCGATCGGGGCGGTTCGCTGGCCCACCTGTTCGGCACGACGGCGATCCTCGACCCGGCTGATCAGGCACTGATCACCGCCTTTGTCGTCAACAAGTTCCGCGGGGATCCCTTGATACTCGAACCCGGACTCGAGCGCCTGCGGGAACTGACCGGCCGGAGCACCCTCGGTGTGCTTCCGTATGCCAACGATCTGTGGCTCGACGCCGAGGACTCGCTCAACGCGCCGGTCGGTCGACGCGTCGGACCGCTCGACGAGATCGCCTCGGGTGGCCCAGAACGATTGTCGGTGGCGGCGATCAGGTTGCCGCGAATCTCGAACTCCACCGATGTGGAGGCCCTCGCGTGTGAACGAGGAGTGGATGTGACCTGGGTCGACGACCCGGGAAGCGTGTATGCCGCCGACCTGGTGGTGTTGCCCGGGACCCGCGCCACGGTCTCCGACCTGGGCTGGTTGACGGCGCGGGGCATCGGCGACGCCCTGGTGGCGCGCGTCCGGCGGGGTGCTCCGATCGTGGCGATCTGCGGCGGGTTTCAGATGCTGGCCCGCAGCATCGACGATCCGGTCGAGTCCGGTGCCGGACGAGTCGACGGTCTGGGCATCCTCGACCTCGACGTGACATTCGACTCGGGGAAGACGCTGCGACGGGTCGCCGGCGCCGTGGACGGGCACCGTGTCGAGGGCTATGAGATCCATCACGGACGAATCGTGGGCTCCACCGAAGACGTGTGGCTCGTCGACGACGTCCACGGAGGAGAGGGTGCCACGCGCGGAGCGGTCCGTGGGACCCACTGGCACGGACTCCTTGCCAACAACGATTTCCGCCGTGACCTGCTGCGACGCGTCGCAGCAGAGGCCGGTAAGCCCGGGTTCGAGCCTGCGCCCGACATCGATGTCGGCGCCATCCGGCAGGCGCAGGTCGACTTGATGGCTGATCTGATCACCGCCAACATCGACATGTCCGCGGTCGTGGACATCATCGCCGACGGCCCGCCGGTGATGCCGACGATCACCCATCGCCTGGAACCGTCCGAATGACCACGACCGGTTTGGGCACCGAGTGTCACCGCAGTTGTCGTATCGGTCACCTATCGTGGGGCGGGTGGAGACAGAACTGCGGTCGGTGACCGTCGGAGACCTCACCTTCGATGTCCGCATCGGCGGACCGGACCGGGGACCCTGGGTGCTGCTGCTACACGGGTTTCCGGTCAACGGCTCGTGCTACGACGCGGTGGTACCGAGGCTGCACGAATCGGGCCTGCGGACCATCGTCCCCGATCAGCGCGGCTACAGCCCGGGTGCGCGCCCCGACGACGTGGATGCCTACCGGATGAAGCACATCGTGTCCGATGCCGTCGGCCTGCTCGACGCGCTCGAGGTGAGCTACGCGATCCTCGTCGGACACGACTTCGGGGGTGTCGTCGCCTGGCATCTGGCGGCCAACCATCCGGATCGGTTCACCGGCCTGGTGGCGGTGTCGATGGGCCATCCGAGCGCGATGCGGGAGGCGGTGAAGGACGGCGATCAGCGTGAGAGATCGTCCTACATCAAGGAATTCGTCACCGAAGGCATCGAGGACAAATTCCTCGCCAAGGGCGGTGCGTGGCTGCAGCAGTTGGGTGTGAGTGCCGAGGAGATACCTCCGCTGCGCGAGCCGGGCGCGATGACCGCGGCGGTCAACTGGTACCGCGCCAACCTCGTGTCGGACATCTCCGCCAACATGTCCTGCGGTCCGGTCGAGATCCCGACCACCCTGGTGTGGAGCGACAGCGACCCGTCGATCGGCCGAGGGCCGGCCACCGGGTCGGCGCGCTACGTCTACTCCGAGTTCCGGTTCTGCGAACTCCCCGACGTCGACCACTGGGTTCCGCAGAATGCCGCGCCCGCCCTCGCCAGCGAGATCGCATTGCGGTCGGCGGTGTTCTGAATTAGCCGAGCTCGGTGACCAACCGCTGAACTGGGGAAATGCGCCAGCGTCCTGCCCGCAAAATCTAGGGGAAGAACTTCTTCCCCGGGTTTCATAGTCGTCCGCGAGAAATTTCTGGGGGAGGACACCAAGGATAGGGGAAGAGGTTTCTTCCCCTACTTTCTTGTGGCGACGGCGATTTTCAGAAACCGCGTGTCTGGTCAGAAACCCGAGGCGCACCAGTGGTTTGTGGCCACACCTGAGGTTTCTGGCGACAAGTGCGGTTTCCGCGACCGGCTCGCGGTGCCTCTCAGATGTCGAGACCGAGCAGCGCGTTCTCGAGCACCTCGGGCATGGCGGGGTGAATCCAGTACTGGCCACGGGCCATGTCGGGTACGCGCAGGCCGAAGGACATCGCCTGGATGACCGGCTGGATCACCGTCGGTGCCTGCGGTCCGATGATGTGGCAGCCCAACAGTTCTCCGGTGCCGCGTTCGGCGATCAGCTTGCAGAAGCCGGAGGTGTCCTCCATCGCCCAGCCGTAGGCCACATCGCCGTAGGCCTGCACCTTGACGGTGATGTCGCGACCCGACGCGCGAGCCTGGGCCTCGGTCATCCCGACGTACGCGATCTGCGGGTGAGTGAACACGGCCGCAGGTACGTACCGGTGGTCGAAGCTCGCCAGATCCGCTGCGTCCCAACCCTTCAGGAGGTTGGCCTGCACCACCCGTTCCTCGTGGTTGGCCACGTGTTTGAGCTGATACGGCGAGCTCACGTCGCCGAGGGTCCACACGCCACGGGCGGCGGTCCGACCGTGCTCGTCGCAGACGACCCGACCCTCGGCGTCGAGGTCGATGCCCACAGATCCGAGACCCAGCCGGTCGCCGTTGGGTTCGCGGCCGGTCGCGACCAGCAGCGCGTCGGCGTCGAGCGACGTGCCATCGCCGAGGCCGATTCGTACGCGGCCGTCGGGCAGGTTCTCGGCTCCGGCCAGTGTTGCATCGAGGTGGACGTCCCACTTGGCCGACGCCAATTCGGTGAAGCGGGTGGCGATGTCGTCGTCGAGCTTGCGCAGCAGGCGCCCACTGCGGGCGATCATCGACACCCGGCTGCCCAGCGCGCCGAACACGTGCGCGAATTCGGCTGCGATGTAACCACTTCCGACGATCACCAGGTGCTCGGGTAGCTTCGGCAGCCGCATCACGTCGTTGTTGGTGTGGTAGCGGACGCCGGAATCGGCGATCGGCTGCGGGATGGTCGGGCGCGATCCCGCGGCCAGAACCACCTCGGACGCCAGTACCAGGGCGTCGGCGGTGACCAGCCGATAGCGGCCCTGGTCGTCGCGGCCGTCGAACTCGACATGCGACGAGTAGACGGTGATGTTCTCGCACCGCTGTTCGCGATACTCCCGACCGCCCGCCGAGATCGGATCGATCCGGCCGAACACCCGGTCCACGATCGCCGGCCAGTCGACGGATTCCACGCGCGCGTGCACACCGAGTCGATCGGCGTGCGCCGCGATCTCGGCGACTTCGGCGGCGTAGACGAACATCTTTGTCGGGATACAACCGACGTTGAGGCAGGTGCCGCCGTAGACGCCTTCCTCGAAGATGGCGATGGACTTCTCGGCGAACCGGTCGTCGGGGATGGAGTTGCCGCTGCCGGAGCCGATGATGGCCAGATCGACCACCTGGGTCACCGTCGTCGCGGTCATGCGTTGACCCCCCGCGTCGGCTCCACGACGTGGCCGAGCCAGCCGTCCACCTCGCGGTAGGCGCTTTCCCGAACCTGCGCTCGGGAGAGGAACACGTCGTGCCGTGCGCCGGGAATGGGCACCACCGAGACGCGATCGCCGAGACAGCCACTCCAGCGCGCGATGTGGCCGACATCGACCACGACATCAGCAACGTCGACCGACTCCGAATAGCGGCGCGAGAAGTGTGTTTTGTCTGATCGAAGGACCAGTGACGGCACACCCACGTCGATACCGCGATGTAGTCGGCGCTGACCGGTGCGGACCGCGTCGAGCCAGCCGAAGGTCACCGGGAATCCGCCCAGAGGCTTCACCGTGAGGTCATAGGACCATTCGCCGTTCACGCTCTCGTGAATGCTCTCGCCGTAGACACCCGAGAGTTCACGCGGGATGACTCGCTTGGGCGCAACCGCGGCCACCGCCTTGATCAAAATCGTGATCGGAAGGGTCCGCAGCAGCGCGTCACCCTGCAGGTCGAACCAGGGGCTGTTGAGCAGCAGACCGTCGACACGGGCATGACGCGCGGGGTCGGAGCCGCGCAGCCGATCCAGCCAGAGGGAGGCGATGAGGCCACCGGTCGAATGCGCTGCGACGAGGATCGGTGTGTCGGCGCCCACTTCGGCGGTGATGATGTCGAGCGCCTTGTCGAGTTCTTCGTCGTACGCGTCGAGGTCGGTGGTGAAATGCGGGGTGTGCTGCTCACCGAGTGATCGTCCGCACTTGCGCAGGTCGATCGCGTAGAAGGCGTATCCGCGGTGGTGGAAGTGGTCGGCGAGAGGTTCGTGGAAGAAGTAGTCCGTGAAGCCGTGGATGTAGAGGACGGCTCCTCGGGGGCGTTCTTCGGGCGGTTCGTTCGACGGTTTCCGCACGAGGGTCGCGGTGATGGGGTCCTCGCCGTCCGGGTCGGGTCCCAGTGGGATGGTGCGAAGCTGGTAGTGGTCCAGGAAACGGTCCGGCTGCCAATCGGTGCCTGGGGAAGCGGTCACGACGTCCACCATAGTGATGTCGGATCGTCGTCGGCTGTGTCGCCCAGCCCACACTTGTCCAGGTCGATTCCGATTCGGTGGGGGTGATGGGGAACAATGGCCCTAGATCGTGGAAGTGCAAGCAGTGCGTCGAACTGCAAACAGTGAAGTGGAGTCCAGGTGTCGAAACCGGTGATCAAGACTGACGTCGCGCTGGTGGGCGCGGGCATCATGAGCGCGACCCTCGGAGCGCTGATCCGGCAGTTGCAGCCCGACTGGTCGATCGCGCTCTTCGAGCGCCTCGATGCCGCCGCCGCGGAGTCCAGCGATCCGTGGAACAACGCCGGTACCGGGCACTCGGCGCTGTGCGAATTGAACTACACGCCGAAGACGGCCGACGGTGACGTCAACATCGACAAGGCGATCACCATCAACGAGCAGTTCCAGGTGTCGCGCCAGTTCTGGGCACACGCAGTCGACGAGGGCATCCTCGGCAGCCCCAGCGAGTTCATCAATCCGATCCCGCACGTCGCGTTCACCCACGGCGACGCCGGCGTCGAGTATCTGCGCAAGCGTCACGACAAGCTGTCCCGGGAAACCCTGTTCGAGGGCATGGAATTCATCGACGACCCGGCCGTCTTCTCCGACCGGCTCCCACTGATGGCCGCCGGTCGGGACTTCGCCGATCCGATCGCCCTCAACTGGTTCACCGAGGGCACCGACGTCGATTTCGGTGCGCTGACCCAGCAGCTCCTCAACTACGTCGGACAGAACGCCGACATCTTCTTCGGCCACTCGGTCACCAACCTCAGCAAGCAGTCCGACGGCAGCTGGATCGTCAAGGTCAAGAACACCCGTACCGGCGAGAAGCTCACGGTGCACGCCAAGTTCGTGTTCGTCGGAGCCGGTGGCGGCGCACTGCACCTGTTGCAGAAATCGGGCATCAAGGAGGCCAAGGGCTTCGGTGGTTTCCCGGTGTCCGGCGAGTTCTTCCGCTGCACCAACCCCGACCTGATCGGCGAGCACCAGGCCAAGGTCTACGGGCAGGCCGCCGTCGGTGCGCCGCCGATGTCGGTGCCGCACCTCGACACCCGCGTCATCAACCACAAGCCGGGACTGCTGTTCGGCCCGTACGCGGGCTGGTCGCCGAAGTTCCTGAAGAGCGGCAAGATCACCGACCTCCCGTTCTCGGTGAAGCCCAACAACCTGCTGCCGATGCTGTCGGTCGGCACCCAGGAGATGGGTCTGGTGAAGTACCTGCTCGGCGAGCTCGCCGCGAGTTTCGCCGACCGGGTCAAGACACTCTCGGAGTTCGTCCCGCGTGCCGACGGCTCCGACTGGGAGACGATCACCGCAGGTCAGCGCGTGCAGGTGATCCGCAAGACCGGTGTGGGCGGCAGCCTCGAATTCGGCACCGCCGTCGTCGCGGCGGGTGACGGCACCATCGCGGGCCTGCTCGGCGCCTCGCCGGGCGCGTCGACCGCGGTGCCTGCGATGCTGTCGGTCCTCGAGAAGTGCTTCCCGCAGGAGTACGCAGGCTGGTCGGCCAAGCTGACGACCATGATCCCGTCGTTCGGGCAGAAGCTGTCCGGCAACCGCGACCTCTATCGGGAGGTGTGGGATTGGACCAACGCCAGCCTGCAGCTCACCGACGCCCGTGGTGTGGCGGCGCCGACGACCGTGCAGGAGACCCTCGCGCCGGCCACTGCAGGCTGATCGACGCGGGTATGCGAACGCCCACGGGTGTGATAGTCACGACATCATGACCGCAGTTGGACAGGTGCACCGGAGTTGGGCCCTCGACCTCGACGTCGAGACGCTTTACCGCATCCTGCGGCTGCGGGTGGATGTCTTCGTGGTCGAACAGTCGTGTCCGTATCCCGAACTCGACGGTCGGGACCTCGAGCCGACCACCCGGCAGTTGTGGGTGGCCGACGACGACGGTGCCGTGTTGGCGACCCTGCGTCTGCTCGAGGATCCGCCCGCCTCCGATGGCGGGACCATGTTCCGGGTGGGACGGGTCTGCACCGACCGGGCATATCGCGGGCAGGGCCTCACGACGAGGCTGATGGAGACCGCGCTGGCCGAGGTCGGCGAGCGGCCGTGCCGGATCGAGGCACAGACCTATCTGACGCAGATGTACGCCACCTTCGGCTTTGTCGCCGAGGGTGACGAGTACCTGGAGGATGGCATTCCACACGTCTCGATGGTGCGTGGTGACGCATGACTGACTCGCGCGACTCAGAGTCCCGTGCGCGGTTCCCGTTCAGCGCAGTCGTCGGCCAGGAGCAGTTGAAGCTTGCGCTGATTCTTTCGGCGGTCTCGCCGGGCATCGGCGGCGTGCTGATCCGCGGCGAGAAGGGCACCGCCAAATCGACCATCGTGCGTGGTCTCGGCCCGCTCCTCTCCGACCATGCCGGCCGGGGCCGGGTGGTGGAACTGCCGATCGGCGCCACCGAGGACCGGGTGATCGGTTCGCTGGATCTGACGTCGGTGCTGCGGGATGGTCGCGCGGACTTCACACCGGGTCTGCTTGCACGCGCCGACGGCGGTGTGCTCTACATCGACGAGGTCAACCTGTTGGCCGACCATCTCGTCGACGTTTTGCTCGACGCGGCGGCGAGCGGTCGGGTCACCATCGAGCGAGATGGTGTGTCGCACACGCAATCCGCCGATTTCGTCCTGGTCGGGACGATGAATCCGGAGGAGGGTGAGCTGCGACCGCAGTTGCTCGACCGGTTCGGTCTCGCGGTAGATGTGGTGGCAGGCAAGGACATCGACGAGCGCGTGGAGGTCATCGCGCGACGCATGGCCTTCGACGCCGACCCGGAGACCTTCGTTGCCGAGCATGCCGACGACGAACATGAACTGGCCGAACGGATTTCGTCGGCACGGGCCGCGGTGGCCTCGGTTGAGCTGCCCGTCGCCGAACTACGTCGCATAGCGGGGATCTGTGCCCACCTCGAGGTCGACGGCCTGCGCGGCGACATCGTGGTCGCACGAACGGCCGCGGCGCACGCCGCGTGGCGTGGTGTCGACACCGTCGACGAGTCCGATGTGCGCGCCGCGGTGGCGCTTGCGCTCCCGCATCGTCGGCGCCGCAACCCGTTTGACGAGTCGGGGCTCACCGACGAGCAACTCGACGACGCGATGGACGCCGGCGACTCCGCAGCCGGGCCGCCCACTGATGGCCCAGACGCTGATGGTCCAGATGATGATGGTCCAGATGATGGCGGACCGGATGGGGATGGGCCGCAGGGGAATCCGCCGGAAGGCGGCACGAGCCAATCCCCTGCTCCCGAAGCCATCGACGCGCCATCCGACAGCGAATCATCGACGTCGCACAACGCTCCAGGACCCCAGTTCGGGCCTGCGACCACGCCGACCGGTCGGCGTCTGCGCACGCTGCGGGTCGAAGGGATCGGCGACGGCGAACCTGGGCGCCGCTCGCGCGCCCGCAGCCGTCGCGGCCAGACCACCCACGCCATCGACTTCGAACGGGGTCGCCCGGTGCACCTGTTCGCAACTGTGCTCAATGCGGCGGCGCGTTCGGCTCCGCGACCCCGGATCGTCGAACCCGACCTGCGCGCCGCACAGCGCGTCGGTCAGGAGTCGAACCTCGTGGTGTTTGTCGTCGACCTCAGCGGGTCGATGACCGCGCGGCGACGGCTGGCGGCGGTGTCGGAGCTGTGCGTCGACCTGCTCCGCGACTCCTACACCCGACGCGACCGGGTGGCCGTCGTCGTCGCTCGAGGTACGCAGGCGTCGTTGGTGGTTCCCCCGACCAAGTCCGTGGACATCGCCGTACGCCGACTCGCCGACGTCCGCACGGGCGGTCGGACTCCGCTCGCCGAAGGTCTGTTGATGGCGGCCGACGTGATCGAGCGATCGCGCCGCAGCGAGCCCGAGCGTCGTCCGCTGCTGGTGGTGCTCACCGATGGTCGCGCCACCGCGGGCCCCGACGCCGCCGCCCGCGCCCGCGGTGCAGCGGCGCACATCGCGCGCCGGGGTGTCGACAGCGTCGTCGTCGACTGCGAACAGGGGATGGTCCGGCTGGGTTTGGCCGCCGACCTCGCAGCGCACCTCGGTGGCGAGCTGATGGCGATCGACGAGCTGTCGCGCTCGGCGTTGCACCGATCCCACCCGGCAGCCTGATCACGCCCGCGATCGAGGAGACAGACTGTGCCACAGGGAGTTCCCGCCACCATCCCCGACGACGGCCTCACCACCCGGCAACGCCGCAACACGCCGGTACTCGCCGTGCACACCGGCGACGGCAAGGGAAAGTCCACCGCCGCATTCGGGATGGCGATGCGTGCCTGGAATGCCGGGATGCGGGTCGCGGTGTTCCAGTTCGTCAAGAGCGCGAAATGGAAGGTGGGCGAGGAGTCGGCGATGCTGGCGCTCGGGGAGGTGCACACCTCCACCGGCGCGGGTGGTCCGGTCGAGTGGCACAAGATGGGGCAGGGGTGGTCGTGGTTGCGGGCCAACACCGAGCACACCGACGACCATGCGGAGGCGGCCCGGATCGGGTGGACGGAGATCGCCCGGCGACTCGCGGCGAACGAACACGACTTCTATGTCCTCGACGAGTTCACCTACCCACTGGACTGGGGCTGGGTGGACACCGACGAGGTGATCGACGCACTCACCGCACGTCCCGACCGCCAGCATGTGGTGATCACCGGGCGTCGTGCGCCGCAGGCGTTGATGGACGCCGCTGATCTCGTCACCGAGATGCGTAAGGTACGACACCCGATGGACGCCGGGCGTAAGGGCCAGAAGGGCATCGAATGGTGAGGGCGCTTCGGTGAACGCCGGGATTCCAGCCGTGGTCATCGCCGCACCCTCATCGGGCAGCGGTAAGACGACCGTGACCACCGGACTCGTCGGTGCGCTGCGGGCCGCCGGGCATCGGGTGGCGCCGTTCAAGGTCGGGCCCGACTACATCGACCCCGGCTATCACGCGGTCGCCGCGGGTCGGGTGGGACGCAATCTCGACCCGAATCTCGTTGGGGCCGAGCTGATTGCGCCGCTGTTTGCGGCCGGGTGCGCGGGCGCGGACATCGCCGTCGTCGAAGGCGTGATGGGTCTGTTCGACGGCCGTATCGTTCTGGGTGACGACTCCGGTGACTCGGATCTGCTCGGTCGGGGTTCGACTGCGCACGTCGCCACACTGATCGGGGCCCCCGTCGTCCTCGTGGTCGACGCCGCGGGTCATAGTCAGTCCTTGTCGGCAGTGCTGCACGGATTCCTCAGCTACGAGCCGTCGGTCCGAATCGCGGGGGTGATCCTCAACCGTGTGGGGTCCGAGCGTCACGAAGCAGTTCTGCGGCAGGCATGTTCGCGCGTGGGTATGCCGGTGTTCGGTGTGCTGCGCCGTGATCCGTCCCTGGCGGTCCCGTCTCGTCACCTGGGCTTGATTCCCGCCGCCGAACGCAGCGCGGAGGCGATGGCCGCTGTCGACGCGATGGCCCGTGGAGTGGCTGCATCTCTCGATCTGCCCGCGATTGTCGCTGCGGCGCAGACTGCGTCGCCGCCGATCGTCGGGGCGTGGTCGGCGGGCGATGCGGTCGAGGCAGTCCAATCACCGGCCCGGACCCCACTGATCGCGGTGGCCGGGGGTGCAGCTTTCACCTTCGGCTATGCCGAGCACACCGAGATGCTGCGTGCCGCTGGCGCGGAGGTCGTCGGCTTCGATCCGCTGCACGACCCACTCCCGGCTGGTGCCGGGGGCGTGGTGATCGGTGGCGGATTCCCGGAAGAGCATGCAGAAGCGTTGGCGGCCAACGAGATCCTTCGTCACGGATTGCGCGACCACGTCCGCCGCGGTGGTCCTGTGCAGGCGGAATGTGCGGGCCTGCTCTACCTGTCGACCCATCTCGACGGTCATCCGATGAGCGGAGTCCTCGACATCGAGGGGCATTTCGGTCCGACGCTGACGCTCGGCTACCGAGACGCCGTCGCCGTCGGTGATTCGGTGCTGTACCGCAGCGGCGACCGCGTGACCGGCCACGAATTCCACCGCAGCCACGTCGTTGCCGTTGGTGCCGACGCCCCCGGTCCGGCGTGGGCGTGGACCGGTCCGGACGGCCGGGCATCGATGCACGGTGTCGCGACGATGGCTGTGCATGCGTCGTACCTGCACGTTCATCCGGTTGCCGTACCGCACGCGATCCGACGTTTCGTCCATGCCGCAACGATATTCAGTGCGGCCGCAGCATGAGGGACAGAAGCATGCGAGAAAGCGGTCTGCGAGAAGCGCTCGACGCCGTCGCACGCCACGGCGCCGACGACCCGACCCTGATGCGGGACCTGCTCGAAGCGGTACTCGTGGTGGGGCAGGGACTCGACCTCGACGACGCGTTGCAGCGGATCGTCGAGGTCGCGGTCGGCGTGGTCGACGCCCGCTACGGTGCGCTCGGTGTTCGCGGACCCGATGGCGACCTGAGCGCCTTTGTGTACACGGGGATCACACCGAAACAACGTGCGCAGATGGGCGACTTGCCGGTGGGCCGCGGCGTGCTCGGCGTGCTGATGGACGACCCGCACATCCTGCGCATCCCCGACCTCTCCCAACATCCTGCGTCGGTGGGTTTTCCGCCTCATCACCCGCCGATGACGACATTCCTCGGTGCGCCGATCATCATCCGTGGGGCCATCTTCGGCCGGATCTACCTCACCGAGAAGCGATCTGCATCGGAGTTCACCGAACTCGACGAGACCCTGATCGCAGTGCTTGCGGTGGCCGCGGGCATCGCGGTCGACAACTCGCGGCTGTTCGAGCGGGCGCGTACGCGTCATCGCTGGATGCAGTTGGTTGCCCGGCGCGGGTCCGAGCCGCTTGCCGGAATAGCGTTGTCGGACACGATGTCGCGCCTGTGCACCGATGTCGCCGATCTGGTCGGCGCCATCGATGTGTTCATCGTCACCGACGACGCGGGTGAAGTGGAGATCCGCGGCCACACGGGTGCGGCGATCGAACCCGACGCGTTCGCGAGTCCGTCTGCGACCTCGCTCAAAGTGCAGCGCAGCGGTGAGATCGCCCCCGCGTTGGTGCGGCGAGGTGCACAGTGGACCACGGTGCAGCCGCTGCAGCGCGCCGCCGGCGCCTTCGGCTGGATTCTGATCACCCACCACGACCGTCCTCATTGGGAGCCCGAGGAGATCGCCGGGCTCGCCGGTGTCGCCGAGGTGGCCTCGCTCGCCGTCGTCTATGCCGAACAGCAACAGGTGGCCCGCGATCTCGAGGTTCTCGAGGACCGGCATCGCATCGCACGTGACCTGCACGATCACGTCATCCAGCGACTCTTCGCGGTCGGCATGTCGGTCCAGACGCTGTTGGCGCATGCGTCGGCAGGAACATCGCCCGATCCGGAGTCGGTCAACAATCGCCTCGAGCAGATCATGACCGACCTCGATCGCACCATCGCGCAGATCCGGACGTCGATCTTCGACCTGCAGACCGTGCCCGGCCACCACGACACCTCCACGCTGCGTCGTCGGGTGCTCGACATCGTGTCCGAGCTCTCGGTGCATGCGCCCATCTCGCCGAGCGTGTCCTTCGACGGCCCAGTCGACACCGTCGTCCCCGAATCGCTTGGGCCGCACATCGATGCGGTGCTCCGCGAAGGGCTCAGCAACGCGCTCCGCCACGCCCACGCCGAGCATATCGGGGTGTCGGTGAGTGCCGACGACGTCCTCACGGTCGAGATCACCGACGACGGAGTGGGTATCGGCACCGACGTCACCTACCGCGGACTGGACAACCTGACTCGCCGGGCCGAGGAATGCGACGGGACGTTCACAGTGGTAACCACGCCCCGACACGGAAAACACAGCGGCGGAACCACGTTGACGTGGTCGGTGCCGCTGGTTGGCTGAGTGCCTCAGAGCTTCCCGTCGCGCAACTTGGTGGCCATCACCGCGACCTGGGTGCGCCGCTGCATGTCGAGTTTGGCCAGGATGCGTGAGACGTAGTTCTTGATCGTCTTCTCCGCCAGGAACATCTTCCCGGCGATCTGGCGGTTGGTCATGCCCTCGCCGATGAGGTTGAACACTTCGCGTTCTTGCGCGGTCAGTTCGGCGAGCGGATCGTGCTTTTCCTTGCCGTTGCGCAATTTGGCGAGAAGTGCGGCGGTACTGCGATCGTCGAGCAGCGAACCGCCGCGTCCGACGGTGCGGACTGCGGCCACCAGGTTGTTGCCGAGGATCTGCTTGAGCACGAAGCCCGACGCGCCGGCGAGGACCGCGGCGAGCAGGGCGTCGTCGTCGGCGTAGCTGGTCAGCATCAGACAGTGGATCGACGGTTCGGCGGCCCGGACGTCGCGGCACAGTTCGACGCCGTTGCCGTCGGGCAGGCGGACGTCGAGCACGGCGACATCCGGCTTGGTCGCCAAGATGCCGACCAGCGCCTCGCGGACGGATGCCGCCTCGCCGACCACCTTTATGTCGCCGGTGGTGCCGAGCAGATCACGCAGGCCGCGTCGAACGAGTTCGTGGTCGTCGACGAGGTACGCGCGCACGGGCCTGTCAGGGCCTGGGGAGCTGTCATCAGGCATGGCCCCGAATTTACCGGAGTCGGTGGCCAAACTCGCGACGTCGGTCCCGGTCGGTTCGGGACTTTGGGCCCACGATCGCACCACCTTTCACACCGCAGAGTGATAGCTACCCGAATCAGGCAACTCATCAGATCAGGAGTGCACGTGACCATCCTCATCGGATCACCCGAGCTCAACGATTCCGGAATGACCGGCTCGGACCTCCTCCGGGAATTGCTCCCGGTGTGCGAGACCGAGGTCGAGCGACACATGAAGATGACCAAGGACTGGCATCCGCACGACTACGTGCCGTGGGACGAGGGCCGCAACTTCGCCGCCCTGGGCGGCGACGACTGGGATCCCGAGCAGTCCAAGCTGTCCGACGTGGCGAAGGCCGCGATGATCACCAACCTGCTCACCGAGGACAACCTGCCGTCGTATCACCGCGTGATCGCCGACAACTTCAGCCTCGACGACGCGTGGGGATGGTGGGTCGGTCGGTGGACCGCGGAGGAGATGCGCCATTCCACGGTGATGCGCGACTACCTCGTGGTCACGCGCGGAGTGGACCCGGTGGAGCTCGAAGAGATCCGCATGCAGCACATGACGTCGGGCTTCAACCCGCTGCCCGAGGACGACGGTCAGCGCGACCACAGCTTCGACATGCTCTACGCCGTCAGCTATGTGAGCTTCCAGGAGCTGGCCACCCGGGTGTCGCACCGCAACACCGGCAAGGCCTGCGGTGATCCGATCGCCGACCGCATGCTGCAGCGGGTCGCGGCCGACGAGAACCTGCACATGCTCTTCTATCGCAACATCGTCGCCGGCGCGCTCGACCTGGTGCCCGATCAGACGATGGCCGCGATCTACGGGATCGTCTCGAACTTCCAGATGCCCGGCGCCACCATGCCGAACTTCCGCCGCAACGCGGTTCTGATCGCCAAGGGCGGCATCTATGATCTGCCGCAACACCTTTCGGAGGTCGTGATGCCAGTCCTGCGCAAGTGGCGGATCTTTGAACGTGACGACTTCGGTCCCCTCGGTGAGCACTACCGCGAGTTGCTCGCCGACTTCCTCGAGCAGATGAACGTGAAGGTGGAGAAGTTCGAGGCCGCGCGCGAGCGCGCACTCGAGCGGCAGCGCGCGAAGGGACTGGCATGACGATCATGGAGCCGTTGAACATCCAGGTGCTCGCCGACCTGCCCGAGGGCCCGGGGTGCGCGGGCTGCTGTGGCAGCTGCGAACAGCCGGCCGGTGGAGAACCCATCGCGGATTCCACCCCGGTGCTCGCGGGATTCGACACCGCCATCGCCATGGCGGAGGCAGCTGCCGACCACAACCCGACGTGGTGGAACGAGATCCGGGCCCGGGCCGACGACCCGAGTGCGGGCGAGTACTGCAGTTCGCTGCTGCTCGGTGCGATGCTGGAATCGTCGGCGCATCGGCTCGGTGTCCCCGTCGCCGACGTGTGGGCACACATCCGCCGGACCGGGGAGCTCCCGCTCTGAGGGGTGGTCGTCGGTAGGATCTCCTGCCATGCCCGACACCCACGACCATCCTGTGACAGGTGACGACGAGATCCGCACCCACTACCTCGTCGGACTCGACCTCACCGGCCGCAAGGTGGTGGTCGTCGGCGGTGGATCAGTGGCCCAGCGACGTCTGCCCAATCTGGTGTCGGCGGGTGCCGACGTGCACATCATCGCCATCGATCCGACGCCTGCCGTGGAGTCCTACCCGGGTGTCACGGTGCACCGTCGCGCCTACGTCGCCGGTGACCTCGACGGTGCCTGGTACGCGATGGCCTGTACCGACGATCCCGCCGTGAATGCGGCCGTGGTCGCCGAGGCCGAACAGCGTCATACCTTCTGCGTACGGGCCGACGACGCCCGGTTCGGCACCGCCGTCACGCCCGCGTCGGGCCGCCATCGAGACGTGCATTTCGGTGTGCTCGCCAGTGGCGACCACAGGTTGTCGGCGGCGTTGCGGGCCGCCATCTCGAAAGCGCTCGCCGACGGGTCCCTGACCGTCGACGACGACGCTCCGCACCCGGCCGGCGTCGCGCTGGTCGGAGGTGGTCCGGGCGACCCCGACCTCATCACCGTCCGTGGTCAACGTCTGCTGATGGAGGCCGACGTGGTGGTCGCCGACCGCCTCGCGCCCGCCGAACTGCTCGCGGCGCTCGGGCCACAGGTCGAGATCATCGACGCGGCCAAGGTGCCCTACGGCCGAGCGATGAAGCAAGAGGCCATCAACGACGTCCTGGTCGCCAAGGCCCGTGAAGGGAAGTTCGTCGTCCGCCTCAAAGGCGGCGACCCCTATGTCTATGGCCGAGGTTTCGAGGAGCTGCAGGCCTGTGTCGACGCGGGCGTACCGGTGACGGTCGTACCCGGTATCAGCAGTTCGATCGCGGCACCGGCCGCGGCCGGTATCCCGGTCACCCATCGTGGGGTGACCCACGAGGTCGTCATCGCCTCCGGGCACGTCCCGCCGGGACATCCGGACTCGCTGATCGACTGGTCGGCGATGGCCAAGCTGCGCGGCACCCTCGTCCTGATGATGGCCGTCGAACGCGTCGAGGTGTTCGCCGACGCACTACTGGCCGGCGGACGGCCTGCGACGACACCGGTCGCGATGATCGAGAACGGGTCGCTGCCGACGCAGCGGGTGCTGCGCACCGACCTGGCGGGTGCGGGTGCGGTGGCGGCCGCCGAAGGGCTCCGACCGCCCGCAATCGTCATCGTCGGGGATGTCGCCGGATTCACCGAAGGAGCGGTCTAGTTGTCGCGGTAGGACAATCGACCAGACCAATGGGGATTGGCATATGACGCCCATCGGGCGGTAGCGTCGTCCGTTATGGCGACTTCCGGAACGTGGCATCAGACGCCCACGGCGCAACCGGAATACCGTCGTGTCTTCGGCCCCGCGATCCTCGTCCTGTCGGGTATGCAGCTCCTGATGGTGCTCGACGGCACGGTGGCCGCGTTGGCGCTGCCGCGGATCCGGGACTCGCTGTCGCTCTCGGAATCGAGCGCCAACTGGATTATCACCAGCTATGTCCTCGCCTTCGGCGGCCTGATGCTGCTCGGTGGACGGTTGGGTGACGCATTCGGCCGCAAACGGATGTTCATCGTCGGCGTCACACTGTTCACCCTGACCTCCCTGCTGTGCGGGTTGGCGTGGAATGAGCCGAGCCTGGTGATCGGGCGTGCACTGCAGGGTGCGTCTGCGGCGATCGCGGCACCCACGGCGATGGCCTTGGTCGCCACCACCTTCGCACCCGGCAAGGCCCGGAGCCAGGCCTTCGCCATCTATGCGGCGATGACCGGTCTCGGGTCGGTGGCCGGATTGATTCTCGGCGGCGTGCTCACCGAACTGTCGTGGCGATTGGTGTTCCTGATCAACGTCCCGATCGGACTTCTCGTAGCGATCGGCGCAGTCTTCGTGCTCCGCGAATCGCAGGGAGAGCGGCTGGCGCTCGACGTGCCGGGTGCGGTGCTCGGAACGCTGGGCTGCACCCTGCTGGTACTCGCGGTCAATGAGGGGCCCAACGGCTGGACCCGACCAATCGTCGTCGGTTCGTTCGTTCTGGGTGCGCTGGCCCTGGCCGCGTTCATCGTCGTGGAGCGTCGGGCGGCCAACCCGATCCTGCCGTTCGTGCTGTTCGACAACACGAGCCGCGTGGCCGCCCTGGTCGCGATCCTGTTGGCCAGCATGATCATGATGTGTATGGCGGTGTTCATCTCCCTCTATCTGCAGGGAATCCTGAAGTACTCGCCGATCCAGAGCGGTCTGGCCGTGGTGCCGTTCGCCTTGGGGCTCGGGATTGCGGCGGCGTTCGCGTCGAAGCTGTCGTTGATGATCCAGCCGCGGTGGCTCGTGCTTGCCGGTGGCGCGGTGATCCTGTTCGGCTGCTTGTACGCATCGTCGATCGCCACCGACATGCCCGACTACTTCCCGAGCATCGGACTGCCGGTCGTGACGATCGGTTTCGGTGTGGGCCTCGCCGTGATCCCGTTGACGCTGTCGGTCGTGGCGGGCGTGGGACCGAACGAGATCGGCCCGCTGACCGCGCTCGCCCAGGTCGCGCAGAACCTCGGCGGCGCGATCGGTCTGGTCGCGGTCGGTGCGATGGTGACGTCGCGTGCGCTGTCGCAGGGCGGTACCACCGGTCCGGTGGAGGCCATGAATCCGGTGCAACTCGCCGCCCAGGCCGACGGGTACGGGCTCGCGTTCGCGTGCTGCGCGGGGATCGCAGTACTTGCCGCAATCGTCGTGCTGTTCATGCGGTTCACGCCGGAGGAAGTCGCCGAGGGGCAGGCCGCTCAGGAAGCCGCTGACGCCGGCATGTCGGTCGATCCAGAGGACTGATTTCCCCGCCGCTGTTCAGTCCGCGAGAGACACAGCTCCGGTGACGACGATCTGCGCGAGCAACTCGGCACGTTCGCGTCGGAAATCCGCGCCGTCGAGCAACACGGCGAACAGCATGCCGCCGACGATCGCATCCATCGCCGATTCGGCGGCTGCGGCCCCGACGGGCGAGTCGGCGGCGGCAAATCGCGCCCGAATCTTCTCGCGCATGGGTTCGCTCAGACTGGCCTTGAACCGCTCCTCGGTTGCGGCATCCTCGAGACCTGCTGCCGACAACGTGCGAACGATCGCGCGACCCTGCTCGGTGGCAAGGATGTCGGCGACGCGGCCTGTCCACGCCGTCAGGTCCTCGATGAGCCCGCCGCTGAACGGGATCTCGGGGGAGATGGCTGCCGCTTCGTCGGCGAGCACATCGGCGACCAGTGCGGTGCGGTTGCGCCACCAGCGATAGATGGTCTGCTTCCCGACACCGGCAGCCGCTGCGACGCCCTCGATGGTCAGGCCGTCGAAGCCGCGCTCCATGAGCTGTGCCCGGGTGGCCTCGAGGATCGCCAGGCGCGACCGTTCGCTGCGTCGACGCACCGGTACCGGATCGTGCTCCGAGACATGGCCAACGCTCACCCGGTCATCGTATCGAGGCGAATCCCTCACTCGGTGCGAGATGATGACCTACCGTGGGAGCGAGACGAGACGCATCGTCTCGTTTGGGAGGGGCATCGATGACGAGTGTGACGACAAGCGTGGTCAAGAAGGCGCCGTTCCCGGAGGTGGGTTGGGCTCCGCGAGCGTCGGCGACCTGGTTGGTGATCGTGGTCTGCTCGGCGCTCGGGTTGGTGATGGCAGCGATGACCGCGCTGAATCTCGCATTGCCCTACATCGCGGCCGACATACAGACCACGTCGTCGCAACTCACCTGGCTGGTGGATGCCTACACGGTGGCACTCGCCGCGCTGTTGCTCCCGGCGGGTGCGATCGGCGACCGACGCGGCAGACGCGGCGTCATGATCGTGGGACTTGCCTTGTTTGCCGTGGGCTCACTGGTGGCCGTGGTCCTGGACGGACCGTGGGAACTCATCGCGTCGCGAGCGCTGTGTGGAGTCGCTGCAGCCCTGATCATGCCGGCGACGCTGTCGCTGTTGACCTCGCACATGCCCGCGGATCGTCGGCACATGGCGGTGGCCATATGGGCCGCGGTGGCCGGCGCGTCGGGACTGGCGGGATTCTTCCTGTCCGGGCTCCTACTGGAGTTCTTCGACTGGCAGTCGATCCTGCTCGTGCTCGGTGGTTTCGCTGCGCTACTCACCTTCCTGGCCATGACCATCGGCACCTCGCGCGACGAGCATCCCGGCAGGTTCGACGTCGTGGGATCGCTGCTCGCACCGGCCGGTGTTGCGCTGTTCGTCGTCGGACTTCTCGAGGCGCCCGGGCACGGATGGGATTCGGTCCTGGTAATCGGGTGCCTCGTGGGCGGCGTACTGCTCGGCGTGGTGTTCGTGATCGCGGAGTTGAGATCGTCGAACCCGTTGCTCGACATGCGCCTGTTCGTGAATCGCGCGTTCTCGGCGGGTTTCCTGTGTGTGGTCCTGCAGTTCTTCGCATCGCTGGGCATCTTCTTCGTTCTGTTGCAGCAACTTCAGCTGAGCATCGGCATGTCGGCGTTGATGGCGGCGACGGCGATGCTGCCGATCGTCGCAGTGCTGATGGTGATGTCACCGGTCAGCGCGTGGCTCGCCGTGCGCGTCAATCTTCGGTACGTGCTCGTCTTGGGTAACGCGCTGACGGGACTCGGCATGGTGTTGATGGGTGTCATCGACTATTCGACCTACCTCGGGGTGCTGCCGATGACCATGGTGGTTGCCTTCGGCCAAGGGTTTGCGACCGCACCACCGACCACCGCGATCATGTCCAACACACCCGCCGAGTCGCAGGGCGTCGGGTCGGCGGTCAACGACACCGGCCGTGAGCTCGGCGCCGCCATCGGCATCGCGGTGGCCGGAAGTGTGGTGGCGTCCGGATATGCACACCATCTCGCGCCGTTGCTCGACCAACTCGCCTCCGTGCCCGGCGGTGACGACATCGCGGCGCCGGTGTCGCGCACACTCGCCGAGGCACTCGTCGTCGCCGACAAGATCGGAGCGATGAATCCTGTTCTGGCCGAATCTATTCGGGTGCAGGCCACCGCGGCCTTCGACAGCGCCGTTGCGTCGGCCTGCCTCGTGATGGGAATCGTCGTGCTCGTCGGTGCCGTCCTCCTCGCGGTCGTCAGTCCGCGGCGCATCGGTGGGAGTGCGGACCCGATCGAGCCCGAACCCGATTCAGAACCGGATGTGGCGAGCTCCGACGGTGAGACGGCGGACTTGATACCGCGCGGCCGATAGCCGCTCACCCGAGAGTTCGACGCCGAGCTTCTCGGCGATCAACTCCACGACCTGATCGACATTGAGGTCGTCGTTGGAGATGTGGTGTGCGAAGCGTTCCGAGGACAGCGCCGTGACGCACCGATCGATCTGTGCCATCGCCCAGGTCTCGGAGCGGCCGACGACCCGTCCCAACGCATACCCGCTGCGCTGCCGGAGCCGACGCCGCAGGGTCTCCGGTCGCGGGCACAGCGCGAAGTGTCGGGCGTCGATTCCACGGGAGTGCAGTCCGTCCATGATCTCATCGAAATACGCGGGTACGACAAGGGTCATAGGCGCGATCACCGGGCCGTCTGAAGCGTCGACGGCGTCGGCGAGGGTTGCGACCACGGCCGTTCGCCACTGAGGTCGATCCTGGAAGTCGTTTCGCGCGGCGGGCGGCAGCATCCTGTGGATGCCGTAACCGATCAGCTCGGGGTCGGCCACATGCGAGCCGGGCAGCCTCCGATGCAGTTCGAAGGCGGTCTGGGTTTTACCTGCGCCGAAGGCTCCGTTGATCCACACCAGCATTGCGTCGAGGATAGCGGCGCGTGGGACCGATGACTGTCGTCGACCGAACGAGTCAGAACCCGTATGAAAGCCACAAATCTCGCCGAACTGTATGAGCTCGACACCCTCAGCTGGGAGCCCGTCGCGCAAACACTCGACCGTGGAGTCGACCAGGTACCGGGAACCAGCGGTCCCGACCGGCATACATGGTGGCTCGCCACCATCAACGCCGACGGCAGCCCGCACGTCACCGGTGTCGGTGCGCTCTGGCACCACGGCGCGCTGTGGTTCGAGACGGGCGCATCGACACGCAAGGGGCGCAATGTGGCTCGGGATCCGCGCTGCAGCTTGTCGTTGGCCACACAGGAGTTCGACGTCGTCCTGCAGGGTACGGCCGCGATCGTCGATGACCCCGAAGTGGTCGCCGAGATGGCGGCATTGTGGGCGGTCGACTGGCCATGTCGGGTCGATGACAGCGGTATCGCATTGACTGCCGACTTCAGCGCGCCGTCGGCGGGACCGCCACCGTGGCGGGTGTACAAGGTGACGATCACCGGAGCGACCGTGCTGCAGACCGTCGAGCCAGGTGGCGCCACTCGCTTCGAATTCGATTGATCCGACGAGCTCGGTGACCACCGCTCTGAACTGGGGGAAATACAGCCTGTCGAGGAGTCGCGCCTGACACTCTGTGTCCTGTTGGAGAACGCGAGTGCTGCAGCACTCGCGTTCTCCGATTCGGCTCCGGTTGTCGGGGGTGCCGGCCGCGGCGCTGATCCGAACACTCAGTCGGTGATCACGACGATCTCGAGTGCGTTGGCGATCTCGACTCGCTGACCGGCGTCTGCCAGCACCGCGGCGAGTGCGTTCACGTCGCGGAGGTTTCGCCGCGTGCGCACCAGCTCACGTGCGACGAGTCCCTTGTAGTGCTTGTTGAAGTGGCTCACCACTTTTCGTGATCCGTCTGCGGCTTCGGTGACCACGGTCGCGGTCACCGCGCCGCGCACCGGGCCAAGTTGCTGATACACCCCAGACCGCAGGTCGACGACGAAGTCGTCGACGGCGTCGAGTGCGTCGGACAGGTCTGGCTTCCATTCGGCGGCCAGCGTTCTCATGCCCGGAAGCTTCGACCCACCGGACAGGCGGTACGCCGGGATCATGTCCGAGCTGCGCACCACACCGAACAGAGCCGAACCGATCGCAAGCCGATCGGCCGCCTTCGTCTTGCCCGCGCGCGTCAGCGACCGGTGATCGAGTGCGTCGTAGAGAACGCCCGTGTACCGCTCGATGGCCGGCCGGGTAGGGGAGAGCCAGAGGTCGGCGTTGCGATCGGCCTCGGCGAGCTGTGTCGCCCCGAGCCCGAGTGCTCGTCGGCTCGCGTCAAGGTCCGACGAGAGAGCGACGAGTGCCTCGCCGATCCGCTTGCGAATCGGATTGAGCTCGGGGAAGGCGAGGGTGTCGAGGTCGAGCGGCGCGCCGGCGCCGCCGTCGGATTTGGTCTCGGAGGGAGGCAGGATGACGAGCACCGCCACACCCTAACTAAACTCGGGGCCGTGATCACACGCATGTCGACCCTGTTCCTGCGAACCCTGCGCGACGATCCGGCCGACGCCGAGGTGCCCAGCCACAAGCTCCTCGTCCGCGCCGGATACGTCCGTCGCGCCGCGCCCGGCGTATACAGCTGGCTGCCGCTCGGCGTGCGCGTCCTCAAGGCCGTGGAGAACGTGGTCCGCGAGGAGATGGACAACATCGGCGCGCAGGAGATCCTGCTTCCCGCGCTCTTGCCGCGCGACCCCTACGAGACCACCGGCCGCTGGACCGAGTACGGCGACGCGTTGTTCCGGCTGAAGGATCGCAAGGGCGCCGACATGCTGCTCGGGCCCACCCACGAGGAGCTGTTCGCGCAGCTGGTCCGGGGCGAGTACTCCTCGTACAAGGATCTGCCGGTGATCCTCTATCAGATCCAGACCAAATACCGCGACGAGGAACGGCCGCGCGCCGGCATTCTGCGCGGGCGCGAGTTCGTGATGAAGGATTCGTACTCCTTCGACCTCGACGACGACGGTCTCAAGGCCGCCTACATCGCGCACCGCGACGCCTACCAGCGGATCTTCGCGCGGCTGGCAGTCAAGTACGTCATCGTCGCCGCGACGTCCGGCGCGATGGGCGGTAGCGCCTCGGAAGAGTTCCTGGCCGAGAGCGAGGTCGGCGAGGACACCTACGTCCGTTGCATCGAATCGGGCTACGCGGCCAACGTGGAGGCGGTCATCACGCCCGCACCCGAAGCGATCCCGTTCGACGACGCACCTGCAGCGGTGGCGCACGACACCGGTGACACCCCGACCATCGACACCCTTGTCGCGTGGGCCAACGAAGCACTCGAAGGTACCTTCACGGGCGCCGACACCCTCAAGAACGTGCTGGTGAAGACGCGGGAGCCGGGCGGCGACTGGGAACTGCTCGGCGTGGGGGTCCCCGGAGACCGGGAGGTCGATTTCAAGCGTCTGGAAGCGTCGCTCGAACCGGCCGAGGTCGAATTGCTCACCGACGCAGACTTCGCCGCCAACCCGTTCCTGGTGAAGGGTTACATCGGTCCGAAGGGACTGCAGGCCAACGGTGTTCGCTACCTGGTAGACCCGCGGGTGGTGGACGGCACCAGGTGGATCACCGGCGCCGACGAGCCCGGCAAGCATGTGGTGAACCTGGTCGCGGGCCGCGACTTCGTCGCCGACGGCACCATCGAGGCCGCCGAGGTGCGCGACGGCGATCCGTCACCAGACGGCAAGGGGCCGCTGGTGTCGGCCAAGGGCATCGAGATCGGGCACATCTTCCAGTTGGGTCAGAAGTACACCGACGCCTTCGAGGTCGACGTGCTTGGCGAGAGCGGCAAGCCCGTCCGCCTGACGATGGGTTCCTACGGCGTCGGCGTCTCCCGTCTCGTCGCGGTCATCGCCGAGCAGTGCCACGACGACAAGGGGCTTCGCTGGCCCCGCGAGGTGGCGCCGTTCGGCGTGCATCTCGTGATCGCCAACAAGGACGAGGCAGCCATCGCCGGTGCGAACGAACTCGCCGAGGATCTCGACGCAGTCGGGGTGTCGGTCCTGCTCGACGACCGCAAGGCGTCCCCGGGAGTGAAGTTCAAGGACGCCGAACTACTCGGCATGCCGACCGTGGTGGTGGTGGGCCGCGGATACGCCAACGGCACCATCGAAATTCGCGATCGTTTCACCGGAGAGACCACCGAGGTCGCAGTCGACGGCGCCGTCGACGCCGTGGTGGCTGCCGTCCGCGGCTGACCGACGGAGTCCACCACCCTGTGAACTACGTGGGACTGCCGGGGAAGGTCACCGTGACCGGCGTGATCGCCAACGCGCGTCGCCAGTAGCTGATGTCGAGCGCCGATGCGGTGAGTCCGTCGACGCCGATCCGGCGCGCGACATCCGATTCGGATTGTTCGAGAACCACACGATAGGCAGTGGCACAGTCTGTTTCGGCAGCGAGGGCCGCGCGTGCCGCGGTCACCGGGTTGCTGACCTGGACCGGCAGCGTGTAGCCGGACGCCGCTTCCGGAGGGGTGCCGCCGGCGGCGCTGATGGCGGCATTCACCCCGTCGCGTTGCGCACGGTGGGCGGCGAGCTGGTCGCTGATCTCCGCGCGTCGGGCCGACGACACGTAGGCGCTGATCACCCCGTAGGTGAAGATGGCCGCGTTCTCCGCGTTGGCCGCCGCCACCAGTGCATCGATGGTGCTGCTCATGCCAACTGCACCTCGACCATCGCGTTCACGGACGCGGCGACCGAACCGGCCAGGCCGGCGGGGTAGCCGCTGCGGACGATCGCGGCGTCATGGGCCTGGCGAGCCGAGAGTCGCAGTTGCCCCCGAAATCCGTCGACGGAGGTGACCGCGGGGCTGCCGGGCGTGGGTGCCACCGATGTGGTCGACGAGGACGCGGCGGCCTCGAGTTGCTTTGCGGTGTCGCGATGCAGGCGGGTGATCTCCTCCCTCAAGGCCAGCCCGTGCGCCGCGCGCTGATCGGCCACCACCGCCAGTGCTGCGGCGTAATCCGCGTGCGCCGGGATGAGCGTGCGGGCGGTATCCGAATCGTCTTGCGCGGTTCGCGCCAACGGTAGGAGCGCCTCGGCGGTCAGCTGCTCGGCGGACGGGCCTTCGTCGCCGCACGCGGACACGCCGGCCAGTGTCACTCCGGCGGTCACGGCGAGTCCGCCACGCAGCACGGACCGTCGACTCACTGATGGGCTCACCCGACACATGATGCCAGTCGGGCGATGGCATGGGGCGCCGGGTGAATCCATTACGATGTGACAGGCAGGTGCGCGCGAACGCCGCCACGATCGCGGTGCGGCCGCGTCGATCCACCCGCCAGACACGACAAGTGAAGACGAGGAGAGTGCGATGCCGATCGGTTCAGCGGGGTTGCGCGAACTCGTCGAAAAGCTGGTCACGGATCGGGGTTTCGACCTCGAGGACGCGGTGGTCCGCACCCGGGACGGGCAAGAGGAATTCTCGATTGTGGTCGACCGCGACGGCGGCAGCGACCTCGATGTGCTCGCCGAACTGAGCAACGAGATCGGCGAGGTACTCGATGCCGCACCGGACCTCGCCGACACCCCCTTCACGTTGGAGGTCACCTCCCCCGGAGTGGATCGCCCGCTGACCCTGCCGCGGCATTGGCGCCGCGCCCGTGGGCGCAAGGTCGTCGTCGACAGCGGTTCCGATGGCGGGAAGGCGACGATCGCCGGCCGCGTCGGACCGATCACCGACGACCAGGTGTCGATCGTCGTCAACCGCAAGGGTCGGCTCGACGTCGCGACCGTTGATCTCAACTCCATAACCAAGGCGGTCGTGCAGGTCGATTTCAGCCGCCCGAGCGTTGCCGAACTGGAAATGTGTGGCCTCGACACCGCCGAGATCGAGGCCAGGGTCCGCGCAGCAGACAAGTGAACAGTCCAGACAAGTGAACACAGAACAAATGAATAGGAGCGCAGCCCGCATGAACATCGACATCAACGCCCTCCGCATGATCGAGGCCGACAAAGGGATCTCGATCGACACCGTCATCACGGCCATCGAGACCGCGTTGCTGACGGCCTATCGCCACACCGAGGGATTTGCGCCGCACGCGCGGATCGACGTGAACCGCAAGACCGGCGCGGTGCGCGTGATGGCGCAGGAGCTCGATGAGAACGGCGACGTCGTCCACGAATGGGACGACACCCCCGAAGGCTTCGGCCGGATCGCCGCCACGACGGCGCGGCAGGTCATCCTCCAGCGTCTTCGTGACGCGGAGAACGAGAAGAATTTCGGTGACCTGGTCACCCACGAGGGTGAGATCGTCGGCGGGGTGGTCCAACAGGATGCCCGGGCGAATGCGCGCGGGATGGTGATCGTGCAGATCGGCAGCGACGCCAACAGCACCGAGGGCGTGATCCCGCCTGCCGAACAGGTCCCGGGCGAGTCGTACGTCCACGGCGAGCGCATCAAGTGCTACGTGGTCGGGGTCTCGCGCGGACCGCGTGGCCCCCAGATCACCTTGTCGAGGACACACCCCAACCTGGTGCGCAAACTCTTCTCGCTGGAGGTTCCCGAGATCGAGGACGGGTCGGTGGAGATCGTCGCGGTCGCGCGGGAGGCGGGTCACCGGTCCAAGATCGCGGTGCACACCGGGGTCGCCGGACTCAACGCCAAGGGAGCCTGCATCGGCCCGATGGGTCAGCGAGTGCGCAACGTGATGAGCGAACTCGCCGGCGAGAAGATCGACATCATCGATTTCGACACCGATCCCGCCGTCTTCGTCGGGAATGCACTGTCGCCCGCGAAGGTTGTCTCGGTCAACGTCGTCGATGCGGCCGCCAAGGCGGCGCGGGTGGTGGTGCCGGACTATCAGCTGTCGCTCGCCATCGGCAAGGAAGGACAGAACGCCCGACTCGCCGCCCGCCTCACCGGCTGGCGCATCGACATCCGGTCGGATGCCGACGCCGAGGGCGACCCGGGACAGGGTCGGTGACGGCCAGTTGTCCTGGAGCGACAGGTTCGCGCTAGACTGATCGATGGTTCAGCGAAAGTCGTCGGTTCCGTCCAACGGAGGCCGACGTGATCGTTCCGCTCGCCGCAGGCCCGTCCGAACGTGTATCGGATGCCGGCAGCGGGCAGAGGCTTCAGAACTGGCTCGGGTCGTCGTGGCTGTACGCGACGGGTCGCCGGTGATCGTCGTCGATCGAGCGAAGACCATGCCGGGTCGGGGCGCTTGGTTGCATCCGCGGGCGGACTGTTTGTCCGCAGCGATGCGACGTAGGGCGTTCGCACCGGCACTTCGGGTACGCGGCCTGGCTGTGGACCCGGCGGACCTCACCGAACAGCTCGGTGCGGTCATCGACACACAAGGCTCTCCGGAGCCGGAACAGGTAGCAGAAGACATGAGCACCCCGTGAAGTCCCCACGATGAGCATGTATCGGACATAAATCGAGGCCGTGGCGGGCAAGCCGCTCGGCCTCCAAGTGAGGAGAGCAGTGCCAGGCAAAGCCCGCGTGCATGAATTGGCCAAGGAACTCGGCGTGACGAGCAAGCAAGTGCTCGAGCGGCTGAAGGAGCAGGGCGAATTCGTCAAATCGGCGTCGTCGACCGTTGAGGCCCCCGTGGCCCGTCGACTGCGTGAATCCTTCCCCGGTAGCGACGGGGGATCCGCCAAGGACGGTGGCGCAAAGCCGTCCGCATCGTCGGGCGCCAAGCCCGGCCCCCGTGCCAACGGCGCTCCCAAGCCGGGTGCGCCGTCTCGTCCGGCGCCCGCGCCGGGACCCAAGCCAGGAGCTGCCAAGCCGGCCCCCGTGGCCGAGGCCACTCCCGCTCCTGCGGCGTCGGCACCGGCCCCCGCAGCAGCACAGGCCCCGCCGCCCACTCCGAGTGCCCCGGCGGCCTCGGCGAAGCCTGCCGCACCGGCCGCCCAGTCGGGATCGGCGCAGTCCGCACCGGCCCAACAGGGTTCGACCAAGCCGGGGTCTGCGACACCGGGTCCGCGTCCCGGTCCCAAGCCGGGACCGCGTGCGCCTCGCGTCGGCAACAACCCGTACTCGTCTGCTCCGGCCCCCGCGCCGCGTCCGGTGGCTCCGCGCCCCGGCCCCGGTCAGGGTGGTCCGCGTCCGGGCGGCGGTCGTCCCGCTCCCGGTCAGGGTGGTCCGCGTCCCGGCGGGGGCCGTCCGGCTCCCGGCCAGGGCGGACCCCGTCCGAGTCCCGGCAGCATGCCCCCGCGCCCGAATCCGGGTGCGATGCCCAGTCGCGCCGGTCGCCCCGACGCCGGTCGTCCCGGCCGTGGCGGTCCGGGCGGTGGCCGTGGCGGCGCCGGCGGTGGTGGCGGCTACCGCGGCGGTGGCGGTGCGCCGACCGGTGCTCCCGGTGGTCCTCCCGGTGGTGGCTTCCGCGGACGTCCGGGTGGCGGCGGCGGTGGCCGCGGTCGCGGTGGCGCTGCTGGTGCCTTCGGACGCCCCGGTGGGGCCCCGCGCAAGGGTCGCAAGTCGAAGCGGGCGAAACGCGCCGAGTACGAGAACATGCAGGCACCGGCCGTCGGTGGCGTTCGGCTGCCCCGCGGCAACGGCGAGACCATCCGTCTCGCTCGCGGTGCGTCGCTGTCGGACTTCGCCGACAAGATCGACGCCAATCCGGCATCGCTGGTCCAGGCGTTGTTCAACCTCGGCGAGATGGTCACGGCCACCGAGTCGGTGAATGACGAGACGCTGGAGCTGCTCGGCTCGGAGATGAACTACACCGTGCAGGTGGTCAGCCCCGAGGACGAGGATCGCGAACTCCTCGAGAGCTTCGACCTCACCTACGGCGAGGACGAGGGCGACGACGAGGATCTCGAACAGCGCCCGCCGGTGGTCACCGTCATGGGCCACGTCGACCACGGTAAGACCCGACTGCTCGACACCATCCGAAATGCCAGCGTCCGCGAGGGCGAGGCCGGTGGTATCACCCAGCACATCGGTGCCTACCAGGTCAACACCCACCTCAACGGTGACGACCGCCTGATCACGTTCATCGACACCCCGGGTCACGAGGCGTTCACCGCCATGCGTGCCCGCGGTGCCAAGAGCACCGACATCGCGATCCTGGTGGTCGCCGCCGACGACGGCGTCATGCCGCAGACGGTGGAGGCGATCAACCACGCGCAGGCGGCCGACGTGCCGATCGTGGTGGCGGTCAACAAGATCGACAAGGAAGGCGCCGACCCGTCGAAGATCCGCGGTCAGCTCACCGAGTACGGCCTCATTCCCGAGGAGTACGGCGGCGAGGCGATGTTCGTCGACATCTCTGCCAAGCAGGGCACCAACATCGACGCTCTGCTCGAGGCCGTGTTGCTGACCGCAGATGCATCGCTGGATCTGCGTGCCAACCCGGACATGGACGCCCAGGGCGTCGCCATCGAGGCGCACCTCGACCGCGGTCGCGGTCCGGTGGCGACCGTGCTCGTGCAGCGCGGAACGCTCAAGGTCGGCGACTCGATCGTCGCGGGCGACGCCTACGGGCGCGTCCGACGCATGGTCGACGAGCACGGCGAGGACGTGCCCGAGGCACTGCCGTCGCGCCCGGTTCAGGTCATCGGCTTCACGTCGGTGCCCGGCGCGGGTGACAACCTGCTCGTCGTCGAAGAGGACCGCACCGCTCGGCAGATCGCCGACCGCCGCAATGCGCGCAAGCGCAACGCGCTGGCCGCACGCAGCCGCAAGCGGATCAGCCTCGAGGACCTGGATTCGGCGCTGAAGGAAACCAGTCAGCTGAACCTGATCCTCAAGGGCGACAACGCCGGTACCGTCGAGGCCCTCGAAGAGGCGCTTCTCGGTATCGAGATCGACGACGAGGTGCAGTTGCGCGTCATCGGTCGCGGTGTCGGTGGTGTCACCGAAACCGACGTCAACCTGGCGGCGGCCTCGGATGCCATCATCATCGGCTTCAACGTCCGCGCGGAGGGCAAGGCCACCGAGCTGGCCAACCGTGAGGGCGTCGAGATCCGATACTACTCGGTGATCTACCAGGCCATCGACGAGGTGGAGAGCGCGCTCAAGGGCATGCTCAAGCCGATCTACGAAGAGGTGGAGCTCGGCCGCGCCGAGATCCGCGCGATCTTCAAGTCGTCGAAGGTCGGCAACATCGCCGGCTGTCTGGTGCAGTCGGGCATCGTCCGGCGCAACGCCAAGGCGCGCTTGCTGCGTGACAACATCGTCATCGCCGAGAACCTCACCATCGCCTCGCTCAAGCGGGAGAAGGACGATGTGACCGAGGTCCGCGACGGTTACGAATGCGGTCTCACGCTGACGTACTCGGACATCAAGGTCGGCGACGTCATCGAGTCGTATGAGCTGCAGGAGAAGGCACGCGACTGACGCATGACCTGCTCCCCTTCCCGAACAGCCCGCAACGCGGTGCCAAATCGGGAAGGGGAGTACCTTTTTTCACACCGCGAGGGAGGACTGGAGATGGCTGACCCGGCACGGGCACAGCGCTTGGCCAAGCGGATCTCGTCGATCGTGGCGTCTGCGATCGCGCACGAGATCAAGGACCCGAGACTGGCTTACGTGACGATCACCGATGCGCGTGTATCGGGAGACCTGCATGACGCGACCCTGTACTACACGGTGATGGGCGAATCCCTGGACGTCGAACCCGATTTCGACGGTGCGGCGGCGGGGCTCGCGAAGGCGACCGGTGTCCTGCGGTCCAAGGTCGGTGCCGGAACCGGCGTTCGTTTCACGCCGACCCTGCGATTTGTCCTCGACACCGTGCCCGACGCGGCGCGGCAGATGGAGGAACTGGTCGCACGGGCGCGCGCCAACGATGAACTCGTCGCCCGGCAGGCGCGCGACGCCCGCCCGGCCGGCGATGCCGATCCGTACCGCACCCCCGACGAAGAGGGTACCCACGAGTGAGTCCTTCTTCGCCCGCGGAGATCGCCGCCGAACTCGCCGCAGCGAAGGCGGTGACGATCCTGTGTCACGTGCGCCCGGATGCCGACACGATCGGTAGCGGCCTGGCGCTCGGGCTCGCGCTCGACCGTCTGGGTGTCGAGGTCGAGGTCTCCTATCCCGGCGGCGAGCAGCTGCCGGCAGTCCTCGGTCGCCTGCCCGGCAGCAAGCTGCTCGTCGACGCCGGTGACGTGCACGGGCATCCGGTGACCGTGTCCGTGGACGCGGCCACGGCCGATCGGCTCGAGGCGCTGGAAGCGTCGTTCCGTGCGGCGGAGCGGTCGATCACGATCGACCATCACGCGTCGAATACGGGTTTCGGCGACCTCGACTTCATCGACCCGCACGCCGATTGCACGGCGCTGCTGGTGCTGCAGGTCCTCGACGAACTGCACGTCGAACTCGACGAGGACATCGCCACCTGCCTGTATGCAGGTCTGACGACCGACACCGGGTCGTTCAAGTGGGCTCGGCCGGAGTCGTTCCGGGTCGCGGCACGGCTGCTGGATATGGGTGTCGACGCCCGTAAGTGGAGCCGGGCTCTGTTCGACACGCACCCGTTCGTGTGGTTCACCATGATGTCGGAGGTGCTGGGGTCGGCTCGGCTGGAACCGGACGCCTGCAACGGCGAAGGTCTCGTGTACGCCGTGGTGGATCAGCAGGCGCTGGCCGGGATGAGCTGGTCGGAGTCCGAGAGCGTGATCGATATCGTGCGGACCGCCGGCGAGGCGGAGGTGGCCGCGGTGTTCAAGGAGATCGAGCCCGGGAAGTGGACGGTGTCGTTGCGCTCCAAGGACATCGTCGACCTCGTGCCGATTGCGCGCGCACACGGCGGTGGTGGTCATCGCCAGGCGTCCGGATACAGCGACGAGGGGACAGCCGCGGAAGTGGTCGCCCGATTGGTGACGTCGCTCTGACCGACATCGGCGACGCGGGCGTGCGGCGGATCGCCACATTGACGGTCTCGGCGCTGGCCGTGCTGATCGCGCCACCCCTCTACCTGCTGCTCGACCTGGCCGTTGTGGGACGACTCGGCGGTGACGAACTCGCCGCGCTGGCCGTGGCCACCCTGGTGCTCTCCATCATCAGTACCCAGCTCACGTTCCTGTCCTACGGAACGACTGCCCGATCGGCCCGACGATTCGGTGCGGGCGACCGTCCGGGCGCGATTGTCGAAGGTGTGCAAGCGAGTTGGATTGCACTCGGGGTCGGCGTCGCCATCGTCGCGGTTGCCTATCCGCTGGCTCCGATGGTGCTGCGAGCGCTGGTCGGCTCATCGTCGCCGGATGCCGCTGTCGTGGCCGACGACGCCGCCGGGTGGGTGCGGATCGCTGTCTTCGGCGTGCCACTGATCTTGCTGTCGATGGCGGGCAACGGATGGATGCGCGGCGTCCAGGACACCCGTCGCCCGGTGATCTACGTGGCGGTCGGGCTGTCGGTGGCCGCGGTACTCGTCGTCGGCCTGGTGCACGGCGTCGGACCCTTTCCGCGACTGGGTCTGCCCGGCAGCGCGGTGGCCAACGTCGTCGGCCAAGCGCTGACCGGTCTACTGTTCACGGTCCGCATCATGCGCGAGAGCATCGGCGGCACAACGGATTCCGCGTGGTCGGCGTTGCGGCCGCGGTGGCCGGTGATCGTCAAGCAATTGGTGATGGCCCGCGACCTCGTCGTGCGCAGTCTCTCGTTCCAGATCTGCTTTCTGTCGGCCGCTGCGGTCGCCGCACGCTTCGGTGTCGCACAGGTCGCCGCTCACCAGTTGGTGTTGCAACTGTGGGAATTCATGTCGCTGTTCCTGGACTCGCTCGCGATCGCCGCCCAGGCGCTCGTCGGCGCGGCGCTCGGTGCCGGCAGTGTGCGGGCCGCCGGATCGGTCGCACGACGCGTGACCGTGGTATCGCTGGTCGCCGCCGGGCTTGCCGCCGGCGTGTTCGCGGCGGGGGCGTCGATCATTCCCCGCGTCTTCACCTCCGACGCCGCGATTCTCGACGCGATCGGCGTGCCGTGGTGGTTTTTCGTCGCGATGCTGCCGATTGCCGGCGTCGTGTTCGCGCTCGACGGCGTGCTGCTCGGCAGCGGCGACGCCGCGTTCCTGCGAACGGCGACGCTGGCCGGCGCGCTGCTCGGATTCCTCCCGCTGATCTGGCTGTCGCTGGTGTTCGACTGGGGCCTGGCCGGCATCTGGTCGGGGCTGGTGGTGTTCATGCTGGTGCGTCTCGCCACGGTGGTCTGGCGCATCAGGTCCGGGCGGTGGCATCGCGTGGGTGCCGAGACCGCCTGATCACCAGGCGCCTGGTGGCCTGCGATCGTCGTAGCGGGTCTGCTGGTAGGCGGGCTGTTGATAGTGGGGGTCGAATGCCTGGGTGGGTTGCGACTGCCACTGGTTGGCCGGTGGCTGCGTCGTGCCTGGGCCGTCGGACGATCGGCCGAACAGACGGAACGCGTCGACCACACAGAAAATGAGAATGCCACCGACCACGACGGCCAAGTCGACCGCGGACTGCTGGTAGAAAACAGCCGGAGCGTCTGCCGTCCAGTCGATCTTCGGTATCTGCCACGCAGCAACGGCGATGAGCGGACCGACGATCAAGATGCCGAGGAACGCGAATCCGCTGCGTCGACGGGCAATGGTCCACCCGAAGATGCATCCGCAGTAGAGCGCCGCATAGATCGACCTCGCCACCCACGGTTCGATGCGGGCCAGGTCATCAGCACTGAGATCGAGGTCGACGAAGAGCCAGCGGTGGAAGGTCGGACTGACCAGCACGAGGTAGGCCGCGCCGAAGATCATCGCGACCACGGCGGACAGAATGCGCTGGGCGACCTTGCGGCCCCAGATCAGCAGGACGAGGACGAAGGCGACCCAGAAGCCGGCTTCGACGAACCAGAAACCCCAGTCGGGCGCCGGTTCCATCTCGCTGACCACCTGCAGTCCGAGTGCGTATCCCATGAAGAGTGCGACCAGCAGGATCGTGCTGATGATCCCGCGCACCAGCCACGGGCCGCGATCAGAAAAACCAGGCTTGGGCGTCGGCGGACGCCAGGTCGGGTCGCTCACGCCGTAGGACACCGGTGAAGTTTCTCACGTCGGCCCCTCGGATGCGGATCGATGCGTGCGGAGCGGCGTCGGTACCACTCGGTCTGGCACGATGGATCCTTGTGGCAACTCTGTGGGCGATCAGCGATCTGCACGTCGCGCATCGGGGTAACGAGCACATCGTCGACCAGATCCGGCCGTCCTCACCCGACGACTGGCTGATCGTCGCCGGCGATGTGGCCGAGCGCACCGACGACATCGTCGACACCCTCCGCCGTCTGCGCACCCGTTTCCACACCGTCGTGTGGGTGCCCGGTAATCACGAGCTCTACACGACTGCCAAAGATCCGCTCCAGGTGTTCGGCGTGGCCCGCTACGACTACCTCGTGCAGGCGTGCCGCGACCTCGGCGTCGTGACACCCGAGGACATCTACCCGCTGTTCGACCCGGGCGACGGCACGCCACCGGTGCGGGTGGTGCCGATGTTCCTGCTTTACGACTACACCTTCCGGCCCGAGGGCACCGCGAACAAACTCACCGCGCTCGCGTTGGCGCGCGAGCGCAATGTGGTGGCCACCGACGAGTTCCTGCTGTCCCCGGAGCCGTTCGGAACGCGCGACGCCTGGGGCCGTGCTCGGATCGAGTCGACGCGCACGCGGCTCGAAGCGCTCGACCCCGCCGAGAAGACGGTCCTGATCAACCACTGGCCGCTGCGCCGCGAACCCACCGACGCCCTGATGTACCCAGAATTCGCGCTGTGGTGCGGCAGCGAACTGACCGCGGACTGGCATACCCGCTTCAATGCGGCCTGCTGCGTCTACGGGCACCTGCACATCCCGCGGACCACCTGGTACGACGACATCCGGTTCGAAGAGGTGTCCGTCGGCTACCCACGCGAATGGAAGCGTCGGGGGCTGCCGCAACCGTTGCTGCGCAAGATCATCCCCGACGAGGGACTGCGGCCCGAAGACCTTCCCGAGCACGGTGCCCGGTTCGAACTCCCACCCGACTATGCTGAGCGCGCCGCCGAGTTCCGGCGGCGGATCGAGGAGCGGCGCGCACGACGAGCAGGGAGTCAGAATTCGTGATCGAACGATTGGTGCCCGCGGGAGTCGCGTCCGCCGAGGCCTTCTCGGATCCGCCCGGACTCGAACCGTTGCCGGCCGAACGCAGTCTCGTAGCCAAGGCGGTCGACAAGCGTCGTCGTGAATTCACCACCGCGCGCCATTGCGCCCGACAGGCGTTGGGCCAGTTGGGCTTCGGTCCGGAGCCGATTCTGCGCGGAGACAAGGGATCGCCGGTGTGGCCGTCGGGCGTGGTCGGCAGTCTGACCCACTGCGATGGATATCGTGGTGCGGTGGTTGCCTATTCGATGCAGGTCCGATCGCTCGGGATCGACGCCGAGCCCCATGATCGACTGCCCGACGGCGTGCTCGATCACACCAGTCTCCCCGAGGAACGTGCGGTGCTCGCCACGCGATCCTCGGACCTCCACTGGGACCGATTGTTGTTCTGCGCCAAGGAGGCCACCTACAAGGCATGGTTTCCGGTGACCGGACGCTGGCTCGGTTTCGAGGATGCGCACATCACGTTCGAACAGGCCGACGCGACGTCGGGCACCTTCCGAACACGCATTCTCATCGACCCCGCCGCGGCGGACGGGGGAACGCCGTTGCTGGAACTTCCGGGTCGGTGGCTGATCGACGATGGCCTCATCATGACCTCGATCGCGCTGGTGTGACATGGCGGACGCATCGATCGAGAACGCCGGTTTGCTCATCGTCGACAAGGCGGCGGGCATCACCAGCCACGATGTGGTCTCGCGCTGCCGCAAGATCTTCAACACTCGACGCGTGGGACACGCGGGCACCCTCGACCCGATGGCCACCGGCGTTCTCGTCATCGGAATCGAGCGTGCGACAAAGCTTCTCGGCCTGCTGTCGCTGACCACCAAGTCGTACGCCGCGACCATCCGGCTGGGTGCGGCCACCACCACCGACGACCGTGAAGGTGAGGTCATCTCCTCGGCAGACGCCTCATCGGTGACCGACGGCGAGATCACGGCACAGATCGCCACCTTGACCGGCGATATCCTGCAGGTGCCGGCCAAGGTCAGTGCGATCAAGGTCGACGGTCGGCGCGCCCACGCCCTGGTACGCACGGGTGCCGACTTCGATCTCGCGCCCCGGCCGGTGACCGTCTCGCGATTCGAGGTCGTCGAGATCCGGCGTGAGGGCGAGTTCATCGACCTCGATGTCGTGGTCGACTGCTCCGCGGGTACCTACATCCGTTCACTGGCAAGGGATCTGGGCGTTGCGCTCGGCGTCGGCGGGCATCTGACAGCACTACGACGGACGGCCGTCGGACCGTTCACGCTGGATCATGCGTTGACTCTCGAGCAGGTCGCCGAGCGACCGCACGTCAGCCTCGACATCGACGAGGCGGTCAAGATCTCGTTCCCGCGCCGCGACATCGACAACGACGAGGCGGAGTCGATCAGTCAGGGCCGCTGGCTGGATCCGATTGGCATCAAGGGTGTCTACGTGGTCGTCGACCCCGCACAACGGGCCATCGCGCTTGTCCAGGAGAAAGGTCGCCGGGCGAGTTCGGTGATGGTGGTGCGCCCGGCGACCCTGCGCTGACCAGGCGTTCAGGCGACGCCCTTGAAAGGGTCGTGCTCGGCGATGAGTTTCTCGACGCGGGCCCCATCGAGGCGGGCGCGGACACTGGTCTGCTCCTGACGATCCCGGACCACCTTCGCGAGGGTGAATGTGCTGGAGGTCAGGAACAGCAGGGTGATCGCGAGGAAGCCGCGTTGCCACGCGTCGAGAGGGAGATAGGCGATGCCGATGATCGAGGCGCCGAGGCTGACGCCGAACGCGATGGCGGCCTGAATGTAGTAGGCGGTGGTCGTCGCGGACTGAGGAATCTCATTGGTCATGACAGAAACTGTCGCCCGTCCGGATCGTCGCTGCATGCGTGCTTCTACTCAGGCCGGCTGAGTACATGCGTCCGAGTACTCCCTCGGGACCAATGGCCCCAATTGCGCATCCGATCGTCGGAACTGCTTGACAGTAGCCCTGAACAGGCGCACGTTAGTCTGACTACACCAGTATTCAGATTGTTTTGCACGCAACGATGGGGGTCGAGATGACAAGCGTGGCACGCAGACCAGGGGGCAGTAGGTATCTGCCCGACCTCACGACCGCGACAGAGCATCTCTCTGTGGAGCAGACCCGGATCACGGTCAGCACCCCGCAGCGTCGTGCTGACGAGTACTTCGTTCGCGGTCACCTGGAAGACGCGTTCGATTTCTGGGCCGCAGCGGGTTCGGCGGCCAATGTCGCCATGCAACTCGGCTGGCCGGAGGTCGCCTACGGCGTGATGGAGTCCAAGGTCGAGTCGGGCGCGTTGATGAAGCATCCGTGGAAGCGGCTCCGAACCACCGAACAGTATCTGGCGGTGGCCATCCTGGGGACCGACGACGAACGAGCGGCCTACGCAGAGGCGATCAACTGGGCCCACCGGCAGGTCCGGAGCACCGAGTCGTCGCCAGTCAAGTACAACGCCTTCGATCGTGAACTCCAGATGTGGGTCGCGGCATGCCTGTTCATCGGTTTCGAGGACACTCACCAGTTGCTGCACGGACGCATGGATTCGGAGCAGGCCGAGAAGTTCTATCAGAGTGCACGTCCGCTGGCCACGACGTTGCAGGTGACCGACGACATGTGGCCGGCAACCCGCGCAGACTTCGACCACTACTGGAACATTGCGTGCGAGCGGATCAGCTACGACGAGCAGCAGGCGAAATTCATCAACGACCTCGTCGACCTTCGCATGATCAATCCGCTACTCGGCCTGCCGTTACGTGGGCTGCTTCGGTTCCTGACGATAGGTTCGCTGCCACCCCTGTTCCGCGAGAAGCTGGGCTTGCGCTGGCGGCCGATCGATCAGCGACGCTACGACAACCTCTTCCTGTTCGTCGGTTTCGTCAATCGCTTTCTGCCGCGACCACTTCGGTTCGGCGGCTTTTACATCGTGATGCGCGACCTGCGTCGCCGGATTCGCAAAGGAAAGCCTCTTGTCTGATACACGGACGACGCCGACCTCGTTGTGGGGCTATGTCAGTCGCATCCTCGACCACGAGATGAAGGTGTCGGAATTCATCGGCGCCCTGATCCTGATCGGCATTCCCTACTTCATCATCGGCGTCATCTGGACCGTGACGCACACGTCGCATCTGTCGGACGTCGACAGCACCACCGACAAGGTGATCTCCTTCCTCGGTTCCATCGTGTGCTGGCCCGTTCTGACGTTCTCCAACGTCACGATGACATGACGATCGGGGACATGGCCGTCGGGGACATGACCATCGGGGACCTGAAAGGCGTTGCAACATGATGACTTTGGTGCGGTTGATCGACATCTTCGTCGAGTTCGTGAAGATCCTCATCGGCCAGAGGGGTAACGCGGTGGCCCGTGTGCTGGCCTGGCTCGTGGTGCTCGCCGCGGTCGTGGCGGTCGTCTGGCTGATCGCCTGGGGAGCGTCGATGATCCCGACGTGGGTCGACGCGCTCAACGGGAGCTGATCCGACGAGTTCGGTGACAGCCCTCTGAACTGGGGAAATGCTGCGTGTCAAGGAGGTGCCGAGGACACCATGTGTTCGGTGGAGAATCTGTGCTGCACGCAGTTGAGCCGACGCGACACAGGGTGTGGCCTTCGAGCTGCGAGAACTCGAGTTGAGTTGGAGAACGCGAGTGCTGCAGCACCTTCGTTCTCCAATTCGGCACCGGTTGTCGCGGTGCCCCTCGCGCCGAAGCTCCGGCCCGCATGGCGGCCGCGTTCTTCCCACCTCAAGGTCGACTGGCGAACGTCGTAGCAGAAGGTGTCGCCCAGAGGGTACGTTCTACTACAACGTTTTCCACGGTCCCACCGTTGCTGCCATCTGGGCGCGCCGACTTCTGTGCTCGACGACGAGGTTCCCAGTCCGAGGACTTGCGCTGCGACAGGGGCCTCGTTTCTGTCCAGAGACCTTCGGAACTGCCGACGGTCCTGACCACAAGTGAGGTCTTTGTGATGGTGGTCCGCGACGGCCGCTGAATCAGTGATCGGCGAGATAGATGGCCCGCGCCGCGATGTCGCCGAGATCGAGTTGTCCGTCGCCGTCGACCGAGATGGTGATGGTGCCCGCGAACGGTCGCTTCTCGGCGACGGTGAGAACGCTGTCGAGCGCCACCCCGACCTCGTCGAAGTAGCGGAGCATCTCCGGATCATCGTCGGAAATCCTTGCCACCGTGCCGGATTCGCCGGATTCCAGGTCGGATAGGAGGCGCAGGTCGGGACTGGGCACCGAGCCGTCGAGGGCCGGGATCGGATCACCGTGCGGATCCCGGTCGGGATGTCCGAGTTTCGCGTCGAGCCGAGCCATCAGTCGATCGGACACGGCGTGCTCCAGAACCTCGGCCTCGTCGTGCACCTCGTCCCAGCCGTAGCCGAGTTCGCGAACCAGAAAAGTCTCGAGCAACCGATGACGGCGCACCATCAGGATCGCCGCGGTCCGGCCTTCTTCGGTCAGCGTCACTGCGCCGTAGCGCTCATGTGAGACCAGGCCCTGGTCGGCGAGTTTGCGGATCGCCTCGGACGCCGTCGAGGGGGAGACCGCGAGCTTCTCGGCGAGCATCTTCGTGGTCACCTTGACGTCGGCCCACTCCTGGGTCGTCCAGATGATCTTGAGGTAATCCTGGGTGACCGACGACAGCTCGGTCACCGGTCGCTCGGTGGCCGCCGGTTTCGTTCGCGGTGTAGACGCGCGGGAATTCGGCATGCCTTGACTCTATCGTTCCCGACGGGCGCACAGCCGAGTCGACGTGCGGTGGCGTAGCGCGTGGGCGTCGATGCCCGACATCGTGATGGATTGCGGGCGAACTGTTTGCCAACGGCGTCGGGCTGTCGGTGGTTTGGAGACCGTCGTGGTCGTAGGCTGGTGCGCGTGTTGCGATGGCGAGGTCTCGACGACATCCCTGCGGATTGGGGGAGATGCGTGGTCACCATCGGTGTCTTCGATGGAGTACACCGCGGTCACGCTCAATTGATCAGTGCGGCGACGACAGCCGCGCGCGAGCGTGGCGTGCCGTCGGTGCTGATGACGTTCGATCCGCATCCGGCCGAGGTTGTCCGGCCAGGTTCGCATCCGCCGCAACTGACGACGCTGACCCGCCGGGCCGAACTCGCCGAGGAACTCGGCATCGACGTTTTCTGCGTGATGCCGTTCACGCCGGAACTGGCGTCGCGGTCACCGAAGGACTTCGCCCACGACGTGCTGGTGGAGAGTTTGCACGCGGCCGACGTTGTGGTGGGCGCCAACTTCACGTTCGGCAGGAAGGCCGCGGGTGACGTTGCGAAGCTGACCGAACTCGGAGCGAAGTTCGGGTTCGAGGTGCAGGCGATCTCGTTGTTCGGCGAGCATGCTGTCACCTTCAGCTCCACCTACATCCGGTCGTGTGTAGCCGCGGGCGATGTCGACGCCGCCGCCGAGGCGCTCGGGCGGCCGCACCGCGTTGAGGGTGTGGTGGTCCGCGGTGACGGACGCGGTCGCGAATTGGGTTTTCCGACAGCCAATGTCGCGCCTCCCATGTACGCGGCGATCCCGGCCGACGGGGTCTACGCCGCGTGGTTCACGGTGCTCGGCGCCGGACCTGTGGTGGGTCAGGTGGCGCCGGGGGAGCGTTACCAGGCGGCCGTGTCGGTGGGTACCAATCCCACGTTCTCGGGCCGCACCCGGACGGTGGAGGCCTTCGTCCTCGATGCGTCGGCCGACCTGTACGGACAGCACGTCGCCGTCGACTTCGTCAGCCGCATCCGTGCGATGGAGGCATACTCCAGCGTCGATGCGCTGATCGACGCGATCGCCGCCGACGTCGACAAGACGCGCGCGATTCTCACTGCGGAGCAGTGACGATTTGGGTGCCCGCGGTTGCCGCTGGTAGCCTGGTCAGTCGGCGTTGCTGCAGTCCGCGGCGGCACGTCAGGAGTTTGCGAACGCGGCACTGAGAAGTTCAGGAGAACACCATGGCACTGACTGCTGCCGAGAAGAAGACCATCCTCACCGAGTACGGCCTCCACGAGACCGACACCGGTTCCCCCGAGGCGCAGGTCGCGATGCTGACCAAGCGCATCACCGACCTCACCGAGCACCTCAAGCAGCACAAGCACGACCACCACAGCCGCCGCGGCCTGCTGCTGCTGGTCGGCCGTCGCCGCCGCCTGCTCAAGTACGTCGCCAAGGTCGACATCGAGCGCTACCGCTCGCTGATCGAGCGCCTCGGCCTGCGTCGCTGAGCGCACATTTTTCGCACACCGGCCGCGTTTCCCGACCTCGGGAGACGCGGCCGGTTTGTATCTGTCAAGACCTGTGACCGCGCGATGATAAACTGACAGATGGATCGTTGCCGTGCAGTCCTACGGGCGTGACGACGAATGAAGATCGGTCCTCGGTAGTGGCCGCCGGAACCCAGATGTGTTCCGGCCGCTTCGATCGATGGCCGTCTGAGCATTCACTCCGGCCGTCGACTCACATGGCACGTTCTGGGCTGGTTTTCGCGTGCGCGAGTACGTGTACGTGACCTGCCCATATCCGCATAAACAGGCCGCCCGGTGCGGCCATCACCACGGCCGCACGATGCGGCCGTCACGAAGGGATCTACACCCCACATGACAGATGTGACCACCACCGAAGGTCTCGAAGACTACGACGAGGCCATCACCGAAGCCACCGCCATCATCGACAATGGCAGCTTCGGTACCCGCACCATCCGTTTCGAGACCGGGCGTCTCGCCCTGCAGGCCGCCGGTTCGGTGACCGCCTACCTCGACGACGAGAACATGCTGCTGTCGACCACCACGGCGTCGAAGCACCCGAAGGAGCACTTCGACTTCTTCCCCCTGACCGTGGACGTCGAGGAGCGGATGTATGCCGCCGGACGTATCCCCGGATCGTTCTTCCGCCGCGAAGGCCGCCCGTCGACCGACGCGATCCTCACCTGCCGTCTCATCGACCGCCCGCTGCGCCCGTCCTTCGTCGACGGTCTGCGTAACGAGATCCAGGTCGTCGTCACGGTGATGAGCCTGAACCCGAATGACCTCTACGACGTCGTCGCGATCAACGCGGCGTCGGCATCGACCCAGCTCGCGGGCCTGCCGTTCTCCGGTCCAGTCGGCGGCGTGCGCGTCGCGCTGATCCCGACCGAGGAGAACAAGGCCGGCCAGTGGGTCGCGTTCCCGACCGTCGAGCAGCTCGAAGGCGCAGTCTTCGACATGGTCGTCGCCGGACGCATCGTGGGCGGTGAAGGCGATTCGGACGCCGGGAGCGGAGCGAGCGGGTCCATTGATACCGCCGACGTCGCGATCATGATGGTCGAGGCCGAGGCCACCGAGAACGTCATCGACATCATCGCCGGCGGCGCGCAGGCCCCGACCGAGGCGATCGTCGCCGAGGGTCTCGAGGCTGCCAAGCCCTTCATCGCGCGTCTCTGCGAGGCGCAGAAGTCGCTGGCCGCCGCTGCGGCCAAGGAGACCGGCGAGTTCCCGCTGTTCCCGCCGTACGCGCAGGATGCCTACGACGCCGTCGAAGGTGCCGCCAAGGACCGCCTGTCGGAGATCCTCACGATCCCCGGCAAGCAGGAGCGCGACGAGAAGACCGACGAGCTCAAGGACGACATCCTCGGACAACTCGGCGAGCAGTTCGAGGGTCGCGAGAAGGAGATCGGCGCGGCCTACCGCTCGGTCACCAAGAAGCTGGTGCGCCAGCGCATCCTGACCGACCACTTCCGCATCGACGGTCGCGGCATCACCGACATCCGGTCGCTCTCGGCCGAGGTCGCCGTGATCCCGCGTGCGCACGGAAGCGCCCTGTTCGAGCGCGGCGAGACCCAGATCCTGGGCGTCACCACCCTCGACATGGTCAAGATGGCGCAGCAGATCGACTCGCTCGGACCCGAGACGTCCAAGCGCTACATGCACCACTACAACTTCCCGCCGTATTCGACCGGTGAGACCGGTCGTGTGGGATCGCCGAAGCGTCGCGAGATCGGCCACGGCGCGCTCGCCGAGCGTGCCCTGTCGCCGGTCATCCCGAGCGTCGAGGACTTCCCATACGCGATCCGTCAGGTGTCCGAGGCGCTCGGCTCCAACGGTTCGACCTCGATGGGTTCGGTGTGTGCGTCGACCATGTCGCTGCTCAATGCCGGTGTGCCGCTGCGCGCCCCGGTGGCCGGTATCGCGATGGGTCTCGTGAGTGACACCGTCGACGGGGAGACCCGCTACGTCGCCCTCACCGACATCCTCGGCGCCGAAGATGCCTTCGGCGACATGGACTTCAAGGTCGCCGGCACCAAGGACTTCGTCACCGCCCTGCAGCTCGACACCAAGCTCGACGGCATTCCGTCGCAGGTGCTCGCGGGTGCGCTCAGCCAGGCCAAGGACGCCCGGCTGACCATCCTGGACGTGATGGCCGAGGCCATCGACGAGCCCGACGAGATGAGCCCGTACGCACCGCGCATCACCACCGTGAAGATCCCGATGGACAAGATCGGTGAGCTGATCGGCCCCAAGGGCAAGACGATCAACGGCATCACCGAGGAGACCGGCGCCAACATCTCCATCGAGGACGACGGCACCGTGTTCGTCGGTGCCACCGACGGACCGTCGGCGCAGGCTGCGATCGATCGGATCAACGCGATCGCCAACCCGCAGCTGCCGAAGGTGGGCGAGCGGTTCCTGGGCACGGTCGTCAAGACCACCGCCTTCGGTGCGTTCGTGTCGCTGCTCCCGGGTCGCGATGGCCTGGTGCACATCTCCAAGCTCGGCAAGGGCAAGCGGATCAACAAGGTCGAGGACGTCGTGAACGTCGGCTCCAAGCTCCGTGTGGAGATCGCCGACATCGACGACCGCGGCAAGATCAGCCTGGTCCCGGTCGACGAGAGCAAGGACGAGGCTCCGGCCGAGGCGGCCACCGCCGACGCCTGATCGTTGCGCGTCTGATCTGAGGCGGCCCGCCATCCGGTGACCCGGATGGCGGGCCGTTTCTCTTAGTATTTCGGGTATGGACAGGAGTGTCGACAAGCTGACGGTCGCTCGGCGGCGCGATGCCGTCGATGCGGTCGGTGGCACGGTGGCCGAGCTGATCCGCACACCGCCGGTCGTCGGTACGCCCGACCTCACTGTCCGCGACGCGGCATCGCTGATGACCGATCGTGGCCAGGACTACATGGTGGTGCCGCTCGACGACGGTCGGCACGGACTGCTGACCGACGCCGACATCCGTGTGCGGGTGGTCGCGGAAGGGCGCAGCCTCGACACCCCCCTCGTCGAGGTGCTCGACACCGCTGCCCTCGTCGTACCGCACGACACGCCGTCGGTCGAGGCACTGACCGAATTGCTGGAACGCAATCTGGCGGTGATCCCGGTGGTGGATGCCGCGGGTGTCGTGATCGGGGTGGTCGCACCGTCGGATTTCGTTGCGGCACCGGCCGGTACGGGGATGACGCTGCGTGGACAGATCGCGCGCGCGACCACCGCCGCGGATGTGGCCGGGCACGCGCGCCGAACGCCGCAGCTCGTAGCCGACCTCGTGCGTCGTGGGCGGCCGGTGCACGAGATCACCCGGGTGCTGTCCTTCATCAACGACACCATCGTGCGTCGCGGCCTCGAACTTGTCCTCGCCGACGACCCGGCGGTGAACGCCAAAGCGCTGACCTGGTTGTCGCTGGGCAGCAATGCGCGCCGTGAACCGGTGCTCAGTTCGGATGTGGATTCTGCTGTGTCGCTCGCAGATTCAGTGTCCGACGACGAGGTGGCCGGCTACCGCGCGGCGTTCGGGCGTCTCGACGACGTGTTGCGTGACGCCGGGATGCGTATCGACACCAACGGTGCGCTGGCGTCGATGCCGCTGTTCACCCGCACGCACACACAGTGGCGGACGGCGGCGGTCGGCTGGATCGACGATCCGCTGGAGAACAAGGGCATGATCTTCACGTCGCTGATGCTCGATGCCCGCGCGATCTGGGGTGCATCCGGTCCGGGCGCCGCGGGCGAGATGCTGAGTGATCTGCGTTCACACCCGCGCACCCTGAGTCTTCTGCTACAGGAATCGCTGGCCACCAAGGCGCGGATGCGGTCGATCCGAGATGTGTTGACGCGCAACGACACCTTCGACATCAAGCACCACGCCCTGACGCCGGTGGTCAACATCGCACGGTGGGCTGCATTGAGCGTCGGGTCGAGTGCGTTGGACACCCGGTCGCGATTGGTGGCCGCGTCGGGCAGCGAAATGCTCTCCGACGATCAGGCCGGCACTCTCATCGAGGTGTTCGATGTGCTGCAACGTGTCCGGTTGACGTATCAGGTGGCGCAGTTCGATCAGGGTGAGCAGGTCACCGACGAACTGTCGATGCGGCGGCTTTCCCCATTGGATCGGAGCCTGGTCGCGCAAGCCGTGCGGGAGATCGCCGGTGCCCAACGACGTTTGGCGAACATGAGTCAGTACGTTCCGATCGGTGAGCAGAGCGACTGAGTTCCCATGTGTCTGATCTTGTTCGCCTGGAACGCCCACCCGCGGTATCGACTTGTCGTCGCGGCGAATCGCGATGAGTTCCACCGGCGTCGGACGCGGGCCCTGGCTCGATGGTCGGATTTGCCGGTGATCGGCGGACGTGACGTGTTGGCCGGCGGCACCTGGATGGGCATCCACGCCGAAACTCCTGCGCGCGCAGCGATGGTCACCAATGTCCGCGTCGGGCCGGCGAAGCGGTTGGGTGTGCGTTCGCGTGGGGAGTTGCCGGTGGACTTCCTGCTCGGGGCCGGTACGCCCGAATCCTTTGCTCTCGCTGCACGCGCCGACGCGGCCGACTTCGATCCGGTCAACCTGCTCGTTGCCGACGAAGCGCAGATGTGGTGGATGACCAATCGCCCAGAACCGAGGGCCGAGCGCGTGTCGGACGGAGTACACGGTCTGTCGAACGGCGCGTTGGACAGCGACTGGCCGAAGGTGACCGACGGCGCCGCGGCGATGGCCGTTCTGGTGCAGGCGGATTCGGGTGCGGAATCCTCTGTTGAACCCTATCTCGAATTGCTCGCCGATCAGCGCCGTCCGGACAAGGCACGATTGCCGGATACCGGCGTGCCCAAGGCGTTCGAGGCCGACCTGTCACCGATTTTCGTCAACATGCCCGGCTACGGCACCCGCGCGTCGACCGTGCTGCGTGTCGGATACGACGGTCACGGCGACATCACCGAACGACGCTACGGCTGGCGCGGCCGACGCCGCGGCACGACGACTGTGCGCTTCTGACTATGCGTTTGCGACGGGGATGTCCAGTGCCGCACCGACTTCTGGTGAGTACAGCTCTCCCGCATGCGTGCTGAGTCCGGCGGCCAGGGTGGCGTCGGACCGGCAGGCCTGCTCCCAGCCCTGATCGGCGAGGCGCAAGACGTAGGGGAGGGTTGCGCCGGTGAGCGCCTGCGTCGAGGTGCGTGCCACGGTGCCGGGCATGTTGGCCACACAGTAGAAGACGGTGTCGTGGACGGAGAAGGTCGGGTCGTCGTGCGTGGTGGGACGCGAGTCCTCGAAGCAGCCGCCCTGATCGATCGCGATGTCGACCAGCACCGCGCCCGGCTTCATCCGCGCCACCAATGAGTTCGATACGAGGACAGGGGCTTTGGCGCCCGGCACCAGGACCGCGCCGATGACGAGGTCGGCGGTCACGATGGCCTCCGACAGCGCGAGCGACGTGCTGTAGCGGGTGTGTACGCGTCCGCCGAATCGGGCGTCGACAGCGCGGAGCTTGGTGATGTCGAGGTCGAAGACGGTGACCTGCGCACCCATGCCAACCGCGATGGTCGCCGCGTTCACGCCGCTGACGCCACCGCCGATGATGACGACCTGCGCGGGTTCGGTGCCGGGCACGCCACCCATGAGAACGCCGCGTCCGCCCTCAGATCGCATGAGGTGATAGGCGCCGACCTGTGGCGCCAGACGCCCGGCGACCTCACTCATCGGTGCGAGCAGCGGCAGCGAGCCGTCGGCAGCACGGACCGTCTCGTAGGCGATCGCGGTGGTACCCGACGACAGCAGTGCGTCGGTGCAGGCCCGGCTCGCCGCGAGGTGGAGGTAGGTGAACAGGGTCTGGTCGGCACGCATGAGGCCGTACTCGGCCTCGATGGGCTCCTTGACCTTGAGGAGGAGATCGGCCTGCTCCCACACCTCGGCAGCGGTCCCGAGGATCTGGGCACCGGCGGCTTTGAAGTCGCGGTCGTCGATGGCCGAGCCTTCGCCGGCGCCGGCTTGCACCACGACCTCGTGGCCATGACGGTGCAGTTCGGCGACACCTGCGGGGGTCGCGGCGACGCGGTACTCGTTGTTCTTGATCTCGGTGGGGATTCCGACGCGCATGATGTCTCCGATTCGTCGTGTTGGTGCTTCGGGCTGTTTCGGGGAACGCTCGTCGCTGAACGTGTAACCAGACTGAAGGAACATCGGAATCAGTACAATATTGATGTATAAAATTCTCACAGATGCGGAAGCTACTGAAGATTAGCTAGATGAGGAGGTTCTGGTGCCCCCGCTTTCGAAGGATGTTCAGACCGCAGAGCTCGACGCGACCGATCGCGCGTTGCTGCGCCTGCTGCAGACCGACGCTCGCATGCCCAACAACGAGCTCGCCCAGCGGGTCGGCATCGCCCCGTCCACCTGCCACGGCCGGGTCCGGCGCCTCATCGACAGCGGGGTGATCCGAGGATTCTTCGCCGACGTCGACCCCGCGGCGGTCGGCCGTCCGCTGCGCGCCATGGTCGCAGTGAGCCTGCAATCGGATGCCCGGGGGCAGATCCGCCGGTTCGTCGGCGAGATCGCCACCCACGACGAGGTGATCGACGTCTTCTTCCTCGCCGGCACCGACGACTACCTACTCCACGTCGCCACCGCCGACACCGAGACCCTGCGTCAGTTCGTCGAAATGCTCAACGGCCGACGTGAGGTCGCGGGCACCACCACGTCACTCGTCTTCGACCATCGCCGTGGTGGCGCGCCGATCTACTGAACGTTCCGCGGAACGCACCATCCGCTGGTCGATCTCGACCAGCGTTGGGTGGCTTCCGGGCCGGCTCGAACGGTGAGGGGCCGTTCCGCGGAACGCGGTTGTGCGGTGATACAGGGACAAGTCGGCGATACTTCTGCAATGACTGGAGCAGCGAGCATCCTTCGCGTCGCTGCCGGGCAGCCCGCAGTCGTCGGGGACCTGGATTCAACAGTGGCGGCGCATGCAGCGATGATCCGTGCGGCCGCATCAGATCTGATCGTCTTTCCGGAACTGTCGCTCACCGGGTATCGCTTCGATGCCGCACTTGTGGACGTGTTGCGTGATCGTGCAGTCCTGCGGCCGCTGATCGACGCGTGCGCCGACGTGCACGGGATCGCGTTGGTCGGCGCGCCAGTCGATGGCCCGTCGATAGCCACTGTGCAGGTCGACGCGGATGGGCTGCGGATCGCTTACCGAAAGGTCAATCTGGGTGCCGGGGAGGCGCAGCACTTTCAGCGGGGTGCTGGGCCGGCCGTGATCGACGTGCACGGATGGCGTGTCGGACTGGCGATCTGCCGAGACACCGGTATCGAACAGCACACCCGAGAACTGACTGCGTTGGGCATCGATGTCTATGCGTGCGGTGTCGTGCACCACCGAAACGAGCTCGACGAGCAAGAACGTCGGGCGCAGCACATCGCGACGTCGGCAAAGGTGCCGGTGGTGTTGGCGAGCTTCGCCGGTCCGACCGGGGAGGGCTACGCCGACACCGCCGGGCAATCGTCGATCTGGGCTGAAGATGGATCGGTCATCGGCCGGGCGGGTGAGGAGCCCGGCGAGTTCACAACAGCAATCCTCCGCCGTCAGGTGCCCGCCGACCGTCGGACCCATCGGCCTCGATCACTACACTGACTTGGCGAGACCGACGACGAGAGGGCAGAGATGGCGAGCGGTATCCGGACAGGTGTGCTGGGCAGTGCCGGCAAGGTGGGCCAGGCGATCGTCGCCGCGGTCGATCGGGCCGACGATCTCACGTACACCGTCGGTGTCGACAAGGGCGATGCGCTCGAGTTCCTCACCGACACCGACACAGAGGTCGTCGTCGACTTCACCCACCCCGACGTCGTCATGGACAACCTGAAGTTCCTCATCTCCAACGGGATTCACGCTGTGGTCGGAACCACCGGCTTCACCGAGGAGCGCCTGCGCATCGTGGCGGGCTGGCTGGCCGACAGTCCCGGCACCGGCGTGCTCATCGCGCCCAACTTTGCGATCGGGGCGGTGCTGTCGATGCGGTTTGCCGCGCAGGCCGCGCGCTTCTACGACTCCGTCGAAGTGATCGAACTCCACCACCCGTACAAGGCGGACGCGCCGTCGGGAACGGCCTACCGCACGGCTGCGCTGGTGGCGCAGGCGCGTGCAGACGCGGGCGTCGGACCGAGTCCGGACGCCACCACCGAGGAACTCGACGGCGCCCGCGGTGCGGTGGTCGACGGTGTGCGTGTGCATTCGGTGCGCCTCGCCGGGCTTGTTGCCCATCAGGAGGTGCTGCTCGGTACCGAAGGGGAGACGCTGACCATCCGGCACGACTCCCTGGACCGTTCGTCGTTCGCTCCCGGTGTGTTGCTCGGTGTCCGCGAGATCGGCTCGCGTCCGGGACTCACCGTCGGCCTCGAAGAACTGATGGATCTGTGAGCCGGTGACCGGAAAACCCAAGCAGGACAAGGCTTCCCGCCCGCGCGACGCGCGGCCGATCGTGTGGATGATCGGCCTGATGGTGGTGGCTCTCGTGGTCTACTTCGTCCTGCTCGGGTGGCGGGGCATCGGGCTGATCGCCACCGGAACCGTCGCCGGGATCGGCCTGGGCATCGGCATGATCGTGCTGCCGATCATCGGGGTGTGGCTGGTCTACGCGACGCTTCGCGCCGGCATCGAGCATCAGCGTCTCGCGGCGATCATGGCCGACGAGGGCCGTGAGCTCGACGTCTCGGAGTTGCCGCGCCGTGCGTCGGGACGTATCGAACGCGACGCGGCCGATGAGCTGTTCGCCCAGGTCAAGGCGGAGTGGGAGGCCGATCCGTCCGATTGGCGCAACACCTATCGTATCGCGCGCGCCTACGACTACGCCGGAGACCGCAGTCGTGCGCGCGCAATGATGAAGCGCGCCGTCGCCCAGTTCCACGGCGAGGAGCAGCCCGGGTGACCGACACGGTTCGCGCGCTCTACGACGCCGAACAGCTCTGGGCCGACGCGCTCGCACAGGTCGGTCCGGCCGCGTTGGACCGACCAAGCGGCTGCGGTGAATGGACCAACCGCGATCTGATCAACCACACGATCGGCGGTGGCCACCGGTACGCGATGCTTCTGGCCGGTGCGAGTGCCGCGGACACGGTGGCGACGCGCGGCACCGACTACATCGTCGACGATCCGGTCGGCGAGTTCTGGACGTACGAGACCATGCTGCGTGAGGCTGCCGGCGACGCCGACCTCGATGAGCTGGTTGATCATCGCGCCGGACCGCGCCCGGGGCATCAGCTCCTGACGATGCGCGCGATGGAACTGACGCTGCACACCCACGACCTCGCGGTCGGGATCGGAATCGAGTGGGTGCCGTCGGATGCGCTGGCCGACTATGTGCTGACCGAAGCGACGCCGATCCTCGAGGAGTTCCGGGCGATGGGGATGATCGGCCCCGCGGTCGAGCCTGCATCGTCGAGCGCTGAGGATCGACTGCTGGCAATCGCGGGCCGAGCGAGGAGGACGCGGTGACGCAACTCCTGGTCGTCCATCACACGCCGTCGCCGTACTGCCAGGCGATGTTCGAGGCGGTGATCAGTGGAGCCACCGACCCCGAGATCGAAGGCGTCGACGTGGTGCGGCGGGCCGCGCTGTCGGTGTCTGCGAGCGATTTCCTCGAGGCCGACGGGTATCTGCTCGGGAGTCCGGCGAACCTCGGATACGTCAGCGGCGCACTGAAACACGCCTTCGACGTGAGCTACTACCAGATCCTCGATTCGACGAAAGGCCGTCCGTTCGGTCTCTACCTACATGGCAACGAGGGCACCGAGGGCGCGGAGAAAGCGGTGGACTCGATCACCACCGGATTGGGTTGGACCAAGGCGGCCGAGTACGTCACCGTCTCGGGCAAACCGTCGAAGGACGACCTCGAGGCGTGCTGGGAACTCGGAGCGACTGTCGCCGCTGCGCTGATGGGTTGATTGGTGGCCTGCCCGTCAGGTGAAAGCTCCACTGCTGCATAGTGCTCGACGTAGCTCTCGTCGTGCAGACCGAAGTAGGTGCACGTCCTGTTCTCGAGGTCGACGACGTAGCGAATCACACCGGCGCGCCATGTGGCTGCGGCAAACTCGGGAAAGGTTGTCCGGCCCGCCTGATCGGCGCGCAGTGCCGCGATGAGGGCTGTGCTGTCGAATGACGGAACCTCGGCCATCCCGTCGATCAGCGGCGTGCCTTGGACGACGACAGGGCCCAGATCGGTCTCATAGAGACTCTGCATCGCCGGAAGCCACCAGGTGTTTGTGCGGACGCCCGCGCGGCGCAGTGTCTCCGCCAGATGGGGGAAACCGTGGATCGCTGGGCGATTCGCGACGGCATCCTGCTGTGCGCGTTGAAGATTCGTCAGCGCTGTGGTCATGGGGTTCTCCGATGCGAGGGTGTGGCGACATCCGGCCGGTGAGCCGGACATTGACAACACTACGCCATATTGACAACATCTTGTCAAGATCGGAAAGGGGATCTCATGGCAGACGAGATGGCATTGCTGGTGGCCGACGTCTTCGAACTCGCCGACCTGTTGCGACGCTCGGGTGAAGCTGTTGCGGCAGAGGAAGGCCAAACGCAGGCGCGATGGCAGTTGCTCAGCGCGGTCTCCGAGCGGTCGTTGACCGTTCCCCAAGCGGCTCGCCGCCTTGGTGTGACACGTCAAGGCGTGCAGCGTGTGGCAAACGATCTGGTCGCCGCCGGACTGGCTGAGTTGAGAGCGAACCCCGACCACCGGACGTCACCACTGTTGGAAACGACCGAGAACGGTCGTGAAGTGCTCCGGGCGATCACCGCCCGCGCAGCAGTCGTCAACGACCGTCTCGCCGACACCGTGGAGCCCGCAGAGTTGGCGTCGACCCGCGACACCCTGAAGCGGCTGATCGTGGCGCTGAAGGCGGAAGAGTTGTGATCGTGCGGGCGATCAGCGCAGTCGGTCGCCCGCCGGCAGCCATGACTCCGGGCACATGCCGGTGTTGAGAATGCGCGCCGCGTCCCGAGCGATGTCGGGGCTGTAGAAGCCGACGACCCGCTCGTCGTCGACGGTCGAACGGACCTCGTAGTGGCGGGCACCGACGCTGTCCTCGACCGCGACCACCCGGTAGGTGTGGGTGGGCAGTGCGCTGACCGCGTCGGCGCGCGCGCCGCGAAGGGCGGCGTCGATCGCGGCGTCGGGAAGACCCGAAACGCGAGCCGCGGCGACGAGGTCGCTGACCGAGGAGGCCAGGGCAACCGCTTCGTCGGAAGTCGCGGGTGCGGTGCGGGCTGCGCACGCCGTGTGCGTGATCTGGGTGATCAGAGTGGTGGCAGGGGTGGGGTGCGTCATGAAGTTCCTCTGGGTTTGCCGGATGCTCGTGGCTCCGGGTCCGAGCAGCGCTCTGGCCTTGTGGGCTGGAGTCGTGGTGCTCGGGGTGGTCATGGCGGCATCGTTGCCTCGTGACTTCCAACGCCCATTCTCGGCCGCGCAGTTCCGCAGAGCGCCCCCACGCCGCTCATCTCACAGGCTTGCGTCCGTGGTGTCCGGGCCCACATCCGGCTCGGCAGGACTCGAGATGAGTGCGCGCGAGATCTCCATCTGGCGCACGAGGAAGGCCTTCTCGTCGAGCTTCTTGCGACGCATCCAGGTCGTCACCTCGGTGTTGCACTTGCTGGCATTGCACGACCCGCAGCAGGGCACCACGTTGGCCAGCGTGTAGCTGCCGCCGCGCGAGATGGCGAGCATGCAGTCGCGCTGCAGCGGGGTGCCCGACGCCCCGCAGTACGCACACCCGCCCCACGCTGTCGTGAGTGCGGCCCACTGCACGTCGGTGAGATCGTTGTCGCGAGCGGCGACGCGCAATCGCCGACGGCGGGCGTAGCGATTGGCACGAGTACGACTCCGGGGAGGCACGGTTGGAGGGTACCTCGTCAGTCACGTGCGCCTCAGATGTCACACGCGAGTGATCTCGACACGGTGCCTCGCCCTGTGGGGCTCGGTACCGGCTCGATCAGCGGGTGTGGCTCTACACTGGATGATCGTGAGCACGGCGATCCGCGACATCTCCTCGACCGAGACCATCCCGACTCCGTACGAGGATCTGTTGGCGCTGGTCCTCGACTCGGGGACGCCGAAGGCCGATCGCACCGGCACCGGTACCCGGAGTCTGTTCGGGCACCAGCTCCGCTACGACCTGTCGGCGGGGTTCCCGCTCATCACCACCAAGAAGGTGCACCTCAAGTCGATCGTCTACGAGTTGCTGTGGTTCCTGCGCGGCGACTCGAACGTGCGCTGGCTGCAGGAGCGCGGCGTCACCATCTGGGATGAGTGGGCCGACGTGCAGGGTGAGCTCGGGCCTGTGTACGGCGTCCAGTGGCGTAGCTGGCCCACTCCGTCGGGTGAGCACATCGACCAGATCTCGGCCGCCCTCGACCTGCTCAAGACGAACCCGGATTCGCGGCGCAACATCGTGTCGGCCTGGAATGTGGGGGAGATCCCGCAGATGGCGTTGCCGCCGTGCCACGCCTTCTTCCAGTTCTACGTCGCCGACGGCAAACTCTCCTGCCAGCTGTATCAGCGCAGCGCCGACCTCTTCCTCGGCGTCCCGTTCAACATCGCGTCCTACGCGTTGCTGACCCACATGATGGCGCAGCAGGCGGGACTCGACGTCGGCGAATTCGTCTGGACCGGCGGTGATTGCCACATCTACGACAACCACGTCGACCAGGTTCGGCTGCAACTTTCCCGCGAACCGTTCGCGTACCCGACACTGCAACTGCGGCAGCGTGATTCGATCTTCGACTACGAGTTCGACGACATCGAGATCGTCGGCTATCAATGTCACCCGGGGATCAAGGCGCCGGTGGCGGTCTGATGGCCGCCACCATCACACTGCTGTGGGCGCAAGACCGCGTCGGCGCGATCGGCCGTGACTCGACCATCCCGTGGCGGGTCCCCGAGGACATGCGTCGCTTCCGGGAGCTCACCGGCGCCGACCCCGTGATCATGGGCCGCAAGACGTGGGAATCGCTACCGGCCCGGTTCCGCCCCTTGCCCGGTCGTCGGAATGTGGTGATCACCCGGTCGGCGACGTATACGGCCGACGGCGCGGAGATCGTGCACACCGTCGACGATGCGCTCGCGCTGGTCGACGGTCCGGTGACCGTGATCGGCGGTGGCCAGATCTACGAGGCGTCGATGGAGATCGCGACACATCTGCGGGTCACCGAGATCGACATCCTGGTGGAGGGCGCGGACGCGTTTGCACCGGAGATCGACCCATACCGCTGGGACACCGCAGGTGCGGGCGAATGGCTGTCGTCGACGACCGGCCTGCGCTATCGCTTTGTCGACTACGTCCGGCACGCGCTCGTGCGCGGATGAGCCGAGGCGATCTCTCGCTCGCGCAGGCGCGCCGAATCGTGCTCGCCGCACAAGGATTCACGGACAAGCCACCGACGGCCGATCCGACCCTCACGCACCTGAAACGCGTCATAGGGCGGACGCGACTCTTCCAGATGGACTCGGTGAACATTGCCGCTCGAGCCCATTACATGCCGATGTTCAGCCGGCTCGGACCTTACGACCGGGACCTGCTCGACCGCGCGGCCTGGCGACCATGTCGCGGCAACCGCCTCCTCGTCGAGTACTGGGCACACGAGGCCGCGCTGATCCCGATCGAGGACTGGCCGCTGTTCGGTTGGCGCCGAGACGAATTCCGCGGTGGACGCTACCGCTACACGCGCGAGGTGATGAAACGCAACCGCGACCTCGCCACCGATGTGCACGCCGTCATCGCCGAACGTGGGCCGAGCACACCCAAGCAGATCGAGGAGACCCTCGGCATCGAGCGACCGGCCGGTATTCCGGGCGGTTGGTGGCACCGCGGCGAGGTCAAGCACGTCTGTGAGGCGATGTTCGCGGCGGGCGACCTGTCGGCTGTTCGCAACGAGAACTTCGTGCGCCACTACGATCTCACCGAACGCGTCGTCGGTGCTGAACTCGCCGGTCTGCAGGTGTCGAAAGAGGACGCGCACCGAGAACTCACCGCACGTGCCGCCGCTGCACTCGGTGTCGCCACCGCCGCGGACCTCGCCGACTATTACCGCACCAAGACGGCCGACGTCCGGCCCGCGATCGCCGACCTCGTCGCCGCCGGACAACTTGTCCCGGTGCAGGTCGACGGCTGGCGCGACGAGGCGTATCTGCATGCGGGAGTGCGTATCCCGCGTCGAGTCGACAGCGGGGCGATCCTGTCGCCCTTTGACCCGCTCGTCTTCTTCCGGCCCCGCGCCGAACGACTCTTCGGCTTCCGCTACCGCATCGAGATCTACGTTCCCGAACACAAACGGGTACACGGGTATTACGTGCTGCCGTACCTTCTTGGCGACGACATCGTCGCACGCGTCGACCTCAAGGCCGATCGCAAGTCGGGGGTGCTCCAGGTACTCGGCGCGTTCCTGGAGAGCGGACGCCCGGAAACCGTTGTCGCGGAGCGCCTCTCCGCTGATCTGCAGCAGATGGCCACATGGCTTGGCCTCGACGCGGTGCACATCGGCGATCGCGGCGATCTGGCCGACGCCCTCAGGACGTCCTGACCACCATCTTCCCGGTGTTCGCGCCGCGCATCAGGCCGAGGAAAGCGTCGACCGCGTTGTCGATTCCCTCGACCACGGTCTCGTCGTGGACAACCTTGCCCTCGGCAAACCACTGGCTCATCGTGGCGGTGAACTCGGGGGCCTGGTCGAGGTAGTGGCCGATGGTGAATCCGGTGAGTGTCAGTCCGCGAGTGATGATGTTGGCCATGTTCGACGGACCCGGCGTCGGAGATGTGTTGTTGTACTGCGCAATTGCACCGCACAGTGCTGCTCGGCCGCCGTCGTTGAAGGAATCGAGTGCGGCCTCGAGATGGTCGCCTCCGACGTTGTCGAAGTAGACGTCGATGCCGTCCGGAGCGGCAGCTCGCAGCTGTTTGCGCACGCTCGGTCCGTCCTTGTAGTTGAACGCCGCGTCGTAGCCGTAGCGCTCGGTCAGCAGCGCGACCTTCTCGGCGGAACCAGCAGATCCAATGACCCGACCGGCACCCTTGAGCCGTGCGATCTGACCGGCGGCCGTCCCGACGGCACCGGCCGCTCCGGAAATGAAGACGGTGTCGCCGGGCTGCATCGCCGCGACCGTCAGCAGCCCGACGTAGGCGGTGAGGCCGGTCATGCCGAGCATGCCGAGGTAGACCGACGACGCGACGCCCTCGGGCGGTTCGGGGACAACGCGGAAGCCGGCCGCGTCCTCCTGGACCACGTCACGCCAGCCGTACTGATGTGACACCAGGGAGCCGACGGGGAACTCGTCGACCGTGGTCTCCACGACACGTCCGACCGCACCGCCGGTCATGGTCTCGCCCAGTGCGAACGGCGGAATGTAACTGCGCGTGTCGATCATCCGGCCGCGCATGTACGGGTCGACCGACACGAACTCGTTGACCACCCGCACCTGTCCGGGGCGAAGGGGGCCGTATTCGATGGTGACCGTGCGGAAGTCGTCGGCGGTCGGCCAGCCGACCGGGCGGTTGACCAGCTGGATGTGAGTGCTGTTGTGCGACATGGGGACCTTTCGTCGAGTCGAGATGAGCGGCGTCAGAGAGCGGAGCCTGCCAGCGCCACGAGCGCGAGCAGGGGAGCGGCCAACTGAATCAGCGCGGGACGGGTCTTGGTGCGGTCGGAGGCCAGCAGGACGACGCCGGCGAGCGTCATCGATCCGCATCCCGCGATGACCAGGGTCGCGCCGACCGCCGACTGATCGAGGAACAGCGCGACCGCGCCGGCGGCCGCGATCACGGCCAGGAAGAGGTTGTAGAAACCCTGGTTGAAGGCGAGTTGGCGTGTCTCGACGGCCTGAGCCTCGGTGGTCCCGAAGACCGCCCGGCCCCGTGGCGTGGTCCACCACACCGACTCGAGCACAAAGATGTACACGTGAATCGCGGCGGCGACCAGGGCCAAGATGGCGGCGACGACCAACATGGGTTCGACTCCTTTTGTGGACTACTCGTTACACAATACGGCTATACTGGTGGTTGGACAAGCAGCGACGTGTACGACGGGGGAACGAGGTCATGGGAAGGTCACCTGGTTATGACACCGCCGAGGTGGTGGCTGCCGCGCGGAATCTGTTTTGGGACAAGGGCTTCGACGCGGTGTCGGTCAGCGATGTCGAGCGGGCGACCGGACTCTCGCGCTCGAGCGTCTACCACGCGTTCGGGAGCATGCGGGGACTTTTCGATGCGGCGGTGCGGGACTATCTCGACGTCGTCGTCCGTCCCCGGCTGCGTCCCTTGCAGGCCGATCGGGTGGATCCCGACGCCCTCGTCGAGTATCTGACCGGCCTGTCGGCCGCGATCGCCCGACTCGGCGACGCGAACGAACCCACCGGTTGCCTACTGGTCGCGACGACGGCGACCACTCTCAACGACGATGCCGCCGTCCGTGGCGTCATCGCCGCCTACCACGCCGAACTGCTGGCGGCGATATCGGCGGGGGTGGCCGCGCGATTGCCCGCCGCGCACGCCGCCGACGTGATGTCACGGGCGCGCTCGATCGCGGGCGCGGTCATCGCCGCCATGACACTGGCGCGGGTGAATCGTCTCGAAGCGGTGCGTCTCCTCGAGGTGACAGTGGACACAATCGGGTGATTGCGCTGCGATCCCGCCGCGCATCGCACTCGCGGGGGATGACATGCTTGCGCCATGACGGTTTCGTATCAGGGCAGTGAGTACCGCCTGGTGATGTTCGACCTCGACGACACCCTGGCACCGTCCAAGAGTCCCCTGGCCGACGACATGGTGGCACTATTGCGCCGCATGCTCGACCGCAGCCTCGGCTGCATCATCTCCGGTGGCCGCTTCGGCCAGTTCCAGACCCAGGTCCTCGACCGGCTCGGTGAGTTCGACGCCATGGGGAACCTCCACCTCATGCCGACCTGCGGCACGCAGTACGTGCGGTGGTCGGGTTCGGAATGGGAGACCGTCTACGCCGAATACCTGAGCGACGACGAGAAGAAGCGCACCCTCGACGTCCTGGAGACAGGTGCACGCGAACTCGGGCTCTGGGAAGCCGAGACGTGGGGACCCATCCTCGAAGACCGGGGCAGCCAGATCACCTTCAGTGCGCTCGGACAGTCCGCGCCGGTCGACGCGAAGTCCGCCTGGGACCCCGACGGCGCCAAGAAGGAATCACTACGCGCCTATGCCGCGGAACTGTTGCCCGACCTCGAGGTGCGCAGCGGCGGTTCGACGTCGGTCGACGTCACCAAGAAGGGCATCGACAAGGCCTACGGCGCGAACAAACTCATGGAGATCCTCGACCTCGGGGTCGACGACATCCTGTTCTTCGGCGACCGCCTCGACGAGGGCGGCAACGACTACCCGGTGAAAGCGCTCGGGATCGAGTCCATCGCAGTGCACGGGTGGCCCGACACCTACGCCAAGCTGTCGGCGATCGTCGACGGCTAATCGCTGGGCCTTCACGCCGGCTGATCTCCTGCTGATTGAGTAGCCGAGCCCCATAGGGCGAGGTGTATCGAAATCCGACAAGGTGGATGTGTCCGCAGCCCAGTGGTCGCTGACGTTGTCGGCTCCCGAGGTTTCGATACGCGGCGGGCTCGCAAGCTCGCTCGTCGCTACTCAACCAGCGGGGTGGTGGCGACTCAACCAGCAGGTGGTAGGAGGTGCGGGCGATGCAGGGCCCGCGAGTCGTCGCAGTTCAGGAGGCCTAAGACAGTACTCTTCGGATCAGCCGCCGATGGTCAACACGCTGAAGGACGACCTGTACGGAGACTTCAACAACTGACTCTTCAGGGCTGCGATGTCCCGCGAGGTGAGGCGCAGGCCGCGTCGGACGTAGTTGTCGAAGCTGCCGTAGACCCGGTCCGCGGTGGCGAAGGCGGTGCGCAGCCAGGCGATGTTGACGCCGTTCAACCGATCCGCCGGGCTGGTGTGCCGGAAGGTGTTGCTGGCCAGATAATCTCGTTCGACGCCTGCGCGGTCGACGCCGAGAAGCGTGAGCAGCACTGCCGACGCCCAGCCGGTGCGGTCCTTGCCCGCCGAGCAGTGAAACAGTACCGAGTTGTCGCTTGCGGTGGTGCGTTTGATCTCCAGCAGGGTGTCTCGGAATGCCCGTCGCGCACCGGGATCGGTGACGAAGGCCCTGTAGGCACTCGACAGGTCGACCAGGGTGGTCGGGGATGCGCCGCCCAAGACGTCGAACACCTTGGTGGTGGCGCCCGGAACCGGACGGTCGGGCTGGAGCGCACGTTCGATCTGGGTGCGCAGATCGATCACGGTTCGCACCCGACGCTGCGCGAGGGTGCGACCATCGGCCGGTGTGATCGCGGACAGGTTGTCGCTGCGGATCACCAGGTCGTCGACGTAACGGCCGTCCGCGGCACGGTAGTACGCCAACGTCCGGGTGTTCTCGGTGCCGGTCAGCTGCACCGCGTGCACCGCGAGGTCGGCGGGCAGGGCATGCGCCGTGCCGGTGAGCGGGGACCCGACCACAGCCGGGGTGGCAATCAGCGTCGCGACGGCAGCCAGGCTCGCGACTGCGGTACCGATACGTCGGGTGAAAGTCGTTGACATCGTTGTCCTCTCGTTCAGCGGGCCGGACGCGCGACGGGTTGGACGCGTTGCGATCCGCTGCCGACCCGGAACGACCGCGCGTAGGTCTGGCCGGTGTTCGGATCGGTCTTCTCGTTCACGAAGAACCAGTCCATCTGGGTGGCGTTTCGTGTGACAGTCAGGACCGCGTATCCGTGGGCGTCGAAATCATTCCATCGCACATGGTGATTGGCGGTCATGAAGGCGGGCGGCACGGCCGCGCCGAGTGTGTTGGCCGGCACCTTCAGGATGTCGTCGATGTTGCTGGACGTCACGGAGGTGACGACGAGTTCGGTTGCGACGCTGCCACTCCCGGGGTACGTCGCGGCATCCACCGGAATGTCGCACGCCCAGGACGAATGGATGTCGCCGGTGATGAACACGACGTTGTCGATGTTGTTGGCGCGCAACGTATTCAGGAGTCGTTTGCGGTCGGCGGTGTACCCGTCCCATTGATCGGGGTTGTAGGGCACGCCGGCGCCCGGAACCCCGAGGAGGTCGGTCACCGCGGCGGTGGTCCTGGGTTCGAGCGGCGGAATGAGCACCGGCGTGATCATCACCGGGTTGCCGACGATGCGCCATCGGGTGTCGGAGGTGACCAAACCTCTGGTGAGCCAATCCATCTGAGCGCGGCCCGTGATCGAGCGGCCGGGATCGTCGATCTTGCGCGAGGTCGCCGGCACCTGGACGTCGCGGTAGGTGCGCAGGTCGAGCATCGACAGTTCCAGCAGCGTCCCGAACCGCAGACGGCGGTACAGGTGACGTCCGCCCGCATCGACCACCGGACGTACCGGCATCCATTCGTAGTACGCCCGCTCGGAAGCCGCTTTGCGCGCCGCCCACGACCCCTCGTTGCGCTGGTGATTCTCCGCGCCGCCCGACCAGGCGTCGTTGGCGGACTCGTGGTCGTCCCACGTGCAGATCCACGGATGCATGATGTGGAGCCGCGCAAGGTCGGGGTCGGTCTTGTACTGGGCGTGCCGCATCCGGTAGTCGCGCAGGCTGACGGTCTCGTTGCGCGGTGAATGCGTGCGTACCGGGCCGGTCTTGCCGGTGTAGCCGCCGGTCTCGTACTCGTAGATGTAGTCGCCGAGGTGGACGATCGCGGTGAGATCCGGCTGCCCGGCCAAATGGCGATACGCGCCGAAATAGCCTGCCTCCCAGTTGGAGCAGGAGACCACTCCGAACCGCACCGAGCCGACGTCGGCTCCGGTGGCTGGAGCGCTGCGGGTGCGGCCGGTCGGCGACACCGCGCCCGACGCCGGACCGGACACGACGCGGAACCGATAGAAGTAGCGGGTGTCCGGGGCCAGTCCGGCGGCGTCGACCTTCACGGTGAAGTCGGTGTCCGTCGTGGCGGTGCGACGTCCGGTGGCGACCACTGTCCCGAACGACGCATCGCGCGCCACTTCCCAGACCACGTCGGCCGCCGGACCGATGCCCGAGCCAGGTGTCGCGGCCGGGGTCGGCGTCACCCGAGTCCACAGGATGACGCGGTCGGGGAGCGGGTCGCCGGACGCGACCCCGTGCGCGAACACGCCTCGGGCCGGCGCCGACGACGCCGGCGCTGATGCCTGACCGAGGACTGCCGCGGTCCCCGCGACCGCGACCCCGGAGCGCAGGAAAGTACGTCGTGATGTTCCCGCACGCTCGTTGGCGTTCGGTGTCTGTGGTGAAATCTTCGCCCCCGAAAGAGTTGTCACCGACGACCCGGCAGAGCCGGGATATCGGTGGGCTGCCGACACATGCGCGCTCATGATGCGCCGCCGCAGCAGGAGAGGCGAGCGTGTCCTGCCTCACTGCCGACGCTGCGCTGGGGACTTTACCGCCCGGTCGCCGAAGGTTCACCGAAACCTCGCCGACGGCGCGGTCCCGGCGACCTGATCGGCCCTCGGAGGACTCCGGCTGCGGGGTGGCGGCGACCGGAGTCCTCCGGTGGGGGACAATCGAGCGGGCTGAAAACCGTCAGCGGGGCGAGAAACGGAGGCGCGGCGTGTCGGAACTGGTGCCGCTCAAGGTGAAGATGGTGGCCGTGACGCAGTTCTCACCGCCTGAGGACGTCTCGTGGAGCACCGACGCCGACGGCGGTGAGGCGCTCGTCGAGTTCGCCGGTCGCGCCTGTTACGAGAGTTGGGACAAGCCCAACCCGCGGACCGCGACCAACGCCGGCTACCTGCGCCACATCCTGGAGGTCGGGCACCTGTCGCTGCTCGAACACGCGTCGGTCACCTTCTACATCACCGGCATCTCGCGGTCGTGCACACACGAACTCATCCGGCACCGGCACTTCTCGTATTCGCAGCTGTCCCAACGGTTCGTCCCCGAACACGATTCGAACGTCGTGGCACCCCCGGCCATCGTGGGTGATCCCGAGCTCGAGGCGAAGTTCACCGCGGCCACCGACGCGAGCCGCGCGGCCTACACCGAACTGCTGACGGCACTCGAGGCGAAGTTCGCGGATGTACCGAACGCCATCCTCCGCCGGAAACAGGCCCGGCAGGCGGCTCGGTCGGTGCTGCCGAACGCCACCGAGACCAAGATCGTCGTCACCGGCAACTACCGGTCCTGGCGGCATTTCGTCGGAATGCGGGCCACCGAGCACGCGGATGTGGAGATCCGACAGCTCGCGATCGAGTGTCTGCGTCAGCTCATGGCGGTGGCGCCGACCGTTTTCGGGGACTTCGAGATCGGGACGCTCTCCGACGGAACAGAGGTCGCGACCTCACCATTCGTGCTCGAAGGCTGAGACGGTAGCCTTGAGCACCATGAACGCCGTCTCCGAACAGCTGCACACGCATCCCTTCGGGACCAATGTCGTGGCAATGGTGACCCCATTCACACCCGACGGTGCACTCGACCTCGACAAGGCCGCGGAGCTGGCCGATCACCTCGTCGCCAAGGGCTGCGACGGACTTGTCGTGTCGGGCACCACCGGTGAATCGCCGACGACCACCGTGCCCGAGAAGCTCGACCTGCTGCGCGTCGTCCTCGATGCGGTCGGTGACCGTGCGCGGATCACCCAGGGCGCGGGCAGTTACGACACCGCCGAGAGCGTGCGGTTCGCCGTCGAGTCCGAGAAGGTCGGCGCACACGCACTGCTCGTGGTGACCCCTTACTACTCGAAGCCGCCGCAGGCTGGTCTGCTCGCGCACTTCCGGACCGTCGCCGATGCGACCGACCTGCCCGTGCTGCTCTACGACATCCCACCGCGTTCGGTGGTGCCGATCGCGAACGAGACGATGCTGGCCCTGTCCGAACACCCGAAGATCAAGGGCGTCAAAGATGCCAAGGGCGATCTGCATTCGGCCGCCGGGATCATCGCGTCCACGGAGCTGGAGTATCTCTCGGGCGAGGACGCACTGAACCTGCCGTGGTTGTCGATCGGTGCGACCGGATTCGTCAGCGTGATCGGGCATCTGGTCGCTGATCGCCTGCGCGACATGCAGATCGCCGTCGAAAAGGGCGACCTCGCGGCTGCCCGCACCTTGAACACGTCGATGCTGCCCCTGGTGAACGCGATGGGCCGGCTCGGTGGCGTGACCATGGTCAAGGCGTCGCTCCGCATACTCGGCATCGATGTCGGGGACCCGCGATTGCCGCAGGTTCCCGCCGATGGACCGCAAATCGAATTGCTCATCGCCGATCTCCGCGCCGCGGGTCTGTTGAACTGATGACCGGCCCCGATCGTCAGCCGCCCAATCGCCGCCGCGCAGCGACCCGCAAGGCCGGGCCGCCCGAGCAGCCGCCCGCCGAGCCCGCGCGCAACGCCGATGGTGGTCGTGGCAAAGGGCCCAAACATGCTGTGAATCAACCGGAATCGGGTGGCGCCAAATCGTCGCGACGCAAGGGACGTCACGAGCGCGGGGAGTCTCGTCCGGCCGCTCGGCCGACCGCCGAACCGGTGACGCAGCCGGGTGGTACGCCGCGGCGACTGCCGCGTGGCGCGCTACGGGTGGTCGCGCTCGGCGGCATCGGTGAGATCGGCCGCAACATGACCGTCTTCGAATACGGCGGCCGCCTGCTCATCGTCGACTGCGGCGTGCTGTTCCCCGAGGACGCCCAGCCCGGCGTCGACCTGATCCTGCCGGACTTCCGCTACATCGAAGACCGAATGGACGATGTCGATGCGGTGATCCTCACCCATGGTCACGAAGACCACATCGGCGCCATCCCGTTCCTCCTGCGCCTGCGGGGCGACATCCCGGTCATCGGGTCGAAGTTCACGCTGGCGCTGGTCGAAGCCAAGTGTCGCGAGCACCGGCTGCGGCCGCGTCTGGTGGAGGTTCGTGAGGGCGAACGCACCACGCATGGACCGTTCGAATGCGAGTACTTCGCGGTCAACCACTCGATCCCGGACGCGATCGCGGTCGCCATCCGCACCCCGGCGGGCGTCGTCCTGCACACCGGCGACATCAAACTCGACCAGCTGCCACTCGACGGTCGGCTCACCGACCTGGCCGGCTTCAGCCGACTCGGCGACGAAGGGGTCGACCTGTTCCTGGTGGACTCCACCAACGCCGAGGTGCCCGGGTTCGTGACGCCGGAGCGCCAGATCGGCAGCGTGCTCGACCAGGTCATCGGCAAGGCCAAGCAACGCGTGATCGTGGCCTCCTTCGCCAGCCACGTCCACCGCATCCAGCAGATCATCGACGTCGCCGACGCCCACAACCGTCGGGTCACCTTCGTCGGGCGGTCGATGGTGCGCAACATGCAGATCGCACAGGACCTCGGCTATCTGCGGGTGCCCGACGGTGTGGTGGTGGACCTCGACACCGCCGCGACCCTGCCGGACCATCGGGTGGTGCTGATCTCGACCGGCTCGCAGGGCGAACCGCTCTCGGCGCTGTCGCGGATGGCGCGTGGCGAGCACCGGCAGATCAACATCCGCGCCGACGACCTCGTCGTCCTCGCGTCGTCGCTGATCCCGGGCAACGAGAACTCGGTGTTCGCGGTGGTGAACGGTCTCGCCAAGCGCGGAGCGACCGTGATCACCCAACAGAGCGCCAAGGTGCACGTGTCCGGTCACGCCTCGGCGGGCGAACTGCTCTATCTGTACAACGCCGTCCGGCCGTCGAACGTGATGCCGGTGCACGGCGAATGGCGACACCTGCGCGCCAACGCCGCACTCGCCGTCGCGACCGGAGTCCCGGAGGACCGGGTGGTGCTCGCCGAGGACGGGGTCGTCGTCGACCTGGTCGACGGTCGGGCCGAGATCGTCGGACGCGTTCCGGTCGGCCATGTCTACGTCGACGGACTGTCGGTGGGCGACGTCGGCGAGTCGACGTTGTCCGAGCGACTCGTGCTCGGTGAGGGCGGATTCATCGCCATCACCGTCGCCGTCGATGCGACCACCGGCCGACCGGTCAGTGCTCCCGAGGTGTCCGGGCGCGGGTTCTCCGACGATCCCAGCGCACTCAAAGAGGCCGCGGATCTGGTCAACAAGACCCTCGATGCCCTCGCCGCCGAGGGCGTGGCCGACACGCACCGCATCGCGCAGACCATCCGCCGCACCGTCGGCCGCTGGGTGTCCGACACGTACAGACGCAGGCCGATGATCGTGCCGACAGTGCTCGCGGTGAACGGCTAGCCCCTGCTTGGGACGATGTTCCGCACACGTTCCTTTGTCGGGCTAGGGTGGGCGGAGTGACCAGTGCCCAAGATGAACGCGCAGCCCTCGTCGACACGTTTCGAGCCAAGGGGCCCGACGCCCCGACCCTCTGTGAAGGATGGACCACCCGAGACCTGTTGGCGCACCTCGTGGTTCGCGAACGACGACTCGACACCGGTCCGGGCATCCTGATCAAACAGTTCGCCCCGCACACCGAGAAGGTCCGCAGCGTCGCCGCTGCCAAGGACTGGGACGTCCTCCTCGACGAACTGGCCGGCGGGCCACCGGTCTACTCACCGTTCAAGCTGGTCGATCGCTGGGCCAACCTGGGGGAGATGTTCGTCCACCACGAGGATGTGCTGCGCGGCGGCGCCGATCCCGACGGACCATGGGTGCCACGGCAACTCTCCGATCAGCTGAGTTCCGACCTGCGGACCCCGGCCCGCAGCATCGGCAAGATGGCGTTGAAGAACGTGCCGGCGACGGTGACGTTGCGAACCGACTCCGGTGAGGACCTCGTGACGGTCGGCCACGGCGATCCGGTCACCATCACCGGCACCCCGGGCGAACTGACGTTGTTCGCGTTCGGTCGCGCACCCGTTGACCTGGAATTCTCCGGTGACGATGCCGCGGTAGCCGCGGTGAAGGCCAGCAAGCGCGGCTTCTGACTCGAAGGGGTCACGAATTCGATACGCGATCGTGTTGCCGGTGTTGCTCATGTGACTGTGGTGACTCTCAGATACTAGGCTGTCGGCATGGCTTCGAGAGCGAGCACGGGTTCACGCGCGTCCGCGTCGCGTGGTGGGACAACAGCGTCCCGGGGGAGAACGTCGTCTGCGAAGTCCGGAGGAACGCGCTCGTCGCGGACCGGACAGACCGCCGGGAGGCAGCGCACAGGTAATCGGGGCACCGGTAATCAGGGCTCCGGCAAGGCGTCGGCGTCGGGTCGCGCGAAGAAGGCCACCCCGAAGCCGGCACCACGCAACACTGCGGTAGCGGAGTCGGCCGACCTGCACCGGCGGTCGATCGCCGCCAGCGGCGCGGCATCGGTCGGCAAGGGCATCGGCGCCGGGTGGTCGCTGCTCGCCAAGGGCGTCGGCAGCATGGCACGGGCCGGTTCGACCATCGGCAGCGGACCGCGCGCCGACGCGCGCGCAGACTACGACGACTATGACGACCAGGAGTTGACGGACTTCGACGCGCCCGACGGCGAGTATCGCGACGACACGGGGTACGTCGTCGGATATGACGGCGGCTCCGACGACGGCGGCTTCGAGGACAGCGAATCCCTCGTACGACGTCGACGCGACCAGAACCGAACCTCGGCCGGCCACTCGCACCGCCGGGACGGCGTCGCGCTCGGGTTGCTGGCCTTCGCACTGCTTGTCGGTGCCAGCGTGTGGTTCGGCGCGGCCGGACCGGTGGGTGCGTTCGTCGACGCGTTGATCCGGGCGATCATCGGTTCGGTGGTGCTGGTGCTGCCCGTTGCGCTCGTGGCGCTCGCGGTGGTGCTGATGCGGCGACCGCCCGCGCCGGAGCGCCGGGCCCGCTACATCGGTGGTGGTCTGCTCGTGGTGCTCCCGATCCTCGGCCTGATGCACCTCATCGCGGGCGCTCCCATCGACCTACCCGGACGGTCCGGGGCGTCCGGGTTCCTCGGATTCGCGGTCGGGACACCCCTCACCAACGGTGTGACCATCTGGATCTCGGTACCGATCCTGCTGCTGTGCGCCGCGTTCGGCGTGCTGCTCTTGAGCGGGCGGACCGTGCGTGAGGTCATCGACTTTGCGGCGGGCTACTTCGGACTCGGAGATCCGTCCGGCCGTTCCGCGAGAACCGAGCACATCGACGACGACTACGACTCCGACGACTACGACGATGCGGGCCCGGTCGACTACGACGACGTGGACGGCTACGACGAGCCGGACTGGGCGGGCTCGGCTCGCGGTATGACCGCCGGCCAGATTCGTGACCGTGCCTACTCCGGTGATCCGTATGAGAACTATCCCCCCGACGTCACCCCGAGCCGCCGATCGCGCGCCACGTCGCGGAGCCTCGCGGATGCACCCACCGACGAGATCGTCGACGAGGTCACCGAACCCATTGTCGACGAGATCACCGAGGAGATCGGTCGACCGGCACCGCGCAAGCCGCGAGCGCCCCGCAAACCTCGCGTGGAGAAGGAACCGGCCGCCGCGCCTGCGGCACCCGATGTGCCCGAGGGCGACTATCGGCTGCCACCGTCGTCGTTGCTGATCGACGGAGATCCACCCAAGCAGGGCAGCCGGTCCAACGACGACATGATCGACCGCATCTCCGGTGTGCTCGAACAGTTCAAGATCGACGCCGCGGTGACCGGCTACACGCGCGGTCCGACGGTCACCCGCTACGAGGTGGAACTCGGACCCGGCGTCAAGGTCGAGAAGATCACCGCGCTGCAGCGCAACATCGCCTACGCGGTCGCCACCGACAACGTGCGCCTGCTGGCGCCGATCCCGGGCAAGTCGGCAGTCGGTATCGAGGTGCCGAACTCCGATCGGGAGATGGTGCGTCTGGCCGATGTGCTCAACGCGTCATCGACCCGAAAAGACAAGCATCCGTTGGTGATCGGCCTCGGCAAGGACATCGAGGGCGATTTCGTCAGCGCCAATCTGGCCAAGATGCCGCACCTGCTGGTCGCCGGATCGACCGGATCGGGCAAGTCGAGCTTCGTGAACTCGATGCTGGTGTCGCTGCTCACGCGTGCCACACCCGAACAGGTGCGGATGATCCTGATCGACCCGAAGATGGTCGAGCTCACGCCGTATGAAGGCATCCCGCACCTCATCACCCCGATCATCACACAGCCGAAGAAGGCGGCGGCGGCGCTGGCGTGGCTGGTCGAGGAGATGGAGCAGCGCTACCAGGACATGAAGGCGTCGCGCGTCCGCCACATCGACGACTTCAACGCGAAGGTGAACTCCGGCGAGATCACCACGCCGCTCGGCTCCGAACGCGTGTACAAGCCGTATCCGTACATCCTGGCCATCGTCGACGAGCTCGCCGACCTCATGATGACCGCGCCACGCGACGTGGAGGATGCGATCGTGCGCATCACCCAGAAGGCGCGTGCTGCCGGTATCCATCTGGTCCTGGCCACCCAGCGTCCCTCGGTGGACGTTGTGACCGGCCTGATCAAGACCAACGTGCCCTCGCGGCTGGCGTTCGCGACGTCCTCGCTCACCGATTCGCGCGTGATCCTCGATCAGCCCGGCGCCGAGAAGCTCATCGGCATGGGCGATGGACTGTTCCTGCCGATGGGCGCCAACAAGCCCATCCGTATGCAGGGTGCGTTCATCACCGACGAGGAGATCGGCGCGGTCGTCGACTTCAGCCGCGAACAGGCCGATCCGGAGTACACCGAGGGCGTGACGACGGCGAAGGCCGGTGACAAGAAGGACATCGACGCCGACATCGGCAACGACCTCGACGATCTCCTGCAGGCCATCGAACTCGTGGTGTCCAGTCAGTTCGGGTCGACGTCGATGCTGCAGCGCAAGCTTCGCGTCGGATTCGCGAAGGCCGGGCGGCTCATGGATCTGATGGAGACCCGCGGCGTTGTCGGACCGAGCGAGGGGTCCAAAGCGCGTGAGGTCTTGGTGAAGCCGGAGGACCTGGCCGGTGTGATCGCGTCGATCACCGGTGGCGGTGACGACGCGGGCGAAACCACCGAATAGGACCGGCCGGGTTTCCATGTCGGAATTGTTCGGTTAGGCTGGGCAACGATCGAAGAGGGGAGTATCCCCGATCTCGTGGCGTTTCCGTCAATACGGTCGAGATGTCATCCGGTGCCGAACACCGTGTGCTCATGTCCCGGCCCGGATGCGCCGGTCCGGTTCAACCCCCGGGCGGGAGAGACCTCTGGCATCGCAACGTAACGCTGCGCGCTGGAGGTAGTAGGTCTCATGGTTGTCTCGCCCACCGTCTGGGTCATCACCTGTGTGGTGATCCTGGCGCTTTTCGTCTTCGACTTCTTTGCCCACGTGCGTGTTCCCCACGCGCCGTCGCTGAAGGAATCCGGTACCTGGTCGGCGGTCTACATCACGATCGCACTGATCTTCGGTCTCTTCGTCTGGTGGAAGTGGGGTGGCACCTACGGCGGTGAGTACTACGCCGGCTATGTCACCGAGAAGGCACTGTCCGTCGACAACCTGTTCGTCTTCGTCATCATCATGTCGAAGTTCGCCGTGCCCAAGGAGTATCAGCAGAAGGTGCTGCTCCTGGGCATCGTGATGGCGCTGGTGATGCGCGGTATCTTCATCGCGGTCGGTGCCGCGGCCATCAATGCCTACAGCTGGGTGTTCTACCTGTTCGGTGCATTCCTCATCTTCACCGCGATCAAGCTGCTGCGTGAGAGCGACGATCCCGTCGAACACGAGGAGCAGCGCGAAAGCCGACTCGAGCGGTTCGTGAAGCGAGTCCTGCGCACCCATGACGAATACGACCGCGACAAGCTGTTCACCCGCGTGAACGGCAAGCGGCTGGCCACCCCGATGCTCACCGTGCTCATCGTTATCGGGTTCACCGACGTGTTGTTCGCCCTGGACTCGATCCCGGCGATCTACGGACTGACCCAGGAGGCCTACCTGGTGTTCACGGCCAACGCGTTCGCACTGATGGGTCTGCGCCAGCTGTACTTCCTGCTCGGCGGACTGCTCGACCGCCTCGTCTACCTGTCCTTCGGGCTGTCGTTCATCCTGGCGTTCATCGGCGTCAAACTCGTGCTGCACGCGCTGCACGAGAACACCCTGCCGTTCATCAACGGCGGCGAGCACGTCAGCGTCCCGGAGATATCGACACCGATGTCGCTCGGCGTCATCGTCGGCACGCTGGTGATCACGACGGTGGCCAGCCTCTTGTCGTCGAAGAAGCCGGATGCCGAACAGGTGGAAGCCGCCGAGCCGTCAGAACCGGAGAAGCAGCGACCGTCGGAGCCGTGACGCGAAGGCTGTAGCAATCAGTCACCGAACGGACCGTAGATGTTGGTCCACTCCTTGACCTCGACGGCGTCGATGGCCTCGTGCGCGTTGAACGGATCGTTCGCGAGAAATGCCTCGGCACCGTCGAGGTCGTCGGCGCGGACGAGGATCAGCGCGCCGGTGCCGTCGGGGTAGGGGCCGGCGATGAGGATGTTGCCGGCGCTGTGTTCTTCGCCGAGCCACTCGCGGTGCAGCGCGCGGTGCTGGTCACGGATCGCTGCCTTGGCGGGGCGATATGTGTAGTGGACGGCGAAGATCGCCACTGTGTGCTCCTCGGTGGTGTTGGGTCGAATGGGGGTCGGGTCAGAGGTTGGCCAGCATCCTGGTGTTACCCAGCGTATTCGGCTTGACGTAGCTCAGGTCGAGGAACTCGGCGACGCCGGTGTCATAGGACCGGCACATCTCCTCGAACACCTCGCGGGTGACGGGGGTGCCCTCGATCTCGACGAATCCGTGCCGGGCGAAGAAGCTGGTCTCGAAGGTGAGCACGAAGACCCGGGAGAGCTGAAGCTCACGTGCGACGTCCATGAGGCGTCCCACGAGAACGTGGCCGATCCCGCGTCCGGCATGGGCATTGTCGACGGCGACGGTGCGCACCTCGCCGAGGTCGGCCCACAGCACGTGGAGCGCACCGCATCCCACGACCACGCCGTCGACGTCGGCGACCCAGAACTCCTGGACGGCTTCGTAGAGGGTGACCAGGTTCTTCTCGAGGAGAATGCGGCCCGCGTACTGATCGATGAGCTCCTTGATGCGCGGTACGTCGGAGGTTCGTGCGCGACGGATCACGGTCGACCCGGGGGTCGTGGCAGGCGTTCCGGTGCCGTCGGCGTCACTGTGCATACGGACATCTTGCCTTCTCGGCATGGGAGTGTCCGGGGCTGGTTCCGACCTCGTCGCAACCGCGTATGGAACGGGCCGATACGCTGGGCACGTGCGGATCTACCACCTTGCCGGCAAACAGGCGACACGGCAGGGCGTGTGCCCATGACCGAACGGATGCGGCGGGCGGTCGGCGAGCACCCCATCGCGAATGCGGGACGTGGTCCCGACCACATCACCGATCCGGTCGACCCGGTGCCGGTGATGAACATCGCGAACGCCCTCACCGTGTTCCGGATCATCCTGGTCCCGATCTTTCTGATCGCATTGTTCGTCGACGGCGGCGAGAGCACCACGTGGCGGATCGTGGCGGCGGTGATCTTCGCGGTGGCCGCGCTCACCGATCGGTACGACGGACGAGTGGCGCGCGAACGCGGCCTCATCACAGACTTCGGCAAACTCGCGGATCCGATCGCCGACAAGGCGCTGATCGGGGCGGCGCTGATCGGGCTGTCGATCCTCGACATCCTGCCGTGGTGGGTGACTGCGGTGATCCTCGCGCGCGAGCTGTGGGTGACGGCCCTGCGATTCTGGGTGCTGAGGCACCGCGTCATCCCGGCCAGTCGCGGTGGCAAGCTCAAGACCCTCCTGCAAGCGGTGTCGATCGGGCTCTATCTACTTCCGCTCAGTGGTGCCTGGCAGGTCGCGGCGGACATCATCATGGGCGTTGCTCTGGTCATCACGGTGCTCACCGGTCTCGACTACACGTGGCAGGCTTGGTCGGCCCGGACCAAGGGGCGCGAGGACGAGTCGGAGTCGACCCGAGATCACGACGCGGCGCCTGGACGCAATGGTTCGCTGCGCGATGACGCGTCCGAACGACAGACCGGGGTGTGAACGGCGCCCGGCCAGAACTTCGACTACTGTCGTTCAAACGGATCGTCGGGGAACGGAACGACCGGCCGGTGCGTTGAATGACCTGAGTGCACCCGTATGGGTGGCAGGTCAGGGGAATCAGACGGAGAGGGGTCTCGATGGCGATGCTTCTGCGCGAGGCACTGGGCGAGAGCCTGCGCCGGGTGCGTACAGACCAGGGCCGGACGCTGCGCGAGGTGTCCACCGACGCCCGGGTGAGCCTCGGCTACCTCTCGGAGGTGGAGCGCGGACAGAAGGAGGCGTCGAGCGAACTGCTCGCGGCCATCTGTGATGCGCTCGACGTGGAGATCGCCGATCTGCTCCTCGACGCGGGCAACGCGATGCGGCCTGCCGAACTGGCCGGCTCCGAGTTCGAGTCCACCGTGGTCATCCCGGCCCCGGCCGATCATCGCAAGGCAACGGCACTCGCCGCAGCCTGAGACCGTCTCCGACGGCGTCAAGCAGATGACGCCGCCACCATTGCGCCGTCTCAGACGCTAAATTGGGGTGCAAAGTTCTCTACCGCTGAATTGGAGTGACGACGAGCATGGCGAACCCGTTCGTGAAGATGTGGCGCTACCTGATGGCACTCGGAAACCAGAAGATCGACGAGAACGCCGATCCCAAGGTGCAGATCCAGCAGGCCATCGAGGATGCGCAACGTCAGCACCAGGCGTTGAGTCAGCAGGCCGCGTCGGTCATCGGCAACCAGCGTCAGCTGGAGATGAAGCTCAACCGCCAGCTCGAAGAGGTGGAGAAGCTGCAGGCCAACACCCGGCAGGCGCTGACGCTGGCCGATCAGGCCGCGGCCGCCGGTGACACGCAGAAGGCGACCGAGTACACCAACGCCGCGGAGGCATTTGCTGCCCAGCTCGTGACCGCGGAGCAGAGCGTCGAAGACCTGAAATCACTGCACGATCAGTCGCTGCAGGCCGCCGCGCAGGCCAAGAAGGCGGTCGAACGCAACGCACTCGTCCTGCAGCAGAAGCTTGCCGAGCGGTCGAAGCTGCTCAGCCAGCTGGAGCAGGCGAAGATGCAGGAGCAGGTGAGCGCCTCGCTCAATCAGATGAGCGAGCTGTCGGTGCCGGGCAACACCCCCAACCTCGACCAGGTCCGCGAGAAGATCGAACGTCGATACGCGAACGCACTCGGGTCGGCCGAGCTGGCCCAGAACTCGGTGCAGGGTCGGATGGCGGAGGTCGAGCAGGCGGGCATCCAGATGGCCGGACACTCACGACTGGAGCAGATCCGTGCGAGCATGCGCGGTGAGGCCCTCCCGTCCGCGGGCGCTCAGGGCGCGGTTGCGCCGCCCGCCGCGGCTCCGGCGCCTCCGTCGGTCACCAAAGAGCCCGGACAAGCGGGTAGCTGACGCTGCGCGTTGCGATAGTCGCGGGTCCCGATGCGGGACATGCCTTTCCGGCATTTGCGCTGGCCGAGCGATTCGCCACCGGAGGCGATGCGCCAACCGTCTTCACCGGCCTGCGATGGCAGGATGCGGCTCGTCGGCGCCAGGTGGACATCACTGAGTTGCCTGGACTCGCCGTGGCCGAGAACGACGATGATGCCGATGCCGGCGAGAAGTTGTCCGCGCGTGCGGCCAGGATGGCGGTTGCTCTCCGGCCGTTGATCGACAGCGGTGATCACGACTTGGTGATCTCCGACGTCATCACCGTGGCAGGCGGTTGGGCGGCCCAGATGTGTGGGCTGCCGTGGATCGAGCTGTCGCCGCACCCGCTGTATCTGCCGTCGAAGGGATTGCCACCCGTCGGCTCGGGACTCGCTGCGGGCACCGGCGTTCGCGGACGGTTACGTGACAGCGCGATGCGCGCCTTGAGCGCCACGTCGGTCCGTCAGGGGGAGCGGCAGCGGGAGAGCGCCCGCGCCACCGTCGGATTGACCGGCGCCGGGTCTTGCCCCGACGCCCGATTTGTGGCGACGCTTCCCGGACTGGAGGTGTATCGGCCGGATTGGCCGGCTCGCACCCATCTGATCGGACCGCTGTTGTGGGAGCCCACCGACGAGTCGTTCGACGCGCCGAGGGGGCCCGGGCCGCTGGTGATCGTCGCGCCGTCGACCGCGGTCACCGGAGCGCAGGACATGGTGACGGCGACGTTGCGCGGGTTGTCGGAGCTGAAATCGCCGGTCCGCGTGGTGGTTTCGTCGCTCGACCCGCCGGATGTGGTTACCGGGCACCCGAACATGACGGTGGTGTCCGGCCTGGGCCGTCAAGACGAGATCCTCGCCGACGCCGACCTCGCGGTGTGCGGTGCCGGGCACGGGATGCTGGCCAAGGCGCTGCTCGCCGGAGTGCCGGTGGTGACGGTGCCGGGCGGCGGTGACCAGTGGGAACTCGCCAACCGGGTGAACCGTCTGGGGGCGGGTCGTTTGGTGCGCCCGGTCACCGCCGACGCGATCACCGATGCCGCCCGCACGATCCTTGCCGATCCCGGATTCACCGACGCTGCACGGCGCATCGGCGCGTCCAACGCGGATGTCGTCGACCCGGTCGCGGTGGCACGACACGTGGTCGCCATCGCCGCCGGGAGGGAACGTAGGGTGGGACCGTGCGCCTGACCGAGTTCACCGATCTGATGACTGCGGAATTCGGTGTGCCGTCGGCAGATTCGATCCTTGTCGACCATGTGCTGACCGAGTTCGGTGGCCGCACGGGCGCACAGGCCATCGACGACGGGGAGGACCCACGCGACGTGTGGGTGGCCATCTGCCGGGACTTCGACGTGCCGAAGCAACGGTGGTAGGCGCCTACCAGTGCACGTGGTCGGCCATGTCCAGCAGACGTCTGCGTCGGGTTTCGGAGGTCGCGCCGACCCAGGCGATGAGGCCGTACACATGCGCGCGGAAATCCGGGTGGGCGCTGTGGTTCTGTGATTCGGGGCCGTGCCGGGCCGCGTTGTGCAGCAAGGCCCGCAGCCGGTCGTAGTCTTCGCGCGACACCTGCGGGCGGTCGTTGACCACGAGGCCGGCCAGGCGCTGACGCTGGTGCGCCGGCATGATGCGCACCTTCTCCGGGTGCACGACAAACCCGCAGTCCTCGACGATCCGGAGCAGCGTCCACAGCGCGCGGTCGGCGTCCATGGCATCCCCGGAGACTGCCAGGTCGTCGCCATATCGTGTGTAACGCAACTGATTTCGTCGGGCGTATCCGTCGAGTCGTTGGTCGAGCCTGCGCAAGGCCAGGTTTGCCAGGTGCGGTGAGGTCGGCGCACCCTGCGGGAGATGGCGTCGGCGCAGCAACCCGGCGTGCGCGGGGTCGACGCCGACGAGTTGGTCGGGCGGGGTTGTGGTGGTGCACAGTTCGGCCAGTACCCGTGCGACACCCGCCGGATATCCCGCCTGCGCGAACACGTGTCGGACCCGCGACACGGTGATCGACTCGAAACAATGGCGAAGGTCGGCGCGCAGGACCACCGGTCGATCGCTGTGCGCCCACGCGAAGGCCGCGGTCGAGCCGCCGGGAACAAAGCCGCGCGCAGCCGGATGCGCCGGAATCCGTTGGACGAGACGGCGCAGGATCCGGCGCTGTGTTTCCCGCAACATGGGTTTGGGTGCTTCGATGATCCTTGTGCCGGTGCGCTTTTCGCGGTGGGACACCCGATAGTGCCGCAGGGCCGGGCGTGCTGTGGTCAGCCACGACCCGCGGTCGGCGAACCAATCCACCTCCGCCGGTGTGAGAGCCAGCCAGGCCGCGACATCGTCGACACCGGTGAGGACGGGCAGTTCGTAGGGGAGGGAATCGATCGGTGCCGGACCGGGCAGGTCGATCGGGTGGCCGCGGTGCTCGGGTTGTTGCCATCGGCGCAAGGCCTCACGGATGAGGGCCGGTCGGGATGACCGGAACGTGCAGCAGCGGCGCCGTGAAGCACGCGAAGCGTGCCGTCCGGCGTCGGACGCAGAGACCAACTGTGGAATGTACCCAGGGGTTGCCCCTGAGACGGATCGATTGATCCACTCTCGCCCCGACCTGCCCCACCACGCAGATGACGCTAACCGATCGTCGGGACTCGGGCAGATCTGACGCGCGTGTCGCCTTGCCATCGAACACGTGTTCGTCCATGCTGTGGGTCAGAGGGAACCGGGAGCGAGGCTCTCGCGTCCAAGAGAGTGTCACAGAAGAACGCAATGCCGCAGAAGAACAGTTTTGTCATAGCCCGCAGATAACGTGCAGACGTGAAATCCCGGACATCGAAATCACCAGCCGGACAGAAGTCACCTGCCGGACAACGGAGGAGAAACCCCATGGCACCAGCCCCGCAAGACCGCGAGAAGGCTCTCGACCTGGCTCTCGCGCAGATCGACAAGAACTTCGGCAAGGGATCGGTGATGCGGCTCGGAGAGGAGACCCGCCAGCCGATCGAGGTCATCCCGACCGGCTCGATCGCGCTCGACGTCGCGCTCGGCATCGGTGGTCTGCCGCGTGGACGCATCGTCGAGATCTACGGACCGGAGTCCTCGGGTAAGACCACCGTGGCGCTGCACGCCGTGGCGAACGCGCAGGCGCAGGGCGGTATCGCGGCCTTCATCGACGCGGAGCATGCGCTCGACCCCGACTACGCGGCCCGGCTCGGTGTCGACACCGACGCACTGCTGGTGTCGCAGCCCGACACCGGCGAGCAGGCACTGGAGATCGCCGACATGCTGATCCGCTCGGGTGCGCTCGACATCCTCGTCATCGACTCGGTGGCCGCGCTCGTGCCGCGCGCCGAGATCGAGGGCGAGATGGGAGACAGCCACGTCGGCCTGCAGGCCCGCCTGATGAGCCAGGCGCTGCGCAAGATGACCTCGGCGCTGAGCAACTCCAAGACCACGGCCATCTTCATCAACCAGCTCCGCGAGAAGATCGGCGTGATGTTCGGCTCGCCGGAGACCACCACGGGCGGCAAGGCGCTGAAGTTCTATTCGTCTGTGCGACTGGATGTCCGGCGCATCGAGACGCTGAAGGACGGTACCGACGCGGTCGGTAACCGCACGCGGGTGAAGGTCGTCAAGAACAAGGTGGCGCCGCCGTTCAAGCAGGCCGAGTTCGACATCCTCTACGGCCAGGGCATCTCCAAGGAGGGCTCGCTGATCGACATGGGCGTGGCCGAGGGCTTCATCCGCAAGTCCGGCTCGTGGTTCACCTACGAGGGCGATCAACTCGGCCAGGGCAAGGAGAACGCCCGCAAGTTCCTGCTCGAGAACACCGACATCCGCGACGAGGTCGAGAAGAAGATCAAAGAGAAACTGGGTATCGGCGCGGTCGTCGACGCCGACGATGTCGCACCTGCCCCGGTGGAGTTCTGAACCGGATGACCGACGCCTCGGACCCCGAGGAGCCCACCGGTCCCAGTGCCTGGGACGCGGCGCTACGGCTTCTCGGGGTCCGAGCGCGTTCTCGCCAAGAAATGGCGCAGCGGCTGGCGCGCAAGGGTTTTGACGAGGACACGGTCGCCGACGTGATGGCTCGGCTCGACCGTCACCAGCTCATCGACGACACCGACTTCGCCACGGAATGGGTGCGCTCGCGGCACGCGCATTCGGGCCGCGGTCGGGTGGCACTACGGCACGAGTTGCGGGCCAAGGGAATCGACGAATCCACCATCAGCGCCACCCTCGCGGAGGTGGACCCGGACGACGAACGGGCGATGGCCGCGAGCCTCGTCGCGCGCAAACTGACCCCTTCCGCGGCCGAGCGCGTGGCTGCCGACCCGGCCGAGCGCGACAAGGCCTTTCGCCGGCTGGTCGGCATGCTGGTTCGGCGGGGCTACGCGCAGTCGATGGCGATCGACGTCGTGACCGAGGAGCTCGAGGTACGCCTAGGAGACACGCCCTAAGTGCCGGTTGACCGCGACGACTTGGCAATGAACGGCATGTTCTCCATCGCGGCGGCGTCGGCCTGGTCGTGGTCGGGTGTGTCGACCTTCCGGCGACCCGAGCGCAGCCGCTTCTCCAACCAGGTCGCAAACCACGACAGAGCGAAGTTGATGGCGATCATGATGACCGCGACCACGAACAGCGCCGGGATGTAGTTGCCGTAGCGGGCCGACGACAGCAGTGCCGACCGGATGATCTCCGAGTAGCCGATGATGTAGCCGAGCGCACTGTCCTTCAGCGCGACGACCATTTGAGAGACCAGCGCCGGCATCATCGCCGTGATCGCCTGCGGCAGCAGGATGACGCGCATCATCTGTCCCTTGCGCAGACCCAGGGCCTTGGACGCCTCGGTCTGGCCGTTGGGCAGCGAGTTGATACCCGAGCGCAGGATCTCTGCCATGACCGACCCGTTGTAGAGCGTCAATCCGGTCACGACCGCGGCGAAGGCCAACTGTGACGCCGGCACGATGCCGTAGATCGCGAACAGGAACCAGGTGAAGACCATCAGGATCAGCACCGGAATTGCCCGGAACACTTCGACGAAGAACCCGGCGACGAGGCGTACCCATAGGTGATCGGAGAGTCGTCCGATACCCAGCACCGCACCGAGGATCAGGGCGAGGACGATGGATACCGCCGCTGCCGCCAACGTGCGGAACAGGCCGGGAAGGATGTACCCCGACCAGGTGCTCCACTTGAGGAAGGGGCTCCACTTCTCGCCGAGGAACTGGTCGTTGCCGGCGAGCACGATGATCACCCATGCCGCGATCGCAATCAGGACTGCGATGAAGACGACCGCGATGATGCGGTTGCGCATCCGGGCCTTGGGCCCGGGTGCGTCATAGAGGACGGTTGCGTCGGCGCTCATCGCTTCACCGCCAGTCGCTTGGCCAGCCAGCCGAAGATGAATCCTTCGGTGAGGGTGATGATCATGAATCCGACGGCGATGATGCCGAAGATCAAGAACAGTTGGTCGGAGTAGGTTTCGATCTCTGTCTTCATCAACAGCGACGCCTCGGCAACACCGATCGCGGAGGCGATGGTGGTGTTCTTCGTCAGGGCGATGAGGACGCTGCCGAGCGGACCGATGACCGACCGGAGCGCCTGCGGCAGCACGATGACCCCGAAGACCTGGGTGAACGACAGTCCGAGTGACCGCGCCGCCTCCGCCTGGCCGAGGGGCACCGTGTTGAAGCCGGAGCGAAGTGTCTCGCAGACGAAGGTCGCCGTGTAGGCGATGAAGCCGACCACGGCGAGCCAGAAGTTGTTGGTCTTGAGCGTCGAGGAGAACGTGACGCCCAGGTTGTAGGAGAGGCCGATGGCACAGAACAGGATGATCAGCGTGAGCGGTGTGTTGCGAAAGACGTTGACGTACACGGTCGCGAATCCGCGCATCACCGGTACCGGCGACACACGCATGCCGGCGAGAATGATTCCCCAGACCAGCGAGCCGATCGCGGAGAAGAAGGTCAGCTGAAGGGTTACCCAGAATGCAGGCCAGAGTTCTGGCCCCATGGATTCCCAGAGTTCACTCATGTCGTGTCACCTTCCTCACTGCAGATCGGCCGGGCACGGTGTCGACGGGGAGTCGAGGAACTCGAGATTGCCCGGGTCGGGTTTGTAGGAGAAGCTGTCGTTGCGTTCGGCGCGGGTGGCGATCATGTCCACATACGAGGTGCCGAGGTTGTCCTGCAGCGCCTTGGTCCACGGTGAGGTTCCGCCGGCCTCGGGGGTGAGCATCTTGTCGAGGGCGGCGTTGATCGCTTCCTGCGACGCCGTGTCGCCCTTGCCGAGCCCGATGCCGTAGCGCTCGGTGGAGAACGGCGCGCCGGCCTTCTTCAGCACCTTCTTGCCGCTGCTCGTCACACACGCTGCCTTGGGGTAGGTCATCTCGACGAGCTTGAACTGTTCACCCCAGAAGTTGTTGTAGCCGGCCAGGATCGCCTCGTCGGTGGTCAGTGCGTCGACCTTGCCCCGGCGTAGTCCCTCGACGCAGGCCGAGTACGTGTCGTACTCCTGGAGTTGGACCGACGGCAGTTGCGCCTTGACGTTCTGCGCCGACGTCGACCCCGAGACAGAGCACAGCTTCTTGCCCTTGTTGAGATCGGTCAGGGTGTTGATCGAGTCGTCGTCCTCGCGGACCAGCAGGCCCTGATAGGTCGTGAGGTAGGGCCCGCCGAAGTCGACCTTCTTCGACCGTGCCGCGTTGATCGAATAGGTGGCGGCGATCATGTCGACCTCGCCGTTCTCGATCATCGCCTCGCGGCGCGCCGACGGCGTCTCACGCCAGGTGATCTTCGGATGGTCGACGCCGAGTTGATCGGCGATGGCGTTCACGACGTACGTCGACACATCGGCGTCGAAGCCGTCGACCCCGCCGGTCTCGGGGTCGTACAGGCCGAGGCCGGGCTGATCGAACTTCACGCCGAGGACCACGTTGCCGTCCCGGATGGAATCGAGCAGGTTGCGCGGTTCGGTGCTGCCGCACGCGGCAAGGAATCCGCCGACGATCGCCACGGCGAACACGAGAACACCGAGACGTTTTGTCGAGTTGCGTGCCATCTCAGTGGCCCAGGATCTTGCCGAGGAAGTCGCGGGCCCGCTCCGACTTCGGTTGGGTGAAGAAGGATTCCGGATCGGTGTCCTCGACGATTGCGCCGTCGGCCATGAAGATGATGCGGTCGGCCGCCTTGCGTGCGAAGCCCATCTCGTGGGTCACCACCAGCATGGTCATGCCCTCTTTGGCGAGGGACACCATCACGTCGAGCACCTCGTTGACCATCTCGGGGTCGAGCGCGGAGGTGGGTTCGTCGAACAGCATCACCTTGGGTTCCATGGCGAGCGATCGCGCGATCGCCACACGCTGCTGCTGTCCGCCGGACAACTGCGCGGGGTACTTGTCCTTCTGGGTGGCGATGCCCACGCGCTCGAGCAGGGCGAGAGCCTGTTTGGTGGCGTCGGCCTTGCTCTTCTTGCGCACCTTGGTCGGCGCGAGGGTGACGTTGTCGATGATCGTCTTGTGCGAGAACAGATTGAAGGACTGGAAGACCATGCCGACGTCGGCGCGCAGCCCGGCGAGGTCCTTGCCTTCGGCGGGAAGCAGTTTCCCTTCGACGTAGATCTCGCCGCTGTCGATGGGTTCGAGCCGGTTGATGGTTCGGCACAGGGTCGATTTGCCCGAGCCCGACGGCCCGAGCACCACGACGACCTGCCCGGTCGGCACTTCGAGATTGATGTCCTTGAGCACGTGCAGCGAACCGAAGTGTTTCTGCACATCCTTCATGACGATCATCGGCGACCCGGTGGTTCCCGATGCTGCTTGCGTCTGCGACGCGTCATTCGGCGAAACGGTCATAAGGCACCCTAACCGCGTAATCGGCCTCAGTCGCGCTGGAACGCGAAACGTCGCCTCGGGGTGTCGCAATGATGTCCTCAGGAGTCGATTTGCACCGATCCGTACCCTGGTAGGAGTGAGTATCGACCTCTCGGAGCCCCGCGACCTGGCAACATCGCCAGTCGGCGAGCCGGCTCATCAGACGCGCAGCTATCAGGTGCGTACCTACGGGTGCCAGATGAATGTGCACGATTCCGAACGTATCTCCGGCCTCCTGGAGGGCGCCGGATACGTCCGTGCGGCCGACGGCGCCGAGGCCGATCTGGTGGTGTTCAACACCTGCGCGATCCGGGAGAACGCGGACAACAAGCTTTACGGCAATCTGTCGCATCTCGCGCCCGTCAAATCGAGCCGTCCCGGTATGCAGATCGCGGTCGGCGGGTGCCTCGCCCAGAAGGACAAGGACACCGTCCTCAAGCGGGCGCCGTGGGTCGACGTGGTCTTCGGGACGCACAACATCGGTTCGCTGCCGGCGCTGCTCGACCGCGCACGCCACAACGAGGCCGCCCAGGTCGAGATCCTCGACGCGCTCGACAGGTTCCCGTCGACGCTGCCGGCCAAACGCGAGTCCGCATACTCGGGGTGGGTGTCGGTGTCCGTCGGATGCAACAACACCTGCACCTTTTGCATCGTGCCGTCGTTGCGCGGCAAAGAAGTGGACCGCCGCCCCGGCGACGTGCTCGCCGAAGTGCAGGCCCTCGTCGACCAAGGCGTCCTCGAGGTGACCCTGCTGGGGCAGAACGTGAACGCCTACGGCATGTCCTTCGCCGATCCCGAACTGCCGCGCAACCGCGGCGCATTCGCCGAACTCCTTCGTGCCTGCAGAACCATCGACGGCCTCGAACGGGTCCGGTTCACCTCGCCGCACCCCGCCGAGTTCACCGACGACGTCATCGATGCGATGGCCGCGACCCCCAACGTCTGCCCGCAGCTGCACATGCCGCTGCAATCGGGGTCCGATCGCGTGCTGCGCGCCATGCGACGCAGCTACCGGCAGACCAAGTTCCTCGGCATCCTCGACAAAGTGCGCGCCGCGATGCCGCACGCCGCGATCACCACGGACATCATCGTCGGCTTTCCCGGGGAGACCGAAGAGGACTTCCAGGAGACGCTGGACGTGGTCGCCCGCGCTCGCTTCTCCAGTGCGTTCACCTTCCAGTACTCGCCGCGACCCGGAACCCCGGCGGCAACCATGGCCGACCAGGTGGCACCTGAGGTGGTCAGCGAGCGTTATCAGCGGCTGATCGCCCTACAGGAACAGATCTGTCTGTCGGAGAACGAGTCGCTGATCGGCTCGGAGGTCGAACTGCTCGTGGTCGACGACGACGGTCGCAAATCGGCCCGGACACAGCGGATGACGGGCCGAGCCCGGGATGGGCGGCTGGTGCACTTCGCGGTCGACGCCGCCGCCGACCGCGCCCGTATCCGGCCGGGCGACGTGGTGCACACGACGGTGACGGCGGCCGCGCCGCATCACCTGATCGCAGACTCCGGGGTGGCCGGGCACCGGACGACCCGTGCCGGCGATGCCCACGAACAGCAGCGGACCCCGACCACGCCGCCGGTCGGCGTCGGCCTCGGTATCCCGGCCATCGGTGTTCCGCCGGTGGCGCAAGAGGTTGGGTGTGGCGGCGGTTGCGGTTGAGCCGGGTGCACCATGGACGCGGGTTCACGATTGACACTGAGAACGACATGATTGAGGCGATGACATGACACAGCCGGACGGGTCCGCGGACCGATTCGCGGAATATGCGGGGGACCTTCGCAAGGCCGAGAAGAAGGTCGCCGGAGAAATCGATCCCGGGGCGCGCGCACTCGTCGTCGCCGTCGCCGTGCTGCTGGCGATGGTCTCGCTGATCCTGCCGCATACCGGTTCGGCCACCGGGATCGAGGTGCTGACCTTTGCCCCGGACTCCAAGGCGGAGTTGGTCACCATCACCTCCAAGGTCTTTGTCTACCTGCTCGTCATCTTCGGGATCGGCGCGTCGATGCTCGCACTCCTCACGCGCCGGTGGCTCATCGCGTGGATTGCTCTGTGCGGCAACGCGATTGCGTGCGTGGCCGGGATGCTTGCGTGGTGGTCGCGAAACACTCCCGGCGTCAACGACGTCCATCCGCCGAGCGGCGTCGGGATCGGGCTCGTCCTCGGGTGGCTCGCGGTCTTCGTCTTGACCTTCCACTGGGCGCGGGTGGTATGGGCCCGCAGCACCTACCATCTCGCCCTCGAAGAAGAACGACGCAAGGAAGCCGCCGCACGCGACGCGCATGCGCTGTCGTTGCAGCGCAAGCCCGACAACCCGGCCTGACGGCGGGTCAGCGGTCGCCGATGGCGCTCTGCGCGGCCTGGGCCCATTCCCGCCACTGGGCGGCCTGCTCACGCAGCGCGGTGGCGTCCTTGTCCTTGCCGCGCTCGGCCGCTTTGCGTGCCTGATCCTCCAGCTGTGCGGCGCGGTCGGCGAACTGTGCGGCCCGAGCCTGGGCCTCCGGGTCGGTGCGCTGCCACTGGGCGTCTTCGGCGTCACGGATCCGCTTCTCGAGGCCACGTGCCCGGGCCTCGAGTGACGACATCTGATCGCGCGGAACCTTGCCGATCTCGTCCCACTTGTCGCGGAACACCCGAAACTCGCGGCGTGCGCCGTCGAGGTCGGTGGCCGGATCGATGGCCTTCTCCGCTGCGTCGAGCAAGTCGATCTTGGCCTGGGCGTTCGCCGTGAACTCGGCGTCGCGTTCGGACGTCGCCGCGTTCCGGGCGGCAAAGAAGACGTCCTGCGCGGCCTTGAACCGCTGCCAGAGCGCGTCGTCGGCATCGCGGGGTGCCCGTCCGGCGGCCTTCCACTCGGTCAGCAACTCGCGGAATCTCGCCGACGTCGGACCCCAGTCCGTCGAACTCGACAGCTCCTGAGCCTGGGTGATCAGTTCTTCCTTGCGGGCCCGGGCGCCTGCGCGCTCGCGGTCGAGCTCGGCGAAATGGGCTCCACGCCGACGGTTGAAGCTGTCGCGCGCCTTGGCGTAGCGCTTCCAGAGGACGTCGTCGGTTTTGCGATCGACACCCTTGATCGTCTTCCATTCGTCGAGGATCTGCCGGAGACGGTCGCCGGCCGACTTCCACTGCGACGCCTCCGCACCGATCTGCTCGGCTTCGGCGGCCAGTGCCTCCTTGCGGGCGATGGCGTCGGCGCGTGCCTTCTCCTTGCTCTCCCGGATCTCGTCGGCGACCTCGTCGGCACTCCCGACGATTGCGGTCAATCGCGTGTGCAAAGCCGAAACATCGCCGATCACATGGGCGTTGGGCAGCTCGTCGAGCAGATGTCGGGCTGCAGCCTGCGACTTGCGCGGATCGCCCGACCGCGCGGCAAGACGCTCCTCCAAGATCTCCACCTCGGTGGCCAGATCGTCGAAGCGTCGGGCGAAGTGGTCGAGTCCCTCTTCGACGGTGCCCGCCTGCCACGACCCGATTTCGCGCTCACCGTCTTCGGTCTTCAACCACACCACGCCGTTCTCGTCGATCCGGCCGAACTTGTGCGGATCGCCGTGCGGGATCAGCGTGGGGGCGATCACCGGCGGGGTCTGCACTACGTCCGGACGGGCCGTCGCACCGGGTCGGGGACCCGGTTTGGGGCGCGGACCCGGCTTGGGCTTGGGAGCGGGGGGAGCCGGGGTCGGAACGAGGGTGGGCGCATCCGATGCCGGTGAATCCGAGGCTGCCGATTCCGGTGCTGGGGCGGGATCGTTCGGGTTGGTCATGTGCAGGGTCCTACCGCTGGTTGGTTGCCGCGCGTCACGGCTGCCGGTCGCTGGAGACGAAGGTCGTCGCGATCCTACGCGCGCGACGAACTTCGACAGTACGGATCCATTCAAGCAGTTCAGGGCCGCGCATGTGGCGACAGCCGGTAGCTGGGCTAGCGTCGTGGTGTGTTGGCTGCCGTCGTCTTCGAACCCAGCGCTCCGCTCCTGGTCCCCGAGGTGGCCGGTCCGGCAGCGACCGACACCGTTGCGGTGCGTGCCGCCGCGGTGTCGGCACTTGCGAGCGCCACGACCGGCTGCGACAAGTGGATCGCTCTCGGCGCCACCGATTGTGGCGGCTCGGGACAGATGCCGACGCCGTCGGAGGTCGGCACCTTCGCGCGGTTCGGCGTGGATGTGTCCGTGACCCTGACCGCCGGCCGAACCGATCCACACGCTGTCGATCCGGAGATGAGTCTGTCGATGCTCGTCGCGGCATGGCTGCGCGGCCAAAGCGGAATCGACCGGTGCCGGCCCGTGCTCGTCGGTGCCGACACCTCCGCCGCCGGGTGCGCCGTGGTGGGCCGCGGACTCGCGACCGAGATCGCGGCGTCCGATGAGCGGTTCGGCGTGCTCGTCGTCGGCGATGGCGCGACCGCGCTGTCGGCGAAGGCTCCAGGGGGCGGACTGCGGGAGTCGGCGGTCGTGTTGCAGAAGGTGATCGACGAGGCCATGGCAGGCCCGGAACCCGAACGGCTTGCCGCGCTGAGCGAGCCGGAGTGCGAGGCCGAGGGCGTCGCAGGTCGGGTCGCCTGGCAGGTGGCCGCGGCACTGTGTACCGGACTCGCCGTGCGCTCCGAGGTGCTCTACGCCGACGCGCCGTTCGGCGTCGGCTACACGGTGGCGCGATGGATTCCGGAAGGTGCCCGGTGACCGGTACGGCGATGACCGGTGGCGCGACGCGCCCCATCGCCGTCGTCGGGCCCACCGCGGGCGGCAAGTCTGAGCTGGCCCTCGACCTGGCCGAACGGCTGGGTGGGGAGATCGTGAACATCGACGCCATGCAGCAATACCGCGGCATGGACATCGGGACGGCCAAGGTGCCGATCGACCAGCGACGTGGCATCACGCATCACCAGATCGACGTCCTCGACGTCACCGAGGTGGCGACGGTGGCCCGCTACCAGGCCGCCGCGACGGCCGACGTCGAGCGATTGCTCGCCGCCGGGCGGGTACCGGTGATCGTCGGCGGTTCGATGATGTACATCCAGGGTCTGCTCGACGGCTGGAGCTTCCCGGAGACCGACCCGGACGTCCGGCGGCGCTACGAGGAAGAGTTGGCGGCGGTCGGGGTGGCCGAGATGCACCGCCGGCTGCGCGCAGTCGACCCGGCGGCAGCGGCGTCGATCCTGCCCACCGACGGACGCCGGATCGTCCGAGCGCTCGAGGTCGTCGAGCTCACCGGCCGCCCGTTTGCGGCCTCGGCACCGCAGATCGGCGAACCACGCTGGGGCACAAGAATTATCGCGCTCGACCGCGACACCGCCGAGCTCGACGACCGGATTCGGGAGCGAACGCGGCAGATGTTCGCCGACGGGCTCGTCGACGAGGTGCGTGAACTGATGCGGCACGGTCTCGTCGAGGGGCGTACCGCGTCGCGGGCGATCGGCTACGTCCAGGTGCTCGCCGCCCTGGCCGGAGAGTACGACCTGGAGACCGCGGAGGAACTGACGTTTGTCGGTACCCGGCGCTACGTGCGCCGCCAGCGGTCGTGGTTTCGGCGCGACCACCGCATCGTGTGGCTCGACGCGAGTGCACCCGACCTCGCCGACCGCGCGCTCGACACGGTGCACGGCTGAGTGCCCTGGCGCGCACGTATCCTGGACCGATGACAGCGACCACCGGCTTGCGCTTCGCGAAGGGGCACGGCACCCAGAACGACTTCGTGATCCTCGCCGACCCGGCGGCCGAACTCGACGTCGACGCGGCGCTGGTCGCGGCACTGTGCGATCGGCCCCGGGGCATCGGGGCCGACGGCCTACTGCGTGTCGCACGATCCGGCGCGCTGGTGTCCGGCGGTGTGCTCGACGGACTGCCCGACGGCGTCGAGCCCGACGACTGGTTCATGGACTACCGCAACGCCGACGGCTCGATCGCCGAGATGTGTGGGAACGGCGTCCGGGTGTTCGCGCACTTCCTCCGGGCGAGCGGGCTCGTGGACGTCGACCGTTTCACGGTCGGATCCCGCGCGGGTGGCCGGCCGGTGACCGTGCACAGCTTCGACCACGTCCACGCCGACGTCACCGTCGAGATGGGTGTTGCGCGGGTCGGCGACGACGGCAAGGTGCGCGTCGGTGACGACCTCTACGTGGGAACCAAGGTCGACGTGGGCAATCCCCATCTGGCCTGCGTCGTCGGCGAGCTGACCGCCGATGCGCTCGCCGCGGTGGACTTCACCACGGGTGTCGTGCTCGAGCCCGACGAGTTTCCGCACGGCGCGAACGTCGAACTGTTGACTCCGCCCGAACCCGCCGACGACGGGGTGCTCACCGCGCACATGCGGGTGTTCGAGCGTGGGGTCGGGGAGACCCGCAGTTGCGGCACCGGTCTCGTGGCAGCCGCCGCGGCGGCCTTCGCCGGACGCGGCGAAACAACCGGCGACCTGCGCATCCACATACCCGGTGGCACCGTGCGGGTCGCGATCGACGCATCGGGCGCTCGGCTGCGTGGCCCGTCGATGCTGGTCGCCGACGGGGTGCTCCGAGACGGATGGCGGGACGCGGGCGCGCAGTAAATGATGTGCTAAGCACACCGGCGACGTGCCAAAATGGTCGTAGTATGACCGAATCAGCAGCACACATCAGTTTTCCGGACGATCTTCTCGAGGCGCCCGAATCCACTCCCACGACATCCACACCCACAACAGGCGAGCTCCAACTCTCCGAGCGCGCGTCACTGCAGCGTGTGGCCGGCTTGTCGACGGAACTCACCGACGTCACCGAGGTCGAATACCGCCGCCTCCGACTCGAACGGGTCGTTCTCGTCGGCGTGTGGACCGAGGGCAGCGCGGCCGCGGCCCGCGCCAACATGGTCGAGCTCGCGGCGCTTGCCGAGACCGCGGGTTCCCAGGTGCTCGACGCGCTGATCCAGCGTCGCAGCAAACCGGACCCCGCCACCTACATCGGGTCTGGCAAGGCCGACGAACTGCGCGAGGTGGTGCTGGCCACCGGCGCCGACACCGTGATCTGCGACGGTGAGCTCACACCCGCACAGCTGACCGCGCTGGAGAAGGTCGTCAAGGTCAAGGTGATCGACCGCACCGCGCTCATCCTCGACATCTTCGCCCAGCACGCGACCTCCCGAGAGGGCAAGGCGCAGGTGTCGCTCGCCCAGATGGAATACATGCTCCCGCGCCTGCGCGGCTGGGGTGAGTCGATGTCACGGCAGGCCGGTGGTCGTGCCGGCAGCAACGGCGGCGTGGGCCTGCGTGGTCCCGGTGAAACGAAGATCGAGACCGACCGGCGGCGTATCCGTGAGCGAATGGCCAAGTTGCGCCGCGAGATTCGCGGCATGAAGAAGGCCCGCACCACCAAGCGGGCCGCGCGCCGGCGCAACGCCATCCCGGCCATCACGGTGGCCGGCTACACCAACGCCGGCAAGTCGAGCCTGGTGAACGCGATGACGGGTTCCGGTGTCCTGGTGCAGGACGCACTGTTCGCGACGCTCGATCCGACGACGCGGCGCGCGACGCTCGACGACGGCCGCGCGGTGGTGTTCACCGACACGGTCGGATTCGTCCGGCACCTGCCGACCCAGCTGGTCGAGGCATTCCGATCCACCCTCGAAGAGGTGGTCGACGCCGACCTGGTGCTGCACGTGGTCGACGGGTCGGATGCCTTTCCGATGGAACAGATCTCGGCGGTGCGCCGGGTGATCAACGAGATCGTCGCCGAGGAGGGCGTGGCTGCCCCGCCGGAGTTGTTGGTGATCAACAAGATCGACGCGGTGGACGCCACCCGGCTGACCGAGATCCGCGGCGCGGTGGGAACCGAGGCGGCCTTCGTGTCGGCGCGCACCGGCGAGGGACTGCCCGAACTCTTCGAGCGCATCCGCGAGTTCGTGGGCTCCTCCGACGTCGAACTGACCATCGCGGTGCCCTTCTCGCGTGGCGACATCGTCTCGCGCGTGCACAGCGAGGGTGAGGTACTCGCGGCCGACCATCACGCCGACGGCACCACGATGCGGGTGCGGGTGCCGTCCGCCTTCGCCGGGGAACTCGCGCCGCTCGCGGTCGACGCCTGACACCGCAAGACACGAGTGGCCGATCACCTCATAGGTGACCGGCCACTCGTTTCGTCGTCGGGCGGGTTACTCGGCGTCGAGGTCGCTCTCGACGAGTTTGACGATCGCGTCGAGGGTGTTCTGATCGTCGGCGGTCACGACGACCTTGGTGCCCTTCTCCGCGCCAAGCGTCATGATCATCAGGGCCGAGCCGGCATCCACCGGTTCACCGCCCTCGACCGCGAGGGTGACCGGCGAGCCGGCGTCCGCGGCTGCCTCGGCGATGATGGTGGCCGGGCGTGCGTGCAGGCCGACGGCCGATCCGACGACGGCGGTGGTACTGGGCATGATCGCTCCTTTGCTGAGGTTGGTATTGGGTTCTACTCTGCCAAGTTCGACCGCGTGGCGGCGCGAATCCGGCGAGCGTGTCACGCCGCGACGGGCTCGTAGGCAGGAACCGTCAGGGCGGCGCGGCTGGTGTGCCACTGCTTGGCGGCGATCACCAGGACTGCCGACAATACGGTTCCGGCCGCCAGCGACACCAGGAACAGCAGCCAGTTGTTCATCGTGAAGAAGACGAAGATGCCGCCGTGCGGGGCGCGCTGGGTGACGCCGAAGGCCATGATCAAGGCGCCGGACAGTGCACCACCGGCCATCATCGAGGGGATCACCCGCAGCGGATCGACGGCGGCGAACGGGATGGCGCCCTCGGAGATGAACGACGCTCCGAGCAGCCATGCGGCCTTTCCGTTCTCACGTTCCGGCTCGGTGAACAGACCCGGGCGCAGCACGGTGGCGAGAGCCATCGCCAGCGGCGGAACCATGCCGGCACACATCACGGCTGCCATGATCTCCAACTGCGCGGTGGTGCCGACTGCGAGGCCCGTGGTCGCGAACAGGTACGCGGCCTTGTTCACCGGACCGCCGAGGTCGAAGCACATCATGAGACCGAGGACGATGCCCAGGATGATCGCCGAGCCACCCGACATGCTGTTGAGTCCGTCGGTCATCTGATCGGTGACCCAGGCCAGGGGCTTTCCGAGCAGCATGTACAACAGAACGCCGATGACCATGCTGCCGAGGAGCGGGATGATGACCACAGGCATCAGACCTCGCGCCCACTGCGGTAGCGGCAATCGCGAGATCCACAGGCAGACAACGCCGGCGATGAGACCGCCGATCAGGCCACCGATGAAGCTGGCGCCCACCTGGACCGAGACGAGACCTGCGACGAAACCGGGTGCGATGCCGGGCCGGTCGGCGATCGCGAACGATATGTAGCCGGCCAAGGCGGGGACGAGCATGCTCATGGCGAGACCGCCGACGGCGAAGAGGACCGCGCCGATGTATTGACCCAGTCCGCCGGCGGGGAGATCCCACAGGCTGTTGTTGAGGGCGATGAACTGTCCGTCGTTCAGGGCGCCGTCCGGGTCCAGATTCGTGTTGGCGATCTCATATCCACCGAGGAACGGGAGGAAGGCCAGAGCGATCAGCAGGCCGCCGGCCGCCACGAACGGGATCATGTAGCTGACGCCGGTCATCAACGCTTGCTGCAGCTGCTTGCCGAGACCGACGCCGCCTTCGGGCGTGGCGTCCGACGCATCGGCGCCGTCCCCGGCGGTGACCACCGCGGCGTTCGGGTTCTTCGCTGCCGCAACGGCTTCGGCGATCATCGTGTCTGGTTCGTTGATCGCGCGCTTGACGCCGGATGCGATGACGGGCTTGCCGTGGAAACGCTCCTTGCCCTTCACCCCGACGTCGGTGGCGAAGATGACTGCGTCGGCGTTCGCGATGACGTCCGAGGCGAAGGGTGTGGTGGCCGACGAGCCCTGGGTCTCGACGGCGAAGTCGACACCGGCGCGCTCCGCGGCGTACTTCAGCGCGTCGGCCGCCATGTAGGTGTGCGCGATTCCGGTCGGGCAGGCGGTGATCGCGACGATGCTCGGCCGGTCACCGGACTGATCGTCGGCCACCGGCGCCGATGTTGCGGCGGCGGGTTTGGTGACGGCGACGGTGGATGCGGGCTTCGCGGCCGGATCGATCGCCTCGTTGACCAGGGCGATGACCTGGGCGTCGTCGGGTGCGCTCCGGAGTGCCTCGACGAAGTCCGGCCGGACGAGGGCGCGGGCAAGTGAACTGAGCAGCTTCATGTGTTCGCTGGCGCCACCCTCGGGTGCGGCGATGAGGAACACCAGATCGGCGGGGCCGTCGGGTGCCCCGAAGTCGACCTTCTCCGACAGGCGTGCCATCGCGAGGCTCGCCTCGGTGACCGACGCGGCCCGGGCGTGCGGGATCGCGATCCCGCCGGGCAGGCCGGTGGCCGACTTGGCTTCGCGTGCAAGGGCTCCGCGGGTGAGGTCGGCCGGATCGGTCGTCCGCCCGGCGGCGCCGAGCGACTCCGCGAGGTAACTGATGACGGCGGCCGGATCGTTGCCGGCGTTCACGTCGAGACTCACCGTTGATTCGGTGATGATCTGCTCTGCCATGGGGGTTCCTTCTCGAGGTGCTTTCTGGGTTGGGGGTGGGGTTTGTGATCGTTGGGGCGGGGTTCAGGTGACTCGTGCGGCTCCCGTCAGTTCGGTGACCCGGACTCCGTCGAGGTCGAGCTGATCGGGGGTGGGGGCCTGAGTGCCGGCGAGGGCGGCTGCCGCGGCGCCGTACGCGACGGCGCTGCGGAGACGTTCCGGTTCGGACGCACCGCGTGTCTCGGCGACCAGGTAACCGGCCAGTGACGAGTCGCCTGCGCCCACCGTGCTGCGGGGGACGATCGGCGGTGGAGTCGCGAACCACGAACCGGCCGGCGTGGTGAGAATGGCGCCCGTCGCGCCGAGGGTGGAGAGCACGGCACCGCCGGTGCGGTCGACGATGGTGCGCGCGGCGGCGACGATCGGGCCGAAATCTCCGGTCGACGCAGAGCGTCGGAAGACCTCGCCATCGGCACCGGTCACCTCTGCGAGCTCGTCCTCGTTGGGCTTGAGCAGGTCGACGGACCCGAGTGCCGCTGCGTGCAGCGGAGGCCCGGACGTGTCGACGGCGATCCGGCATCCGAGGTCGGAGAGGTCGTCGGCAACGGTGCGATACCAGTCGACCGGAACTCCCGGCGGCAAGGAGCCGCAGAGGGTGACCCATACGGCGTCGGCCGCGTGGGTCCGGATGAGATCACCGAGAGCGCTGAGCTGTCCTGCGTCGAGTTCGGTTCCGGGTGCGTTCAGTTTGGTCGTGGTGCCGTCGGGTTCGGCGATGGTGATGTTGGACCGGATTTCTCCGTCGACCGCGACGGTCTCGTACGGCAGCCCGACGCTGTCGAGGGCCCGCAGCAGCGGATCTCCGTCGCGTGCGGGCAGGATCGCACGGGTCGCGATTGCGGCCTCGGCGACCACGCGGGACACGTTGATGCCCTTGCCGCCGGCCTCGGCTCGGGTTGCGACGGCGCGCTGGACCTCGCCTCGGTCGAGGGGCCCGGGCAACTCGAGTGTGCGGTCGAGGCTGGGATTGGGTGTGACGGTGAGGATCATGCGATCACCACGTCGATGCCCCGGGCCGACAACGCCGCGGAGAAGCCTGGATCAACACCCGAATCGGTGATGAGGACGTCCACGTCGTCGAGATCGGCGAAGCCGGACAGGTCTTCGCGGTTCATCTTCGACGAGTCGGCGAGGACCACAACCCGCTGCGCGACGCGGACCATTGCCGCTTTGACCGCGGCTTCGTCAGGGTCGGGAGTCGACAATCCGTGCGCCTCGCTGATGCCGTTGGCTCCGACGAAAGCGGTCGAGACCCGTAGACGTTCGAGCGCCGCAACGGTTTCGGCGCCGACGGTCGCCTGGGTGAGACCGCGCACGCGGCCGCCGATCGCGTGCAGGTTGGCCGAATTGTGGTTGGCCAGCAGGCCGGCGATCGGGAGGCTGTTGGTGATCAGGGTGAGACGACGGTCGGTGGGCAGCGCGGAGGCGGCCTGGAAGGTGGTGGTACCCGCGTCGAAGAAGACGGACCCGCCGTCGGGTGGGAGAAAGCGGATTGCGGCACGGCCGATGGCGGCCTTCTCGTCGGTCTGGGTGACCTGCCGCTCGTCGATTCCGCGCTCGCCGATCACCCGCATGACCCCGGCGCGCACCGCACCGCCGTGCACCCGCTGCAGATGGCCCGCCCGTTCGAGGGCGGCCAGGTCACGGCGGACGGTCTCACTCGTCACCTCGAATCTGGTGGCGAGTGCGGCGACGGAGGCGCGTCCGTTCGCGCGTACCTGTTCGGCGATCGCCTGTTGGCGTTCTTCGGCGTACAACACCGCTCCGATCTCTCGATGGGACATCCGGGTGGATCTGTCTGCGATTCCCGTGTGGTTGTGTTGATCTGTGTGGCCTTGATTGTTGATATTTCTTTGTTTACGCCTGTTTGCGTTGACAAGTCAAGCATTTCTTGTAACTTTGATCACAAGAGATTCGAAAGCCGGTCATCGGTCACGCAATGCAGCTCGACGGTGAGCCCGGACACGAATCGCGTAGAACTGAGTCGTGTATGTGCGGCCGTGCCGCCGATTGGCGGAGCGGAACTCGAAGACGAGAGGGGTCGCAGTGACCGAGACGCTAGCGGGAGGCATTTTGGAGGGAACGCCGGTCGTCGGCGGGCTGGCCTACGGGCCGGCGATCTGGCCCGGGGAGCGCCCCGACCACGACCCGGACGCCCTGGGTGCAAACACGGAACTGCCCGAAGACCAGCGCGAACCCGAGGTGGCAAGATTTGTCGCCGCGGCGGGGACGGTCGCCGGCCGACTCCGTGACCGCTCATCGCACAGCTCGGGTGCAGCCGCCGAAGTGCTGGCCGCCACCGCCGGACTCGCCGAGGATCGCGGGTGGATCGGCGCTGCGTCGGGACTGATTCGCAAAGGATCGCCTGCGCCTGCGGCAGCGGCTGCGGCAACCGAACAGTTCGCCACCATGTTCACCAAGCTCGGCGGGCTCATGGCCGAGCGAGTCACCGACCTCAACGACGTGCGCGACCGCGTCCTCGCCGAACTTCTCGGCCTGCCCGAACCAGGTGTGCCGGAACCGATCGAACCGTCTGTCCTGCTCGCCGACGATCTCGCGCCCGCGGACACCGCCGGACTCGATCCGGCGACCACCGTCGCCCTCGTCACCCGGCTCGGCGGCCCGACGAGTCACACCGCCATCATCGCCCGGCAACTCGGGATTCCCTGTGTGGTCGCGGTATCGGATCTGACGACGGTGCCGGCCGGAACCCCCGTGCTGATCGACGGCACGCTCGGCACCATCACCATCGGCCCCGACGAGGCGACGGCGCGAGCACAGGTCGATGCCAGTCGTCGGCGTGCGGAAGCGGTCGCCGCCTGGCACGGGCCCGGGCGCACCGCCGACGGACACGAGGTCTCGGTGCTCGCCAACGTCGCGGACGGGGCGTCGGCACGCACGGCCACCGGATACCCCGTCGAAGGGATCGGGCTGTTCCGCACCGAGTTGGCCTTCCTCGACCGCCCCGACGAGCCGACGGTCGACGAGCAGGCGGGCATCTACCGCGAAGTGCTCGAGGCATTTCCCGGGCAGAAGGTCGTGGTTCGCACGCTCGACGCGGGCTCCGACAAACCGCTCAAATTCGTCAACCACAAAGACGAGGCAAATCCGGCACTAGGAGTTCGTGGCGACCGAATCGCGGTGGAGAACCCGGAGATTCGAGCGCACCAACTCGATGCGATCGCGCGGGCCGCAGCCGAAACCGGATCGACACCGTGGGTGATGGCACCGATGATCGCCAGCGCCCGGGAAGCAGCGGCGTTCGCGCAGGAGGTGCGTGCGCGGGGGATGACCGCCGGAGTGATGGTCGAGATCCCCGCCGTCGCGATTCTGGCGCCGCTCATCCTCGCGGAGGTGGACTTCGTATCCATCGGCACCAACGATCTGACGCAGTACACGATGGCCGCCGACCGGATGTCCGCGGACCTCGCGTCGTTGACCGACCCGTGGCAACCGGCGGTGCTCAAGCTCATCGCCGAGGTCGCGTCGGCAGGTCAGACGTTGGGCAAGCCGGTGGGGGTGTGCGGGGAGGCCGCCGCCGACCCCAACCTCGCATGCGTGCTGACCGGGCTCGGGGTGACCTCGCTCTCGAGTGCACCGGTCGCCGCGGCCGGCGTCGGCGCGCGGCTCGCCGAGGTCACCCTCGACGCGTGCCGCGAAGCCGCCACTGCAGCACTGGCAACCGCGGATCCGGCCGGTGCGCGTCAGGCCGCGACGTCGGTGCTCGACGCCGCAGCCACCCCGCTCTCTCCTGCCGTCTGAGACGAAGACTTCGGCTGTCCGTGGTTCCGTATGAAGTTGTGCCCGGATTCCGGGCACAACTTCAACGGATTGTGCTTCCGCTGTCGATGGCGGCGCCCAGGTCGCTGACCTGGGCAAATGCGTCAGTGTGGTGCCGCAAAATCTAGGGGAAGAGTTTCTTCCCCGGGGTTCACAGTCGTCCCCGAGAAATTTGTAGGGGAGGACTCTGAGGGTAGGGGAGGAAGTTTCTTCCCCTGCTTTCTGCGGGTGCCGCGTCCGTGCGGCGCGTTCCGCAGAACGCGCCGATCGACGTTAGCGGGCTCGACGGAACAGGTGCTCGCATTCCTCCCATCTGCTCGTAATGCATTGCGCGCGGATGGGAGACGCGCGCAGATGCGAGCACTCGGGATGGGTGGTCTGTGCGGGGGCGAGATGGTGTCCCCGGCGCATCGTCGGCGCTGCGTGAGTGCAGAAACCGCGTGTCTGGCCAGAAACCCGAGGCGCCCCAGCGGTTTCTGGCCACAGCTGAGGTTTCTGGCCAGGTCCACGGTCGGGTTGAAAGGTACAGATATCCGACGGGGTGTACTTGCCCTCAGATCCGGCGCATCACCGTCACAACCTTGCCGAGGATGGCGGCGTCGTCGCCGGGGATCGGCTCGAACAGCTCGTTGTGCGGCATGAGCCAGACGTGCCCGTTCTTGCGCTTGAACGTCTTCACCGTGGCCTCGCCGTCGATCATCGCGGCGACGATGTCGCCGTTCTCGGCCACGCTCTGCTGACGGACGACCACCCAGTCGCCGTCGCAGATCGCGGCGTCGATCATCGATTCGCCGACCACCCGCAGCAGGAACAGTGAGCCGTCCCCGACCAGTTCGCGGGGGAGTGGGAACACGTCTTCGACCGCTTCCTCGGCGAGGATCGGTCCACCGGCGGCGATCCTGCCCAGCACCGGCACGAAGGTCGGCGTCGGCAGCGGATCGCCTCCCGCGTTGGTCGCGGCCGGATCTGCGTCCTGCACGTTGACCGCGCGTGGACGGTTGTGGTCGCGCTTGAGCAGTCCCTTGCGCTCCAGCGTGCGCAGCTGGTGGGCGACCGACGATGTCGAGGTGAGTCCGACCGCGTCGCCGATCTCGCGGATGCTCGGGGGATAGCCACGTTCGCGCACCGATTGCCGGATCACGTCCAGCACGCCGCGCTGACGCGCGGTCAGCGACGCCTCGGCGGCGGCAGGATCGATGGGAGCGTCCTGGTCGCGATCATCGCTCCGAGTTCCGGTGCGCTTGGGCCGTGAGTCGCTCATCTGCTCGGATTCCTCTCTGTCGCCGCCTCGCTTGAGAGCGAATCGGCTGGTTGTCGGCGGCGGGTGTTGACATGTCCGTGGGCCCGAGCCTAGCGGAGCGCGACGATCACTTCAAACATTTGTTCGAGGTGTGGCGCGACTTTGTCGGTCGGGCGTGGTACAACTCGAACATCAGTTCATCGAACACGTGATCGAGGCCGTCGAACGTCCTCGACAGCGCGTTCGCCGAACTGCCCGAGTACCCGGCACAACCGCCACGAGCACCCCCGGAGGCCAGCATGACCAGCGCGACACTCACCCGTTCGGGCCGCGCCCGCACCAGCGTGGACTCGACCATTGTCACCACTCGTAAGGCGGCCGGCACGCCGCTGCGGACGCAGCCCGCGCCGCGCGGCATCACGCGGCCGACCGGCCGGCCGATCGGGCAGACCAGCCCGGCAGGTCGCGCCGACGCGCCGATGCCGGGGGTCGCGCCGACCTCGACGCGGTGCGGCGAGGCGGTGGGGCGTCGCGGGTCCAAACGGCCCGCATCCGCCGTGTACGCGCGTCGGCGTGCCACCGCGCTCGGGGTGCTCGCCGGTCTCGCGCTCGCGGTGTCGGTGTGGGTGATCGGCATCGTCGGCAACAACTACGCCGAGTCGCAGACCCCGTCGCCGACGAGTACCCAGGTGACGCACGTGCGGGCGGGTGACTCGCTGAGCACCATTGCGGCGCGGGTGGCGCCGGACGTTCCGCGCCAAGTGGTCATCGACGAGATTCTGGAGCTGAATGACCTGGAGTCCAGCGGACTTCGGGTCGGGCAGCCACTGCTGACACCCGCGTACCGCTGATCGGCGGGCGGTATCCTCGATGTCACAGGGACCGGTCGGGAACCGACCCGGCGTACGACTCGCATGTGCCGCCGTGTCCCGCGACAGGCGTGAGGATCACATGCGCTGCCCCTTCTGCAAGAACGAGGACACCAAGGTCATCGACTCGCGTGTCGCCGACGAGGGGCAGGCCATCCGGCGGCGTCGGGCGTGCGTTGAGTGCGGCCGCCGCTTCTCCACGGTGGAGAGCGCGGTGCTCGCCGTGGTGAAACGCAACGGCGTGACCGAACCGTTCAGTCGGGAAAAGGTGATGCGCGGGGTCCGTCGCGCATGTCAGGGGCGCGAGGTCGGCGACGACGACCTCGCACAGTTGGCGCAACAGGTGGAAGACGCCGTCCGCGCCAGCGGTTCGGCCGAGATCCCGAGCAACGAGGTCGGTCTCGCGATCCTCGGACCGCTGCGCAACCTCGACGAGGTGGCCTACCTGCGCTTCGCCTCGGTGTACCGGTCGTTCGATTCGCTCGACGACTTCCAGCGTGAGATCGACGACCTCCAAGGCCGTTCGGTCGCAACGAATGGCGCCGATACCAAGGTGTCAGCCGAGTCTGTCCAGGGTTCGTAGCGCCCTTTTCTCGGATACGGGGTACGCGGTTCCGATGCGCTGGGCGAACACACCCACCCGCAGTTCCTCGACGAGCCAGTGGGCTTCTTCGTTGACCGCGTCCCGCCTGGCCGCCGACACCTGCGCGAGACGCTGATTCCAGCGTTGGGTCACGCGGTCGATGACCGCGACGCCTTCCTGGTCGCGTGCCGCCGATGCGGGCAGCGCTGCCAACCTGGTCTGTGCGGCGAGAAGGTAGCGCGGCAACTCGGACAGGTGAGTACGCCCGGTGACGCGGACGAATCCGTCGAACACCAGGTCGTCGATCTGTTCGGCGACGTCGTCGGCTGCCACCGAACCCGCGTGTTGGTCGATCAGCGTGCGCACCGGGGCGAGGGCCCGAAGGGTCGCCACGGCGAGAGCGAAGTACTCGGGTGCGGCGGCCAGGGCTGCCGGCTGTATCCGCGCGCGCACGGTCTCGAACTCGGCGGGAGTGCGGACGGCGGCAACGGCGGCGGACGCATCAGCCATCTGGTCGCGGATCGCGCGTCGCGTGCAGTCGGCGGTGAGGTCCTCGATCCTGCGGTAGGGGCTCTGGCTCAAGGCGAGTCTGTCGGCCCCGGCCAGAGAGCCGACGACCTTCTTCGACAGCGGCGGGATGGCGATGTCGAGCAGGGCCGCGACGCCTTCGAAAACGAGCCGATCACGCTCCTGCGGGGACGTCGCGTCGGTACGGACGACGGCACGCGAGGCGCCGGTCGCGTCGGTCACCGCCGTGATCGCGGGGTAGCGGGTCAGTTCTTGACCGGCGATCTTCACCTGCGAGCTGTGTGGGAGCGAACCGATCCCGTCGGCCGTCCACGCGGTGAACTCGCGCCGGACGATCGGCTCCGGGGTGGTGCTCCGACGATGTCGGCGTTGGAGATCGGTGAGCGAGTCGTCGGTGTCGACGATGGCGCCCGTCGCATCGGCGAGCGCAAAATGCACGCGCAGGTGTGCCGGTAGCCGGTCGGGGACGAAATCGTCGGCGGCCACCGTGGTTCCGACGATGGTGGTCAGCTCCCGGGCCAGTCCGGACACGATCGGTTCGGACCGTGGTTTCAGTTGGGACAGAGCGAGTTCGGCGAACCGCCCGGCGGGCGACATCGTCTTGCGCAGATGCTTGGGCAGCGTCTTGACCAGCGCGGTGGCCAATTCCGATCGCAGGCCCGGCACCGTCCAGTCGAAGCCCGCGGACCGGATGTGGCCCAGCAGTGCTTCCGGAATGACCACGGTCACGCCGTCATCCGTGGCCGCCGGATCGAACCGGTACCGCAATTCGAGTCGTGCGTCGCCCTGTTGCCATGCGCCGGGAAAGTCCGCGTCGGCGACCGAGGTGTCGGCGCCGACGTCGGCGGCAGTGAGATCGAGCAGATCCGGCCGATCGCGGCGTGCGCGCTTCCACCAGGTGTCGAAGTGGCGGGCCGAGGTGACCTCGGCTCCGATGCGCTGATCGTAGAAATCGTAGAGTTGATCCTCGGTGATGACGAGATCGCGTCGGCGGACTCGGTGTTCGACGTCGGCGGCCGCCTCGAGCAGTTCGCGGTTGCGGTGGAAGAAGGAGTGATCGGTGCGCCAGTCGCCCTCGACCAGCGCGTGGCGGATGAACAACTCGCGGGACGTGACCGGATCGATCGGCCCGTACACGACCCGTCGTCGAGCAACCAGGGTGACGCCGTAGAGCGTGACCCGGTCGTAGGCCATCGCCGCGCCCCGTTTTGCCGACCAATGCGGCTCGCTGTAGGTGTGCTTGACCAGGCTGCCGGCGACCCGTTCCACCCACAGCGGGTCGATCCCGGCCACGGTGTGCGCGAAAAGCCGTGAGGTCTCCAGGATTTCGGCGGCCATGAGGAAGGCGGGCGGTTTCCGCGCAAGGGCCGAACCCGGGAAGATCATCAGCGTGGTGCCGCGGGCTCCCGTGTATTCGCGGCCCTCGGAATTGCGCACAGCGATGTTGCTGAGCAGTCCGGACAGGACCGCTCGGTGGATGGCGTCCGCGTCGGGTTCGGTCGGCGTGGTCGGCCAGTCGAGTTCGCCGACGATCTCGCGCAGTTGACGGGTCAGATCGCGCCATTCGCGGATGCGTAGATAGTGGAGGTACTCGCGTTCGCACATCCTGCGAAACGTGTTGCCGGACAGCTCATTCCGCTTCTCCTGGAGATAGCGCCACAGCTCCAGGTAGGCCAGGAAATCCGAATTGGGCACCGCGAAGCGGCGATGTGCGGTGTCGGCGGCCTCGCGGTGATCGGCGGGCCGTTCACGAACGTCGGGCAGCGACAGGGCGGCCGCCAGGACGACGAGGTGGTCGAGACATCCGAGTTCGTGTCCCGCGATCAGCATTCGGGCGATGCGAGGGTCGACCGGGAGCCGCGCCATCGAGCGGCCGACCGAGGTGAGTCGCGGGGGCCCGCCTGCCTTGTCGGACTGTTCGATCGCCCCGAGTTCGGTGAGCACGGCCATACCGTCGCGGATCGCGCGATCGTCGGGCGGCTGCACGAACGGGAAGTCGGCGATGGGGCCAAGGCGCAGCGACGTCATCTGCAGGATGACCGCGGCGAGGTTGGTCCGCAAGATCTCGGGATCGGTGAAGGCCGGTCGTGCGTCGAAGTCGTCCTCGCTGTAGAGGCGGATGCAGATGCCGGGCGCGACACGACCGCAGCGTCCGGCACGTTGACGGGCGCTGGCCTGTGAGATCGCTTCGACGGGAAGGCGACTGACCTTGGTGCGGGTCGAGTATCGGCTGATGCGTGCGGTGCCGGAGTCCACGACGTAGCGGATGCCGGGGACGGTGACGGAGGTCTCGGCGACGTTGGTGGCCAAGACGATGCGACGTCCGTCCGAGGGTGCGAACACCCGCTGTTGATCGGCGACCGACAGCCGCGCATACAGCGGGACGATCTCTGCACCCGCAGAAGCTCTGCGCCGCAGAGCATCCGACGCGTCGCGGATATCACGCTCGGTGGGCAGGAAGACCAGCACGTCGCCACGGCCGGCCGACCACAGCTCGTCGATCGCGGCATCGATGCCCTGGAACAGGTCGAGGTCGGCGTGCTCGCCTCCACCGCCCTCGTCGCCGCTGTCGGGTCGTTCACGCAGGGTGAGTGGGCGGTAGCGCACGTCGACCGGGTAGGTGCGCCCCGACACCTCGATCACCGGCACCGGAGCGTCGGCCGTGGTGAAATGCCGTGCGAACCGATCGGGTTCGATGGTGGCCGAGGTGATGATCACCTTGAGGTCTGGGCGGCGCGGGAGCAGCCGGCGCAGGTATCCGAGAATGAAGTCGATGTTGAGGCTGCGTTCATGCGCCTCGTCGACGATCAGCGTGTCATAGCGGCGCAACAGCGGATCGGCCGCGATCTCGCGCAGCAGAATCCCGTCGGTCATCACCCGTACCAGGGTGTCGGCGCCCGATCTGTCGGTGAATCGCACGGAGTACCCGACCGCGTCGCCGAGTTTGGTGTTGGTTTCGTCGGCGATGCGCCGGGCGACCGAGCTCGCCGCAATGCGGCGTGGCTGGGTATGCCCGATCATGCCGCGCACACCGCGTCCGAGTTCCAGGCAGATCTTCGGGAGCTGCGTGGTCTTACCCGAACCGGTCTCGCCGGCGATCACCACGACCTGATGTGCGTCGATCGCGTCCCGGATCTCGTCGCGGGCGGCCGATATGGGCAGTTCGGGTGGGAAGTGGAGGTCGGGCACGGATGCTCGTCGGGCGTCGATTCGACGACGTGCGGCCTGCACCGCACCGAGGAGCTGCTGCCAGGCGTCGGACGTGGGTGCCGACCCGAGTTTGTCGGCGCGCCGACGCAGCCGATGACCGTCGACGACGGTCAGTTCGCGCAGCGCGGTGCGCAGGGCCGCGCGATCGGCGTCGGTTGGGGTCGCGGTCATGGTCTGTCCAGAATAGTGAGCGCGGTGCAGGCCGTTGCCCGTCGGTGGGCGTTGTGGTCCCGCCGTGCCGGGCATCCGGCATGATTGGCGGCATGGCTGATGCGTTGTGGCATGGATTCGCCGACATGGGTGCGGTGAGGGCGAGCGGTCCGTTCGTTGTGGTGCGTGGCGAGGGCACCCGGATCTGGGACCGCGAGGGGAACAGGTATCTCGACGCGACAGCGGGACTGTGGTTCACCAACGTCGGTCACGGGCGCGCAGAGATCGGCGCGGCGGTGGCGGATCAGCTTTCCACGCTCGCGCACTACTCGGGATTCGGCGATTTCACGTCGGATGTGACGCTGGCGCTGGCCGAACGTCTCGCCGCGATCGCGCCGGTCGCGGGCAGCAAGATCTTCTTCACCTCGGGTGGCAGCGACTCGGTGGACAGCGCCGCCAAGCTGGCCCGGCGCTACTGGCACGAGCGCGGGCGGCCGGAGAAGGAGATCATTGTCGGCCGGACCAAGGCCTACCACGGAATGCACGTTGCGGGAACGGCACTGGCCGGGATTCCGGTGAACCGTGAAGGCTACGGCGAGCTGATGCCGGCCGCGGAAACCGTCGAATGGGACAACGCGAAGAGCTTGCTGGGACTCATCGAGCGGCTCGGCGCCGATCGGATCGCCGCATTCTTCTGCGAGCCCATCATCGGAGCCGGCGGAATCTATCTCCCGCCCGACGGCTACCTGACCGAGGTGCGTCAGATCTGTCGCGACCATGACGTGCTCTTCGTGGCCGACGAGGTGGTCACGGGGTTCGGCCGCATCGGCGGCGACTCCTGGTTCGCATCGTCGCGACTCGGTCTGGAGCCGGACATGATGACCACGGCGAAGGGGCTCACCTCCGGTTACGTCCCGATGGGCGCGGTGTTCGTCGCGCCGCATGTCGCCGAACCCTTCTTCGCCGGCGGGGTCTGGTGGCGCCACGGCTATACCTACGGCGGTCACGCGGGCGCGGCGGCGGCGGCGATGGCGAACCTCGACATCATCGAACGGGAGGGGCTGCTCGCCGAGGCGGCCCGCCTCGAGAAGGATCTCGCCGCGGCGCTGGCTCCGCTCGCCGAACTGGACTCGGTGACCGAGGTGCGGACGGGGCTCGGGGCGGTCTCGGCCGTCCAACTCGCCGACCCCACACAGGCAATCGGAATGATCTCGAAATTGCGCGAGCACGGAGTGAGCGGGCGCGCCGCCGGGCAGGGCGCGCTCCAGATCTCGCCCGCGTTCGTGATGACCACCGAAGAGGTCGGCGAACTCGCCGACCGCATGCGTGCCGCACTGAGTTGACGCATATGCGCGCCGCACTGAGTTGACGCATGCGTGCCGCACTGAGTTGACGCATGCGTGCCGCACTGGGCTGATCAGGCGATCACAGCGGGGTGAGGCACAGGACGACGTTGTAGCGGAAGTACGACGACGGACCGATCTGCACCCAGTTTCCGTTGCAGCTGCTGGTGTTGTCGGTGCGCAGGTAGACCCGGTCCGTGGCTGCCGACGACCCGCACGACGTCCGATAGAACGCGGTGAGCTGGCTTCCGTTGGCCTCTCGGTGGATGCACGCGCCGACATCGGTGGTGCGGATCTCGTTGGCGATGGTGTTCGACGGGTCCGGCGTGTACGCGGGGGGACTCGTCACCCCGGGTTCGGCCGTCGTCGAGTATGTGTAGGTGGTTGACGGGTACGAGTAGGTCGTGCTGGTTTCTGTGGTCTCTGTTGTCTCGGTGGTGGATTCGGTCGTCGTGCTCGACTTGCCGGCCGCGGTGGTCGACTCCTCGTCGTTGCCGGATCCGATCGCGCCCGTCAGAACGAGTACCAGCGCGACGACACCGACGACCGTGAACAGGTAGCCGATCACGAGCGCGGCGATCGCGAGCGGACCACCCTTTTGGTGATTGCGTTTGATCTCGGACAGCGAGAAATGCCCGAGGACGATGCCCACCGGCGCGACGATGAATGCCGAGATCAGCGCCGCGATCGCCAGACCGTTGGTGCCGCCCTGCGGTTGCGGACCGCCGTACCCGGGAGGCTGCTGCCCGTAACCCGGATAGCCCGGAGCGACATAGCCGTACGGATCGGGTTGCTGGTACGAGGAAGTCGGGGCGTACGGATCGTTCGGCGGCTGTGGATTGCCGTACGGTGCCTGATTGCCGTACGGATGCGGTGAACCGCCGGGACCGGTGGGCGGACGCCCTTGATTCCAGTGCTGATTGCCCGGATCGTTCGGGTAGGTCACCAGTACCAGTCCTCTCTGTGCATGCCTGCGCGTCTCACCGTGCCGGCGAGATCACGCTCGCACCGTGGATCGTCGCACAGAAATCCTTCTCAGTCTGTCATGCGCTGCCGCGGATCGGTGTCCGCCGCACGGTCGACATCAAAGCAATGATGCCCCGGTCTCGTGGATTCGAGACCGGGGCCCCGCTGTCACTTGTCGACCGTGCGGTGTGCGGTGATTCAGACGCCGGCAAGGACCTCGGTGGTGGTGAGGGCCTGCGCGACACCGGCGACGATCGAGGCGACCTTCAGGGATTCCAGGATCGCCTCACGCTCGACACCCGCTTCACGCAGTGTGTTCTCGTGAGCTGCGACGCAGTGGCCGCAGCCATTGATCGACGACACGGCGAACGACCACAGTTCGAAAAGGGCCTTGTCGACGCCGGGGTTGCGGATGATGTTCATCCGCAGTCCGGGGCGCAGATCGTCGTAGCGACCGTCGAGAAATCCGCGGCCACGGTAGAAGACGTTGTTCATGCCCATGATCGACGCTGCGCCGAGGGCCGCGTTGTACGCGTCGGCCGACAGCGTATCGGCCGCCTCGTCGGCGATCTCGCTGAGCACCTTGGCATTACGGGTCGCTGCTGCGGTTGACAGCAGGGTGCCCCAGAGCTGTTCCTCGTTCAGCACAGTGGTGCGGCTGATCGATCCGAGGTTGAGCTTGAGGTCCTTCGCGTACTCGGGCAGGGCTTCCTTGAGATTATCGATACTCATGTCGTCTCCTCTCAGACGCCTGCGGCGAGCAGTTCGCCGGCGTCGATGGTGGGATCGCCCTTGCGCCAGTTGCAGGCGCAGAGTTCGTCGGACTGCAGGGCGTCGAGCACGCGCAGCACCTCGTCGACGTTGCGGCCCACCGAACCCGCCGTGACCGAGACGAACTGGATCTCGTTGTTCGGGTCGATGATGAAGGTGGCCCGGTCGGCGACACCATCGGCGTTGAGAACGCCTGCTGCGGTGGCGAGTTCGCGCTTGAGGTCGGACAGCATCGGGAACGGCAGCGTCTTGAGGTCCTCGTGCTGGGCACGCCACTGGAAGTGGACGAACTCGTTGTCCACCGATGCGCCGAGTACCTGGGCGTCACGGTCGGCGAACTCGTCGTTCAGCTTTCCGAACGCGGCGATCTCGGTCGGGCAGACGAAGGTGAAGTCCTTGGGCCAGAAGAAGACGATCCGCCACTTGCCGGGATGATCGTCGCTGGAAACGGTGGTGAAGTAGTCGTCGGGTGCCGAGGCGTTCACCTTCGAGAGATCGCCCCCGATCACGGCCGTCAGATTGTAGGCCGGAAATTGATCTCCGATTGTGAGCAATGCCATGGTCTTTCGCTCCTCCTGTGTCGTGGCGCACATGCTCGGCCCCACGAGCGAAGTCGTTACGTGTTACTGACGAGTACCATCGTGCCGGAATTTCAGTGAAAGCGAAACGTGATGAGTAGCACTAGACTAATAGGCATGACCGATCGAACTTATCAGCCGTCGGTGGCCGGGCTGCGAGCGTTTGCGGCTTTGGCCCGGCGCCGCCACTTCGGTGCGGCCGCAGGCGATCTGGGCGTGAGCCAGCCCTCACTGTCGCAGGCGCTGGCTGCATTGGAGACCGGTCTCGGGGTCACTCTGATCGAGCGGACCACGCGGCGAGTGTTCGTCACCACCGAGGGGGAGCGACTCCTTCCGAAAGCGATTGCGGTGATCGAATCCGTCGACGACTTCTTGGTCGAGGTGTCCGGCGTCGGCGAAACGCTCAGCGGCACTGTGCGACTCGGATTCATCCCGACCGTTGCGCCCTACGTGTTGCCGACCGTTCTCCGGGGGTTGGCACAGCAGCGACCCGAACTGACCCTTCGCGTCGTCGAAGACCAGACGGCACGACTGGTGGATCAGCTACGCGAGGGCAGCCTCGACGCGGCGGTTCTCGCGCTGCCCGCCGAGATCCCCGGAATGGCCGAGATTCCGATGTACCACGAGGATTTCGTCCTCGCGCTGCCGGCCGACCACGCACTCGCAGGCCGTAAGCGGGTGGATCCGGCCGCGCTCGCCGACCTGCCCTTGTTGCTGCTCGACGAAGGTCACTGTCTGCGCGATCAAGCCTTGGAGGTGTGCCGGATCGCCGGCGTGCGGCCCGATCTCGGGCACACGCGGGCCGCCTCCCTCGCAACGGCGGTGCATTGCGTCACCGGCGGTCTCGGTGTGACCTTGATACCGCAGACGGCGGTGGCCTCGGAGACGGCCGGGGGCGGTCTGGCCACCGCCACGTTTGCCTCGCCGCGGCCGGGACGGCGCATCGGCCTCGTCTTCCGCCGATCGGCCCACCGGGAGGACGCTTACCGCGAACTCGCCGGCATCATCGCCGACGTCGTGTCAGCCGCTGGTGCTGTCCGCAGGGAGTTCGCCGGCTGACAGGGCCTCCCACTCGTCGACGAGACTGGAGTCGACATCGCGGACCATGGTGCCCAGTCGGGTCACGATCGACGCGACGTCATCGGTGATCACCGATGTCGGAACACCGTGGCGCAGTACGCGATAGCAATCGGACAGGTAGCGCAGCACGACGCCCTCGCTGCGGGTGAGTCCGTACACCGAGATGAGTTCGGTGAAGGTCATCGACCGTTCGAGCATCTCGCGCAGCACCGATTTCGGCGACGGTGGTGTGGAACCCACCCACGGCGCTCCGGCCCGATACACCTCGAAGGCATAACCGATCTCCTCGGCGAGCGGTTGCGGCCAGGTGATCTCCTCCAGCCGGGTCATGCGCTCCTCGTACTCGACGCCGTCGGCCTTCATCTCGGCGATGGCCTTGTCGCGCGCGACCTTTCGCTGTGCGATCAGCACCGGGCGAGGATCCTCCAGGGTCGATTCGAGCACCGAGACGACGTCGAGTGCGTGGTCAGGTGAGTCTGTGTCGAGGAGTTCGAAGGCGGCCAGCGCGAAGGCCGACAGCGGATTGGTGAGCGCGAAGTTCTTCGGCATGTCCACGTTGAAGGCCACGTATCTGCCGGTGGCGTCGGGCTCGTCGAGTTGCACCACGATGCCCGCGTCACGCAGGCCACGATAAAGAGCGATGGTGTGCCGGATGTGCCGCAGCTGGCGATCGCGGGGTTCGTGGTTGGCCTCGAGGAGGTGGCGCACCGCGGAGAAACAGTCACCGGGTCGGTTGAGGACCTCCAGCAGCATGGCGATGGTCATCCGGAAGTGTGATCGCAGCGGTTCGTCGGGCGCGTCGACGAGAGCCGTGAAGGTCTTCTCGCCCCAGGACACGAATCCCTCGGGCGGCTTCTTGCGGACGAGTTTGCGCAGCTTCTTGGGGTCGTCACCTGCCTTGGCGACGGCGCGCGCATTCTCCACGTCGTGCTCGGGCGCCTGGGCGACGACGTATCCGACCGAGTCGAAGCCGGCGCGGCCGGCACGGCCCGCGATCTGGTGGAACTCGCGGGCGCGCAGCCGACGCACACGATTGCCGTCGAACTTGCTGAGACCGGCGAACAGCACTGTGCGGATGGGCACGTTGATCCCGACGCCCAGGGTGTCGGTCCCGGCGATGACCTGCAGCAACCCTTGCTGGGCAAGCCTTTCCACGAGTCTGCGGTAGCGCGGCAGCATACCGGCGTGATGGACGCCGATGCCCGCGCGGAGCAGCTTGGAGAGGGTGTTGCCGAATCCGGTGTGGAAACGGAAATCGCCGATCGCGGCAGCGATGGCCGCACGTTGTTCCTTGTCGCACAGGCGGACCGACAGCAATGCCTGCGCACGCTCGACCGCCGCCGCCTGCGTGAAATGCACGACGTAGACGGGCGCGCGTCCACGGGAGACGAGGTCCTCGATAGTCTCGTGGATCGGAGTCATCGAATACGCGTACTCGAGCGGGACCGGCCGGTGGGTTCCGGTGATGGCGGCGGTCTCTCGACCGGTCCGGCGGGTGAGGTCGTCGACGAAGAAGGAGATGTCACCGAGTGTCGCCGACATCAGCAGGAACTGCGTGTGCGGCAACTCGATCAGCGGAACCTGCCACGCCCAGCCACGATCCGACTCGCCGTAGTAATGGAATTCGTCGGCGACCAGAGTGCCGATGTCGCTGTCTTCGCCGTCGGACAGCGCAAGATTTGCCACGATCTCGGCGGTCGCGCAGATGATCGGCGCATCGGAGTTGACCGAGGCATCGCCGGTCATCAGGCCCACGGAGTCGGCGCCGAACATGCTGCACAGGTCGAAGAATTTCTCGCTCACCAGCGCCTTGATCGGTGCCGTGTAGAAGGCGCGCCGACCTGCGCACCGCGCGAAGTAGATCGCGCCGACGGCGACCAGGGACTTCCCGGATCCGGTCGGCGTGGCCAGGATGACGTTGCTGCCGGCGGCCAACTCGAACAGCGACTCTTCCTGATGCTCATAGAGGTCGAGCCCACCCTCGGCCCACCAACCGATGAATCGTTCCAGTGCCGCATCCTCGTCGGCGACCGGCTCCAGAAACGCTGGGGTTGCCGGGGCCCCGATCACATCGGAGATCGCGGTCCCTCGTTTCCGTCATCCGAGTCGGTGTCGAGGTTGCCATGATCGGTGCCGGCCTGCTCGGCCAGGAACCGCTCGAGTTCGGCGCCGAGTTCGTCACCACTGGGCAGCGACTCCTCCGCGGCGAGGAGCGACGCGCGTTCCTCCTGTGCCTGGGTGAACGAGTCGTACTGGGTTTCCAGCGCGGCGACCACCGACTCGATCTCGGAGTTCCCGGAGACCTCGTTGTCGATCTGGTCGCGCACCTTCTCCGCAGCGCTCTGCAGGGCCGCGATCGGCAGCTGGAGGCCGGTGAGCTCGGTGACCGCGGTCAACAGTCGGGCCGAGGCCGCCGGATAGTTCGTCTGCGCCAAGTAATGGGGGACATGGACGGACAGCCCGGCCGCCCGGTAGTCGTGCTGACCCATGCGCAGTTCCAGCAGCATCGAGGCGCTCGCCGGGAGCTTCATCGCCGAACCCCAACGCGGCAGGTCGCCCAGCGCGTCGGGGTCGCTGCCGTGCGCGGTGATCGACGGCGGACGGGTGTGCGGAACGGCCATCGGGATCGCGTTGAGACCGACCACGTCGGTGACTCCGAAATGATCGGACAGGCGGCGGACCGCGTCGACGAACTGTTCCCACCGCAGGTCGGGCTCCGAGCCGGACAGCAGCAGAAAGCCCTTGCCGTTGGTGTCGCGGATGGCGTGGATGGTCAGCTCGGGCATCTGCACGTCGGTGAAGGTCTCGCCGCTGAAACTGATCGTCGGCCGTCGCGACCGGTAGTCCATCAGTTCGTCGGAGGTGAAGGTGGCGACGAGTTCGGATTCGAGGCTGTCGCGCAGGTGTGTCGCGGCCAGCGCGACGGCATGTCCGGCATCGGCGAACCCCTCGAGGGCGTGGATCAGCACCGGTCCGGTGTCGCCGGTGCCCAGTTGAGGGGCCGGAAACGCCAGCTCGTACAGCGCGTTGGCCGTGTCGTCCGGGCCGGGAGCACCGTCGCCGTGTTGGTCCTTGCGTTCTTGTCGCTCGTCCATGGTCACCCTCCTCTCGTCACCTCGCCGCGCGTGGTCTTCCCCGCGTGGTCTTCCCATTGTCGCCCACCGGCCTCGGCCAGGGCCAATTGTGCTGGTCATTATGTGCTTTTAGAATCAACAACCCGTGGGTGTGGTCCCGGATTCCCGGCCGGCGACAATTCGCCGACATTGCGTCGGACACTGCGGAGTGTCGATGAGCGTCGCCGGGCGCGTGGTTTGGCACAGTAGAGCGTTGTGAACAAACGGCGCGGCGCATCGGCACTCCGATGGCGAGTGCGGTTACCGGCCATCGCAGCGCTGGGTGCGTGCCTCCTCCTCGGCGCGTGTGCGGTGAGCGGTGAGCCGGTGGCGGGGATGCCCGACCTGTCTGACCGTGCGGTCAATCCGGGCGATTTCCCGGCGGGCGGTGCCAGTCGCGTTCCGGACCCGGCACTTCCCGACGTGCTGGCCGACATCACCGGTCATCCGGGATCGGCGTCGGTGGTTCCTGCCTCGTGCCGACCCGGTGCGGTCATCTCGAGCGGTGCCGTGGTGCTGCTCGCGCCCGGTGCGCAGGAGCGGTCCACCTACACCGCCGCGATCGTCTACTCGCCGGCCGATCTCGCGCAACTGGGCACCCAGCTCGATGAGTGTCGGCGCTGGACGACCGGAACCGCGACCGCGTCGACACGCGTCACCGCCGAGGTGCTGCCCGCTCCTTCGGCGCCGGACGGAGTCGAGACCCTCGCGGTGCGCAGGACAATGGTGACCGGCGCGATTCCCAACATCCTGGTGACCAGCACGGTCACGCTGATCGGTCAGCGCGATGATGTACGCGTGTACGCCGAGTATCGCTGGCCATCGGCCGGACCGTTGCCGCCCGACGCCGGCAGCGGACTCGACGCGCTGTTCACCAAGGCGGTCGACGCGGCCTTTGGTTGATCGGCAGTTGGTTGATTGGCGCTTGGTTGATTGGCGCTGTGGACCGAATCTCGTTTGTGGACAGCCGATCCCGGACCGCGGCGAACGGCCGATGAGGGCGTAGGCCGCAGTGATGATGACGGCATGTCCTCATCGAAATCACGCTCGCGCCTCGACGCGGCATCGCTCCTGACCGCGATCCCGGCTCTGCTCGGGTTCATCCCCGAACGGTCGATCATCATCTTGTGCGTAGGCCCCGGGCGCACGGTCCGGGCGACGATGCGCCACGATCTGGCCGTCGACGACGACGGGACGCCGCAGCCGGCGCTGCTCCGGGTGTTCGCGGAGTTGGGCTCGATCTGCGCGCGGTACGGTGCGCGCGATCTGTTGGTGGCCATCGTCGACGACAGGTTCGCGCTCGACGATCCGTGCCATCGGCGCGTACTGGCCCTCGCCAATCGGGAGTTCTCGGCATCGGGAGGAGTGTCGATCGGTTTCGTCCTCAACGAATTCGACTGTGGTGCAGCGTGGTCGGTGGCGTGGCGGCCACGAGCGAACCGGCCGGCCCCGATCGCGGTGCCGAAGGCCGGTGCCGGCGTCCTCGCCGATCCGCGCACCTGCCCGACCGCGATAGCCACGGCCGTGTCGACGGGCAGGCGCCTGCTCTCGAGCCGCTCGGAGATGCAGCAGATGCTTGTCCCGTCGCCTCGGTGTGCCGAGCCCGTCTGCAACCACCTCGACGCACCGAACGAGCCGCTCGACGGTGTCGGCGCGCAGGACACTGCCGAACATCGGAGACTGCTCGCTCTGATCGTCGACCGGGTGCAGGCCGGTCCGCCGAAACTCGACTGCTCGACGCTGAACGAGCTCGAACGTGCCATCCTCACACTGCCGGTGCGTGATGCGGCGTTGGCGCTCGCCGTGACCGACCTGCGCGACGGTGCCGAGCTGCTCTGGCGCGAACTGACCCGGCGTCTGCAGAAGCAGGGCCGGGCGAGCGCGGCCACGATGCTCGCCCATCTGCACTACATCGGGGGTGAGGGTGCCTATGCCGGTGTTGCCCTCGACGCGGCGCTGGCCGCCGATCCCTCGTGGTCGTTGGCCGGTCTGCTCGATCGTGCGCTCCGGAACGGCATGCGGCCCAACACACTGTGGGAGATGATCGACGACTCTTACCGTGCCGCAGCGGAGTTGGGTGTGGTCATCCCGAATCCGACTCTGCGTGCCGTGGGTTGAATGCCCGTCGCCTCACACCTTGTCGACGAAGACCGAGTGCGCCATCTCGTTCGACAGGTTCAGGCCTTCGTGCCCGGGCGTGTCGATGGTGACGGTGCTCCCCGAGCAGGTGACGGTGACGCGGGCGTTCGGCACCACTCCGGCCTCACGCAGCTGGCCGATGAGTGCTGTGTCGGACTGCGCATGCTCGGACAGGCGTCGCACGATCACCGCGACCTTGTCGCCCTGCGGGAGGTCGGACAGTCGAGTCGCAGGCGCCTCGCTGCCGACGGGCTCGGCGCCGAGCGCTTCGAGACCCGGAATCGGGTTGCCGTACGGCGAGGTCGTCGGATTCTTGAGTACGGAGAGCAAACGGCGCTCGACGTTCTCACTCATGACGTGTTCCCAGCGGCACGCCTCTTCGTGAACCTCGTCCCACGGCATGCCGATGACGTCGACCAGCAGTCGTTCGGCCAGCCGGTGCTTGCGCATGACGGCGATCGCGAGTCCGCGGCCCTTGTCGGTGAGTTCGAGGTGGCGGTCGCCTGCCACGCGGAGCAGGCCGTCGCGTTCCATGCGCGCAACGGTCTGGGACACGGTCGGTCCGCTCTGTTCCAAACGCTCGGCGATACGTGCCCGCAGTGGCACGATGCCTTCCTCTTCGAGGTCGTAGATCGTCCGCAAGTACATCTCGGTGGTGTCAACCAGATCGTTCACTGTGCGCAGTCCCTTTCGTCCCCCTCCAGAGTACCTTGACCTGCGGCGCGAACACCTTCGGCCGACCTCGGCAAGGCGTGTCCGCCGGACTGGTACCGCAGCGTCGAGACATGGCACTAGCCTTGAGGCGTGGCCGATCGAGCGAGTGCGCAATGAGTGCGACCGTCATCTGGAGTGAGGACTTCTTGTCCTACCGATGGGCAGATACCCACCCGATGAATCCGGTGCGGCTCGCGCTCACCATGACCCTCGCGGGCAGCCTCGGTGTTCTCGACGGCGTCGAGCCCGCTCCGCCGCTGTCCATCGACGACGACGTGCTGAAGGTGGTGCACACCTCCGACTACATCGATGCGGTGCGCGCTGTCGGGTCGGGAACGGCGTCGCTGTCGGGACCTCTGCTCGAGCGCCTGTTCGGCCTGGGTGACGCGGACAACCCGGTGTTCGACGGCATGCACGAGGCGGCCCGACTCCTCGTCGGCGGCACCTTGGCAGCGGCGCAGGCGGTGGCGTCCGGCTCGGTGAACCGGGCGGTCAACATCGGCGGCGGCATGCACCATGCGATGCGTTCGCGGGCAGCCGGGTTCTGCATCTACAACGACTGCGCGGTGGCCATCCACTGGTTGCTGGAGAACGGTTTCGACCGGATCGCCTACATCGACATCGACGCCCACCACGGTGATGGGGTCCAGGCAGCCTTCGTCGACGATCCCCGGGTCATGACGGTGTCGGTGCATCAGCATCCGGCGACGCTGTGGCCCGGTACGGGCTGGCCCACCGAGGTCGGCAACGACGCGGCGGCCGGGTCGGCGGTCAACCTCGCACTCATGCCGGACACGCAGGATCGGCTGTGGCTGCGCGCGTTCCACGCGGTGGTGCCGTCGCTCATCGCCGAGTTCCGGCCGCAGATCCTGATCTCGCAGTGCGGCGTCGACAGCCATCGGGCCGACCCGCTGACCGACCTGTCGCTGACGGTCGACGGACAGCGTGCCGCGATGATCGCGATGCGTGAACTCGCGGACCGGTACTGCGAAGGCCGGTGGGTGGCGGTCGGTGGCGGCGGCTACGGCGTGGTCAACGTGGTTCCACGCAGCTGGACCCACCTGCTCGGGGTGGCACTCGACCGCGATGTCGACGTGACCCGGGAGATTGACGAATCGTGGCGTGCCACAGCCGAACAGGTGGCGAGCAAGGTGTACAGCGACTACTCGCAGCCACCGGTGGGGGTGATGGGCGACGGCGGTGATGTGGCCTTCGCGGCCTGGGACGGGGACACCGGACAGGCACCCCTCGACGGAATCAGCGAGTCCGCCCAACGCCAGGCCGACCGTGCCATCCTCGCCACCCGCCGTGCGGTCTATCCGCTCCACGGACTCGACCCGGAGGATCCTCGTGACTGAGCAGCCCACGACCGTTGCCGATCGTCCGGAGCCGCGTGGGCCTTGGGACTATCCGCGGCATTGGATCGCCGACGTGCTGGCGTCCGACGGTGGGGTCGTGCACCTGCGCCCCATCGTCCCCGACGACGCCGACCGCATCGTCGAATTCCACTCCAAACTGTCCGAACGGACCCGCTACATGCGGTATTTCGGGCCAACGCCGACGCTTCCGCCCCGCGAGGTCGCACGGATGACGACGGTGGATCACCAGAAACGAGTCGCGCTGGTCGCCGTTCTCGGCGGCGAGATCATCGCGGTGGGCCTCTACGAAGGGCTCGCCCTCGACGGCAAGCCGGAATCGGCGGAGGTCGCCTTCGTCGTCGCCGACGAGCATCAGGGTCGCGGTCTCGGCCCGATCTTGTTGGAGCATCTCGCGGGTGCGGCTGCCGAGAACGGCTTCACGCGCTTCGAGGCCGAGGTGCTCAGCGAGAACCCGAACATGGTCGCGGTGTTCCGCGATGCGGGTTACCAACTGTCGCGCAGTTTCGACGGATCGACGGTGCACGTCGAGTTCCTCATCGACCCCACCGAGGCTTTGCTGTCGGTGCGAAACGCGCGGGAACGCGCGTCGGAGGCACGCAGTGTGGCCAACCTGCTGCGTCCGGGTTCGGTTGCGGTGATCGGTGCGTCGACCGACCCCAAGAAAGTCGGAAACGCGCTGCTGTCCAACATCATTGCGGGTGGTTTCACCGGCCCGGTGTTCCCGGTCAACGGGCCCGGACACGGTCCCGACGACCCGACCGCGCACGAGGACGACGCCACCGCCCCAGGCCGATCCGCGCCGGGTCGCTCGGTCCCCGGTCGGCGCACCCGGGAGCGGCCGCCGTCGGTGCGTGGCATCCGGGCCTACGAGACGGTGCGCGACATCCCCGATCCGGTGGACCTGGCGGTGGTGGCGGTACCCGCCGAACGGGTGCCCGACGTGCTCGACGACTGCCTTGTGAAGGGGGTTCGCACGCTCGTGGTGGTGTCGTCGGGATTCGGCGACAGCGGGGAGGAGGGCCTGCTCAGCGAACACCGACTGGTGGAACAGGTGCGCGAACACGGCATGCGTCTGGTGGGTCCGAACGCGCTCGGGGTGGCCAACAACGATCCGGCTGTCGCGCTGAATGCGACTCTCGCCCCACGCATTCCCGCTGCCGGTCGCGTCGGGTTCTTCTGCCAGTCCGGCGCCCTCGGCATCGCGATCCTCGACACCGCGGCCCGCAGGCAGATCGGGCTGTCGACCTTTGTCTCGGCGGGCAATCGCGCCGACGTCTCCGGCAACGACCTGCTGCAGTACTGGGACACCGACACGGCCACCGACGTCGTGCTGCTGTATCTGGAGAGTTTCGGTAATCCGCGCAAGTTCTCCCGGATCGCTCGTCGGGTGTCGCGGTCCAAGCCGATCGTCGCGGTGAAGTCGGGCAAAGGGGCGATGACCCCGGTGCGCGCCGCGCGGTCGGGGGGTGCGAGCCTCGACGATCAGATCGCGCGGATGGTCCTCGAACAGGCCGGTGTGATCCAGGTCGACACGATCCCCGAATTGTTCGACTGTGCCACGACATTCGCGTTTCAGCCGTTGCCCCGCGGTCCGCGGGTGCGCATCATCGGCAACTCGTCGGTGCTGGGCAGCCTCGCTGCCGACACCGCCCGCGGCGGTGGGCTCGAGGTTCTCGATGCGATCGATCTCGGGGCCGGCGCGTCCGAGGAGCAGTTCGAGTCGGCGGTTGCCGAGGCGATGGCCGACCCGGGCGTCGATGCGATCCTCGTCGTGTTCGTCCCGCCGGTGGCGGTCGACGCCGACTGGCATGCCCGTGCCCTCATGGCGGCGGCGAACACTCCCGACGCCGACGGCAAGAAGCCGATCGTGACAACCTTTCTCGCGGTCGACGGCATCCCGCCCGGACTCAAGAAGCCCGGCGCCAACGGGCTACCCGATCGTGGGTCGATCCCGTCGTACGCCAGTCCCGAGCGTGCCGCGTCGGCCCTCGCGCGGGCCTGGCAGTACGCCCGATGGCGGCAACGTCCGGAAGCGGTGGTCGCGCGTCCCGACGGCACCGACCCCGAGGCCGCCCGGATGTTCGTGCGCGAGGCATTGGCCGACGTCGCAGTCGACACCGACCAGGGCATGGTTCTCGATCATCTGGCCAGCGCACAGGTGCTCGGGTGGTACGGGATCTCCGTTGTCCCGTTCCGGGAGGTGAGCACCCTGCACGAGGCGTCGGCCGCGGCTCGCGAGCTCGGCTTCCCGGTGGCCGTGAAGGCAACCTCGGCGGCGTGGCGTGGCCGTCTGGACCGGGAGGGCGCGCGTCTGGATCTGCCCGACGCCACCGCCGTCGTGACGGCGTTCGCCGAATTGAGCGGTCTCACCGGCGACGACGTGCTGCATGTGCAGAAAATGGCACCCAAGGGGGTCGGCACGGTCATCCGGGTGCGCGACGACCCATCGTTCGGATCGCTGGTGTCGTTCGGGCTGTCGGGCCGCACCTTCGAGCTGCTCGGCGACCACGGCTACCGTGCCGTCCCGTTGTCAGAACTCGATGCCGCCGAACTGATCGACGAGCCGCGTTCGGCACCGTTGCTGTCGGGCTACGGCGGAGAGGCGGCCGTGGACAAAGCCGCGTTGATCGACACGCTGTTGCGGATCTCCACGCTCGTCGACGACATTCCCGAGGTGCGCGAGGTGCTGTGCGATCCGATCCTCGCCTCGCCGGAGGGGGCGGCGGTGCTCACCGCGCAGATACGGATCGGTCCGGTGCCCACACGTGCGGACACCGGACCGAGAAGATTGGGTTAGGGGAGATTGGGCGCAGATCTCAGCTCGCGTAGGCGCGCAACCGCTCGGCGCGGTCGCCCTGGCGGAGCTTGCCCATGACCTCACGCTCGATCTGACGGACCCGCTCGCGGGACAGCCCGAACATGCGGCCGATCTGGTCGAGGGTGCGCGGCTGACCGTCGTCGAGGCCGTAGCGCATCCGGATGACCTGCTGCTCACGCTCGTCGAGGGTGGCCAGCACGGCGCGGACGTCGGTGTGCATGAGCCCGGCGATGACGGCGCTCTCGGCCGAGGTGGCCTCCGCGTCCTCGATGAAGTCGCCCAGTGGGGCTTCTTCGTCGCTGCCGACCGGCATGTCGAGGCTCACCGGGTCGCGGCTGTGGTCGAGGAGATCGGCGATCTTCTCCGCCGGGATACCGGACTCGTTGGCGAGTTCCTCGTCGGTTGCCTCACGGCCCAGTTGCTGATGGAGCTCACGCTTGATGCGGGCCAGCTTGTTGACCTGCTCGACGAGGTGGACGGGGAGCCGGATGGTGCGTGACTGGTCGGCCATGCCGCGGGTGATGGCCTGGCGAATCCACCAGGTCGCATACGTGGAGAACTTGAATCCCTTTGCGTAGTCGAACTTCTCCATTGCGCGGATCAGTCCCAGGTTGCCTTCCTGGATGAGATCGAGCAGGGGCATGCCACGGCCGGTGTAGCGCTTGGCGAGCGATACCACCAGGCGGAGGTTGGCTTCCAGCAGATGAGCGCGGGCAGCCTCACCCTCGCGGATGATCTGAGCGAGATCACGCTTCTTGGTCGCCGACAGCCGCTTGCGATTCGCGAGGACATGCTTTGCGTACAGGCCCACCTCGATCTGCTTCGCGAGTTCGACCTCTTGCTCGGCGTTGAGCAGCGCAGTGCGCCCGATGCCGTTGAGGTAGACGCGGACGAGGTCGGCGGCGGGCGACTGAGCGTCGAGATCCTGCTCGGTCATCGCCGGGCGGGTGCGCGTGGCGGCAGGGTCTGCGCCGACAGCGCTGGTGAATCCAGTGGTCGTGGTTGAACGTGCAACTGTCGAGCGTGACATGCGGCCTCCTGAATTGAGTGCGTTCACAGAGTGCAACGCGTCGAGCATCGGGAAAGTTCCCGGCTACTCGAGCGTCGTTGGCGGCCGTTGCGTATCTGACCTGGGCAAACTGGTGTTGTCGCGCCGCCAGGTCTGAGAAGTTGCTGAGATGTGCGCTCGGGTGGGATCAGGAGTCGGGGTCGACGGTGTGGGAGTCGATGGTCCGCGAGTCGATGGTCCGCGAGTCCGGGCCGGGTTTCGGTGCCGCGGTCGTCGTGGTGTCCGCCGAATCTGAGTCGACGGCGGATGAATGCAGTTCGGCCGGTCCGATCACCGAGTGGTCGGCACCGTGCAGATAGTGCGGCACGGCGCCGCGTTTGCGGGGTGGCCGGTCGTTGGCGACGAGGACGGCGACCCAGGGCAGCGGAATGGACAGGGCAACGATGCCGAGCGCCAGCAGACCGTTCCCGGTGGCGCTGTAGACGATGCCGGCGATCACCAGAGCGGGCACTCGAAATGCCATCAACGTCAGGTACTTCCGGACCCGGGCCCGGTGCTGGGCCTCGTAGGACTCCGCGGCGTCGGTGATCAGGAACGTCTCGGAGGTCACGCCGCTGCCGCGCCCGTCATCAAATGGTGCACGACCGCCCTGCGCCGTCGACTCACCCATGAATTCCCTTCGCGCCACCGGCCACCGAAACGTGCCGAACCCCCCTTCCACCATCCCACTTTCGGCACGTGAATGCACCATCGGGTCGTCGTGCACAACCGCCACAGCGCACAATGGACGGATGGGAACCGAAACCATCGAACGACCGGACCTCGATGAGTGGTCCGACACCAAGACCGACGAGCGTCCCGACGCCGACGCCACAGATTCCGGCGACGACGACCGGCCGAAGTTCTTCCACTACGTGAAGAAGGAAAAGATCGCCGAGAGTGCGGTGATGGGCACCTACGTCGTCGCGCTTTGCGGGGAGACCTTCCCCGTCACCCGGTCGGCCAAACCGGGGTCACCGGTGTGTCCCAAGTGCAAGAAGATCTACGCACGCATGCGTAAGAGCTGATCCGAAGAGTTCAGTGACCAGCGTCGTGACCTGGGGAAACACGATACTGTCGTGCCCGCAAAATCTCGGGGAAGAAGTTTCTTCCCCGAGGTTCACAGTCGTCCCCTACAAATTTCTGGGGGAAGACACCAAGGGTCGGGGACGAAGTTTCTTCCCCGACTTTTTGTGGGCGCATGTTCCTGGCGTCGCCGTCGGCGGAACGCGGCGACCGGCAATCGGTGACTGAGATCGGGCCCGTCAGCGTCCGCTTCCGGGATATACCCGGAGGACCACCGTCAGGGGCCCGATCCTGGCCACCGGCCCAACCTCCAACCCTCCCCGCCTCCACGATCGTCGGCAACAACGACGGGGAAACGCTGATCCGGAGAGTTCGGCGACCCACTCTCTGACCTGGGGTTACGTGGCGTCGGGGCCGGGAAGACCGCGCGTCGACAGGGACCTCGTTTCTGGTCAGAGACCTTCGGAACTGCCGACGGTCCCTGACCACAAGTGAGGTCTCTGTGATGGGTGGTCCGTGACGGCCGCTTCGCCGACCCGAGGCGCGTCGTCGGCGTGTCGTGGTTTCAGAAACCGCGTGTCTGGTCAGAAACCCGAGGCGCACCAGCGGTTTCTGGCCACATCAGCGGTTCCTGGCGACCAATGCGGTTTCTGCGACGAGGCCGCGCTCTTCCCGCCTCCATGATCGTCGGCAACGCCGACGGTGAGTCGCTGACTCGACTAGTTCGGATTGGCGTTCACCGATCAGACGGCGGCCGTGATCGCCGGATCGGGCCCGAGGACAACCGATCCGGCAGATTGCGGAGCTGTCCGGTGATGTCGGAGGTCTGCGAATTGACCCACTCGCGAACCTGCGTCGTGGTGGACGCCTTCGCCGGCCACAGGGCCTGTACCGCGGCGTTGAACTCTGCGCCTAGCACGATCGCGAACCCGAGGAAGAACGTGAACAGCAGGAACGCGATGGGTGTGGCGAGTGCGCCGTAGGAGTAACCGGCGCGCGTGACCGCAGTCAGGTAGATGCGCAGGATGAAGCTGGCGATCCAGAACACCATGCCGGCGAGGACCGCTCCGCCGACGAGCCGGTGCCACGGCAGCGGATGGGGCAACGCCAGATGGTAGAGCGTCGTCAGCACCAGCAGCAGCAGAGCGGCGACGAACGGGAAGTACCCGTAGTCGATGAGCGTGGTGATGATCGGGTCCCACGAGTCGGGCACGATGTCGTGTAGATAGTTCGGTCCGAGGGCGACGAGCGGGAGCAGCAACACCGCCACGCAGAGGAAGCCGACGTAGAGCAGTAGCGCGAAGATTCGCTGCCACACGGGGTTTCGGACTTCGTGCTGGTCGTGGGCGTGCACGATCGACGCGATGAAACACGACACGGCCGACGACCCCGCCCACAGTGACAGGATGAAGCCGAGGGACACCACACCGACGCGCCCGCGGTTGAGGACGTTGTCGACGGTCGGGGTGATCAGGTCGCTGACGACGCTGTCGGAGAACGTGCGGTTGGCGAAAGCGATGATCCGGTCGTAGACGACGTCGACGGTGTCGGGACCGAACCACCCGGCGACGTAGCCGACGCTGCCCAGCAAGCCGAGGAGCAACGGCGGCAAGGACAGCGCCTGCCAGAAGGCTGCCTGGGCCGACCATCCGACGATGCCGTGGTCCCAGGCGTTCACGGTCGTGCGCCACGCCAGCACATGCAGGTTGCGGAACACGGGCCGCCGCTGCCCGGAGTCGGGGTTGTCGTCGAAGGGGTGATCGTGTCCCGGCCGCCGGGGCGCCCGGATGGGTTCTGTGGGGGCCGTGGGATCGCCGGCCGGCTCCGACGGTATCGACTCCGGCAAAGCCGACTCGCCCGGCGACGGTTCGTCGTCGGCGAGGGGGGCGGGGTTTCGATTTCTGCCGGCTATTCCCTCAGCATTCCTGATCGCGGCGGCAAATGGGTATTCCGCTGACCTGCGGTGCGTCGGATCATGACCGCCCGGGTGACCGGTATCGCCCCCGTGGAACGTGTCGCGGTGCGCGACGGCACGCCGCGCAGCGGTAGCATTGGCCCGTCCCCTTGGCATGTGTGACACCCACACTGAGGGGTCGTTTTGTGCCTCCCACCAGGGATGACCAGTCATCGTTGCTGGTCGGCACGGTGACGTTTCACTTGCAGTCAGGAGCAGCACACCGGTGACCTCTGCCGATCCGTCTGTCGCGAACCCCACACTGGCCGGGGACGCCGCGGCACCGTCCGCGGTGCCCGCTTCGTCGATGCCGCTGCGCGCCTGGCAGCGTCGCGCGCTGACCAAGTATCTGACGAAGCGTCCGCGCGACTTCCTCGCGGTCGCGACCCCGGGCGCGGGCAAGACCACCTTCGGCCTGCGCATCGCTCGCGAACTGCTCGACGACCGCACGGTCGATCAGGTCACCGTGGTCGCACCCACCGAGCACCTCAAGCACCAGTGGAGTGAGGCGGCGGCGCGAGTCGGCATCGCCCTGGATTCACGGTTCAGCAACTCCGCCGGACAGACGAGTAGCGACTATCACGGTGTCGTGGTGACCTACGCGCAGATCGCGGCTCACCCCGCGCGACACCGCGTTCGGACCGAGAACCGGCGGACGCTGGTGATCCTCGACGAGATTCACCACGGCGGCGACGCGAAGTCGTGGGGTGAGGCGATCCGGGAGGCCTTCTCCGACGCGACCCGCAGGCTGGCGCTGACCGGGACACCCTTCCGGTCCGACGACTCGCCGATCCCGTTCGTCACCTACGAGCCGGAACCCGGGGGCGTGCAGCGCTCACGCGCCGATCACACCTACGGCTACGCCGACGCGCTCGCCGACGGCGTGGTGCGTCCGGTGGTCTTCCTGGCGTATTCCGGTCAGGCCAGCTGGCGAACGAGTGCGGGTGAGGAGTTCACCGCCCGCCTCGGCGAGCCGCTGTCCGCCGAGCACACGGCGCGCGCGTGGCGCACGGCCCTCGATGCACACGGCGACTGGATTCCGGCGGTCCTGACCGCTGCACACACCAGGCTGGGGCAGCTGCGCGCCGGTGGTGTGCCCGACGCGGGCGGACTGGTGATCGCCACCGATCAGACCTCGGCGCGTGACTACGCCGAACTGCTGGCGTCCATCACCGGCAAGAAGCCGACCGTGGTGCTGTCCGACGACCCGAAGTCGTCGTCGCGCATCGCGGAGTTCGCCGCGTCGGACGACGAGTGGATGGTCGCGGTCCGCATGGTGTCGGAGGGTGTGGACGTGCCGCGGCTGGCGGTCGGGGTCTATGCGACGAGTGCGTCGACACCGCTGTATTTCGCGCAGGCGATCGGCCGATTCGTCCGGTCTCGTCGGCCGGGGGAGACGGCCAGCGTGTTTCTGCCGTCGGTGCCGGTGCTCCTCGACCTCGCGAGCCAGATGGAAGCCGAACGCGACCACGTGCTCGGCAAACCGCACCGCGACAGCGACGGCCTCGATGACGCGTTGCTGACCGATGCGAACAAGCAGAAGGACGAGCCCGGCGAGGAGGAGAAGGGCTTTCAGTCGCTGCATGCCGACGCCGAACTCGACCAGGTGATCTTCGACGGTTCGTCGTTCGGGACCGCCACCTTCGCGGGTTCCGACGAGGAGTCGGACTACCTCGGATTGCCCGGCCTGCTCGATGCGGACCAGGTCCGCGCACTACTGCGGCGCAGGCAGGACGAACAGGTGACGGCACGGTCGGCCGCGGTGCCGGATGTCGGGGCGGCCGCAACCGCGCCGCGGAGCACGGGGGAGAACCTGCATGCGCTCCGAAAAGAACTGAACAGTCTGGTCGCCATGCACCACCACAGGACGGGGAAGCCGCACGGCATGGTGCACAACGAACTCCGCACCAAACTCGGCGGTCCGCCGACAGCGATGGCGAGCGCGGATCAGCTTCGGGAACGGATCAACGCGCTGCGTGAGTGGCGCTGAGCAGAGTCCGTCGACACCCGACACGATTCAGGCCCGGCCGGAAGAACCGGCCGGGCCTGAATCAGGTCTGAGGTTTGCTGGGTCAGACGAGTTCGCCCGCGGACTCCACGACGGTCGCGCTCAGCTCGACGAGTCGGGCCTCGTGCTCGTTGAAGTGATGACGGCAGAAGAGAAGCTCGCCCCCCTTGGGGAGGACGGCGCGTACCTTTGCCGCGGCGCCGCAGCGATCGCAGCGGTCGGCGGCAGTGAGCGACATGGAGATCGGGGTTGTGGTGGCAATGTCATTCATGATTCCTCCGTCCCGGTCCGGCGCCTGTCGGTCGCCTTCCCTTCGTGAGCCGACACATCCGGGCGATGCGTCAACCTCACTCTGTCAGACGCTTGGGGGTTTCGTATTGTTCCGCAGGGCGGGTCGGTGTGTCGTCACTCACCGTTAACACCGCGAACATCGTCGGCAACACCGGTAAAAGACGACGTTACGCAGGGTGCGACCGGGGTCACAGTTTCGGGAGTGATCGTTGCGCGCAGGTGGATCGCAACGCCCGTCATGCGGTTGGGGACGCGGCGCCCACCGACTCCTCGGACTCGCGCTGCTCCCGCAACTCCGACACCGCATCCGAGGATTCGTTCTCGCGGTCACGCAGGTACTCGCGCAGCGAGTAGGCGAACGCTGCCGCCCACGCAACGGCGATGACCAGGTAGAACGCCGTACGCACCGATGCCGATGCGTCGATGAGATCGCTCTTGAGCAGGCTGCGGGTGTTGGTGAGCACGATGAGACCGCCCACCGACGAACCGAGCAGACGCGGAGGCACGTGCCGGACCAGCCAGGCCGCGATCGGGGCGGCCAGAACACCACCGATGAGGATTGCCCCGACCCACGCGAAGTTGATGCCCTGCGAGCCCAGGCTGAACAGGAATCCGAGGCTCGCAGCGAGCGCGATGATGAATTCGCTGGTGTCGATCGAACCAATGACCTTCCGGGGCTCCAGACGTCCACTCGCCAGGATCGCGGGCGTGCCGACCGGTCCCCAGCCACCGCCGCCGGTGGCGTCGACGAAGCCGGCGACAAAGCCGAGTGGACCCAGGAAACGCTTGCGCAGCGGCTTGCCGAGGTTGTGGCGCGGAATGCCCTGGAAGGTGAAGCGAAGCAGGATGTAGAGACCAAGGGCCAGCAGGATCGCGGCCATCACGGGAGCGGCCGCCTCGGTGGACAGCTTCGACAGGATCGTCGCGCCGAGGAAAGCGCCGATGGCACCCGGGATCGCGATCCGGCGGACCACGCGCCAGTCGACGTTGCCGAACTTCCAGTGCGAGACACCCGAGACCAGGGTGGTGCCGATCTCCGCGAGGTGCACGGTGGCCGACGCGGCGGCCGGGTTGGTCCCGATCGCCAAGAGCAGTGTGGTGGTCGTGACGCCGTAGGCCATGCCGAGGCTGCCGTCGACGAGTTGGGCGGCGAATCCGACCAGGGCAATGAGAACGATGGTTGGCATGTGCAGGGTGCTTTCGATGCAGGCGCGCCGTGGAGATCACGAGGTGGGCGCGGGGAAACGAATCGGGGGCTTCGTTGCGCATTGATGCGCGGGCCGCTACCTACACAGCATCGAGGCAACCCGGAGCAGGTCGACCGCCCTTCTGGTGACCAGCATCGGGGTAGACGGCAGCACGACCGCCTGCCTCAGAGAATCCGACATTCCGACATCGTACGAACGCGCGACACCAATCCCCGCATTCAGACGTCCGTCGGAATCGCCGTGAACGCAAGGTTGACAAGACCACCCGAAGATGGGTTGCCAGACGTGGCGTGAGAGGGAGCTCGACTAGTCGAGGTAGTCGCGCAGCACCTGCGAACGCGACGGATGGCGCAGCTTCGACATCGTCTTGGACTCGATCTGCCGGATACGTTCGCGCGTGACGCCGTACACCTGCCCGATCTCATCCAGCGTGCGCGGCTGACCGTCGGTCAGGCCGAACCGCAGCCGGACCACTCCTGCCTCGCGCTCCGACAGCGTCTCGAGCACGGACTGCAGCTGATCCTGCAGCAAGGTGAAACTGACCGCGTCGACTGCGACGACGGCTTCCGAATCCTCGATGAAGTCACCGAGCTGGCTATCGCCCTCGTCGCCGATGGTCTGGTCGAGGGAGATCGGCTCACGCGCGTACTGCTGGATCTCGAGGACCTTCTCGGGCGTGATGTCCATCTCCTTCGCGAGTTCCTCCGGAGTGGGCTCGCGGCCCAGGTCCTGAAGAAGTTCGCGCTGGATACGGCCGAGCTTGTTGATGACCTCGACCATGTGCACCGGGATGCGGATGGTGCGCGCCTGGTCGGCCATCGCGCGGGTGATCGCCTGCCGAATCCACCAGGTGGCGTATGTCGAGAACTTGTAGCCCTTGGTGTAGTCGAACTTCTCGACGGCGCGGATCAGACCCAGGTTGCCTTCCTGGATGAGATCCAGGAAGGCCATGCCGCGGCCGGTGTAGCGCTTGGCGAGGGACACGACCAGACGGAGGTTCGCTTCGAGGAGGTGGTTCTTGGCGCGGTTGCCGTCTCGCGAGATCCAGTTGAGATCGCGCTTCTGGGCGGTGCTGATCTTCTCGCCGGACGCCATGATCCGACGCAGGCGCTCGGTGGCGAACAGGCCGGCCTCGATGCGTTTGGCGAGTTCGACCTCCTCCTCGGCGTTGAGGAGTGCGACCTTGCCGATCTGCTTGAGGTAGGCGCGCACGGAGTCGGCCGAGGCGGTGAGCTCGGCGTCCTTGCGGGCCTGACGCAGTGCCTCGGACTCTTCCTCGTCCCAGACGAAGTCACCTGCCGACTTCTCCGGCACGTCCTTGGCGGCATTGGCCTTGTCGGTGGCGGGAGTGGGCTTCGAGGTGGCGGCCGCCGGCTCTTCGGCGTCGCCCTCCTCCTCGTCGTCGTCCGAGTCGTCGTCGGTGGCGTCGTCCTCGTCATCGACGTCGAGGTCGTCGATCTCGACGTCCTCATCGAGTTCGGCGTCGGGGCCGTCGATGTCGTCGATGGAATCCGGACTGTCATCGGGTTCGGCATCGGTGTCGCCGCCGGCGTCGGGCCCGGCCGCAGCCTTCTTGGCCGCTTTCTTGGCGGGAGCCTTACGCGCGGCCTTCTTGGCGGGGGCCTTGCGGGCTGCCTTCTTGGCCGCCTTCTTGGCCGGGCGCTTGGCGGGTGTCTGCTCGCTCGAGCCGTCGGTGGACGAATCCGTTGTCTCGTCGACCTCGGCGTCCGAGTGAACGGTCTTGGTGGCTGCCACGTACAACCTTTCGAAACTGACTTTTGACGCGTCGCGGCAGCACGGGCCACCGCGGGTGAGGGCTTGGTACTCGGTGCAACATGACCGGTGACGACCATTGTAACGACATCGGGTTCAAGGATGTGTCAAAGGCCAGGTCACACGGCATCGCCGAGGTCGTGCGCAACCGGTGTCGCGCTACGTTTCCCCGGTCAGGTCTTGAGTCCCTGCGACACGGCCATGGCCGCACCGACGATGCCTGCGGTGTTCAGCAGGGTGGCCGGCACCACCGGGGTCGAGTTGGTGAGCAATGGGATCCACTTCGCGGACTTGCGGCTGATACCGCCGCCGGCGATGAACACCTTGGGCCAGAACAGCGCCTCGTAGGCCTCGAGGACTGTGGAGACATGCTCGGTCCATTTCTCATACGACCACCCCTTCTCCTCCTTGATCCGCGACGACGCCTGATGTTCGGCTTCCTTCTTGCCGACGTACATGTGCCCGAGCTCGGTGTTGGGCACCAGCGTGCCGTTGATGAGGATCGCCGAGCCGATGCCGGTGCCGAAGGTCAGCAGCATCACCACACCGTCGACGCCCTTGCCCGCGCCGTATGCGTCCTCGGCCATGCCGGCGGCGTCGGCGTCGTTCAGTACCGACACCTGCCGGCCGCCGAGGTACTCACTGAACAGGGCGTAGACGTCGGTCCCGATCCAGCCCTTGTCGATGTTGGCCGCAGTGCGCATGACACCTTCGGTGATCACGCCCGGCAGGGTGATGCCGACCGGTCCGTCCCAGTCGAAGTGTTCGACGACCTCGGCGACACCGCCGGCGACCGCGTTCGGCGTCGAGGGTTTGGGGGTCAGCACCTTGAACCGTTCGCCGACGAGTTCGCCGGTGTCGAGATCCACCACGCCGCCTTTGATGCCCGAACCGCCGACATCCACTCCGAACCCGAGATTGGTTGAGGTGGTGGCGATATCAGGTTCGGGTGACTCGGTCGGTGCTGACTCGGCCATTACGACGTCCTCTCCGGCGGCGACGAATACAAGTTCAGGCTATCCAGCCGGGGCGCGGATCGCTTGGTTGCCGACGATGCTGCGCCGCCCGCGGTTTCCGCCGGTGCGGTTCCGCGGACCGCCGACCGATTCGCGTGCTGTTCAATGGAGCCTGTGGCGAATGGACCTACCGATCCGCGGTGCACGGACGCATACCCACCAGACGAGGCGCACGACCTCGAGACGATTGCGCGGTCGGTGGCACAAGCTGCCGCCGACCATGTCCGTCTACGCAGGCCAGAATTGTTCGGCCAGACCGATTCCGGCGCCGACAGTTCGGTCGTGTCGACGAAGTCGACCGAAACCGATCCGGTCACCGTGGCCGACACCGAGACCGAGCAACTGGTGCGTGCGTTGCTGCACAAGGCACGCCCGGACGACGAGATCCTCGGTGAGGAGGCGGGCGGAACCGTCGCCGTGCCCTCCGGTGTCCGGTGGGTCGTGGATCCGATCGACGGCACGGTCAACTTCATGTACGGAATTCCTGCGTACGCGGTGTCGGTGGCAGCGCAGATCGACGGGCAGTCGGTCGCGGGAGCGGTCGTCGACGTGGCCCGCGGGCTCACCTACACCGCCGCCCTGGGTCGGGGCGCGCATGTCCACGGTGCCGACGGCAGTCGGTTACGGCTGTCCTGCAACACGATCGACCGGGCCGAACTCGCGCTCGTCGCCACCGGCTTCGGCTACGACGCACACCGCAGGCAGGCGCAGGGCGACATCGTCGCGCGTCTGCTGCCCAGGGTTCGTGACATCAGGAGGATCGGCGCCGCGGCGCTCGATCTCTGCATGGTGGCCAGCGGGGCCGTCGACGCCCACTACGAGCACGGTTTGAGCCCGTGGGATTGGGCCGCCGGATCGCTGATCGCCGCCGAGGCGGGTGCGGTGGTGTCGACTCCACCGCCGGAATCGCGGTCGTCGGAAGGGCATCTGACGGTGGCCATGGCGCCCGGGATCGCCACCGAACTGTCCGAGATCCTCGACGACGTCGGCGCGCGGGCGCGCGTTGTGTGAGCCGGTCACAGGAGCGGTGGCGGGCGGGGCGAAAAACCTCGGGTCAGCAGCCGGCGGAATGGACCGCAGAGAGCAGTGCCGGGTCGACACCGGTCTCGGGCTTCTTCGGGTCGGCCGAGCGCAGGACCTCGAGGGCCGCTTGGGTGTCCTGCGAGAGTTCGGTGTTCTTGTAGTACTCGCCGAGGGCGACGTCGACCGTACTTCCGCGTCGGCCGTCGTCCACGAGTTGCGCGCAGGGGAAGGCCAGCCAGACCGACGCTGCACCAGCGCGTCCGGCCGGACCGAACCGGATCTGCGCGACACAGTTGAGGTCGCGGTTCGGGTAGAGGGCGTCGTCGCCGTACGCTGTGTCGGTTGCCGGACTGAATCCTTGACCGGCCAGGTCGTCGGACACGGTACGTGCAGCGCCGCGCTCGGCGGACGCATTCAATACGCGCACCTGGAAGGTCGACAGTGGTGCCGGTGCCACCTCGAGCATGTCGGTGCGGCTCACGGCGTTCAGATGCGGGGGTGTGGTGGTGGCCGGCGCGGGATTGCCGGCATCCGGGGCCGGGGCCGTCGAGGAAGCCGGAGTCGGCTGATTGCAGTCCGTCGGGGCGCTCTGGTTGTCGCTGTCGGCCAAGGCGGTGGCCCAGACGATCAGGCCCACCACAAGCAGGACCACGACGGTGACGATCGCCGGCACGTAGCGTCGGCGCCGGTAGGCCCGACCGTTCTCGTCGGTCGGGTAGCCGGTCGTAATCTGCGACACCACGGCGGACGGGCTCCTCTCCCGATCGGGGGCCCAGGCCGGTGATGGAGCCGACGTTGGAGTCGGTCCATCGGTCTGGGTCTCGCTCACTGTAGAGGGTGGACGGCGGTGGAGTCCGTAATGGGCACGGTGTGCCACCTCCTCGGTTGCCGATGCCGGGAAGAAACACGCCGCGAAACTCGTTTGCGGTAATTGTTGACCCAAGCAATCCGGTCCACTATTCTTCGGGCGCCTGCTCTCCACGGCCCAGGGGGAGCAAAGGACCAAATGTGATGAAACTCACAGCGGTCTGAACGGTTACGGGTAACGAATTGCACCGGTCATGACGTTGTAGTGACGCCGCCGGCAAGACAATCCCGGCGGGGCTGCGCGCATCCACGGGCTTCTCGGCCACAAGCCGGGCAGCCGAGAGCGCCCTTTGAGACTCTCAACCACGTAAGGCACACAATGGCTACTGATTACGACGCGCCACGACGCACGGAGACCGAGGACCTGAACGAGGACTCGCTCGAGGAACTGAAGGCTCGGCGCAGCGAGGCGCAAGCCGCTGCCGTCGATGTCGACGAGAGTGACACCGCTGAGTCCTTCGAACTGCCCGGTGCAGATCTGTCGGGTGAGGAACTGTCCGTGCGGGTGATCCCCAAGCAGGCAGACGAATTCACTTGTACTAGCTGCTTTCTCGTCTACCACCGCAGCCGGCTGGCGCGGGAGAACGGCACCACGATGATCTGCGTGGACTGCGCCTGACCGGCAGGTGAACAGATCGACTCACCGCATCGACGCGGTGAGTCCGCCGGCACAGTGGGTCCAGCAGCGGCCTATTGTTGCCGGTCGTCCGACTTCTCGGCCGCGGCGTCCGGAATGTCCAGCGCGGCGAGCAACCGGGCGGGATGTCGAGTCGACACCAGCCAATACGGCGTGGGGTCGTCGGGGTCGTCGAGCACGACCAGCACCATCGTCTTCACCCAGAACCGGTGCACCAGATATGCGGCCGGATCGAGCTGCCGCCCGAGTGCGGCGCTCTTCGCGGTCGCCGGAATGCTCGCGCCGCGAGCGATCACCGATCGGGGCAGCCGGGCTCGGTTGGCGTGCAGTTCACCGTCGGCGGTGACACTGATCCGCACCCGCCCCATCGACCACAGCACGGCCGCGCACAACAGCGCCACCACCGGGTAGGCCAGCAAACCCCAGGCGGATTCATGCGCCGCCAACTCGATCTCGTGACCTACGACACCGACGACGACCAGGGCCGCCAGCCACCACCACCAAGGGACGTGGAGACGTTCGTCATACGGCATCAGCCCGCCCTCCGACGGGCCGGTCGCGTTGTCGGGTGAGTGGGGTTCGATCACGCGACCAGCGTAGTCTGCCTGCGTGAGCGCAGAACCCACCCCTCTCGCACCTATTCCGATCCGACGCCTCGACCCTGAGTTGCCACTACCGGTGCGTGCCCATCCGGGCGACGCGGGCGTGGACCTCTATTCCACCATCGACCTCGAATTGCCCGCGGGCCGACGACAACTCGTCGGCACCGGGATCGCGGTCGCGCTTCCGGTGGGCACCGTCGGATTGATCCACCCTCGCTCGGGCCTGGCCGCGCGCGCCGGGCTGTCGATCGTCAACTCGCCGGGCACCATCGACGCCGGCTATCGCGGCGAGATCAAGGTGTGTCTGATCAATCTCGATCCCGAACAGTCGATCTCGATCTCTCGTGGCGATCGGATCGCGCAGCTCGTCGTGCAGCGGGTCGAGTTGCCGGAGTTCATGGAGGTGACCGAACTCGACGACACCAGCCGGGGTGCCGGCGGATACGGCTCGAGCGGTGGCCACGCAGTCTTGCAGGATCCACCGCCTGCCACACCGGAGTCGCGCACCTGAGTCCGATCCGGTGCGCGTTCGGATACTGTGCGTTCATGGTCGACACGACGGGGGTCACGGGGCCGCTGAGGTTTTGGGCGCTGAGGGATTCAACGCCGACGGGCGGGACGCACACCATGGGGGCGGGCACGAGGAGCATCCATGGCCGATGAATCACAGACCGATGCACCACGGATCGGCGAGGCACGCGGTCCCTACGACATCGAGAATCTCGCGACCGATCCCCACGAGCTCGAGAACTCACATCTCGACCTCGGCTCGGTGCTCGTGCCGGTTGTCGAAGGCGGCCAGGTCACCGTGGAGATGTCGGCGGATCATGAACCGCAGTCGGTCTACCTGGTGACCCCGCACGGCCGAATCACGGTGTCGGCCTATGCCGCTCCCAAATCGCCGGGACTCTGGCGCGAGGTGGTCCGGGAACTTGCCGAATCGTTGCGTGACGACGGCGCCCAGGCAAGCATCTCCGACGGCCATTGGGGCCGCGAAGTGGTGGGGGAACTCGACGGCGCGACCCACCGCTTCATCGGCGTCGACGGCCCCCGCTGGATGGTGCGCTGCGTCGCGAGTGGCCCGACGACGTCGGCGTCGGAGATGGCCCAGCTCGCGCGTGCGGTGCTCGCCGAAACCGTCGTCCGACGGGGTACCGAGCCATACCCTCCTCGTGATCCACTGCCCATCACGCTGCCGCCGGTACTCGCCGAGCAGGTTGCGGCAGCGCAGCAGCAGATGATGGAGGAGATGGCTGCCGCAGAAGAAGGGCCTGGCCCGCTCATCGCCCCGTCCGGCCCAGCTGCTGGTTCGGCTGCCCCCGCGTCGGATGCGACAGATGCGGATGCACCGGTTCCCGGTGGCGCGATCGATCAGCTCGCTGCGGCCACCGTCTGGACCGACGCCGGCGAGGATGTCGCCGAGGACGATGACTCCGCGGGTACGGCCGCGGGGCCGGCCGACGACGAGCCGCCGCCGGCCCCGTCGTCGGGTTCGGCCATGCAGCGGTTCCGGCGGCGCGGCCGGCGCTGATCCCTAATCGGCAGTGAGCATCTGCGCGTACGCGCGGGCGCAGCCGTTGCCGAGGATTGCGGGATGCTCACCCCATTCGGTGAGGGTCACCTCGACCAGCCTCGCCCGCGGCGCGGCGGAACACCACCGGCGAGCGACGTCGATGGGATGGACCGGGTCGTCGGTCGCGGCGGTGATCGCCAGCGGGACCTCGAGTGTGGTCAACGCCTCCGCCTCGGGCGCCGTGTAGGCGGCGGCCGCACGCAACTGGGCTTCCAGCCCGCCGGACAGCGCGCGCCACGATCGGGACAGTTCTTCGGCGAGCCAGGTCGGGCTCGAGGCCGCCATGGTGGCGACCGTGGCGTCCAGGCCCGCGGTACGCAGTGATTCGGCAGTGGCCAGCGCGCTGTGGGCGGCCGGTGCCGACGACGGCACCCCACACCACGCGGGCAGCGCACCAAGCACCCCGGCACACTTCTCGGCGCTCGCTTTCAGAGCCCACTCGAGCGCGATCGCGGCCCCGATCGACACCCCGCCCACCAGCAGCCTGCCTGCCGTGGCGCTCAGCTGATCGAGCCTGCGTAGATAGCCTGCCACCAGGTCGTTTTCCGGTTCCAGCGCGATGAGTTCGACGCCGAGCCAGGTGGCCGCGGGGCCGAATGCGCGGCCGATGTGGTCGCCGTCGGATCCGGTGCCGGGGATGGCAACCAGGACTCTCGGCGAGGGCGAAACAAGCCGGTCATTCAGTGGCATGGAATGATCATGCTCCGGCGTTGTCACCAGTAGACGGACAGGTCTACGCTGGCGAGAAATGGAGTCGTTCGCCAGCCCGAAACAGCCAGACTCCACAAGCGAAGAGAAAGCCTGGAGGTTGTGATGCCCACAGCCGGTTACCTGAAGCGACTGACGCGCCGGCTGACCGAGGATCTCGGTGACGCCGACGCGGAGAAGATCGCCGAGGAGTCGCGCGCAACGGGTGCCCAGCGGGCCTCGGAGTGTTGTCGCGGCGACGAGGTGACGATGCACGGTGAGTTGCGATCGGTGGAGACCTGCTCACGTACCGCGAAGGCGGGCGTCAAGGCGGAATTCTTCGACGGCAGCGATGTCGTCACCCTGAAATGGCTGGGACGCAATCGCATTCCCGGTATCGAGCCCGGCCGGAAGCTGACTGTTCGCGGACGTCTGGGACTGCACGAGGGCAACAAGGTGATCTACAACCCGTATTACGAGTTGCATGGCACAGAGGACTGAGTCCTCCGAAAGCCCGTCGGTTCTCGAACAACTCGGCGGTGTGTCCGGACTGATCTATTCGACCGTGCCGGTCGTCGTCTTTGTGCCGGTGAACTCGTTCTTCGGGTTACGCGCTGCGATCATCGCGGCACTGACGACCGCCGTCGCCATCTTCGTGCTGAGGTTGGTGCGCCGGGAGGCGCTCACCCCCGCGGTATCGGGTCTGCTCGGCGTGGCCATCTGTGTGTTCATCGCCCATCGGGTCGGAGATGCCAAGGGCTACTTCTTGTTCGGCATCTGGACGACGCTCGTGTACGCGGTGGTGTTCGTCATCTCCATCGTCGTGCGGTGGCCGCTCGTGGGAGTGGCCTGGCATCTCGTGAACGGACAGGGCACCGGGTGGCGGCGCAGCCGCGCCACATTGCGGGCCTACGACCTGGCAACCGCGGTCTGGGCACTCGTGTTCGTGGCGCGCTACGTGCTGCAGTCGCAGCTCTACGACCACGACCAGACCGGGTGGCTCGCGGTTGCCCGCATCGCCATGGGTTGGCCACTCACGGCAATCGCGGTACTCGCGACCGTGTACCTGGTGCGACGGGCCACCCAGTCCGAACACGGCGAGTCCGAGCAGAAAATCGAGCAGTCTTCCACCGACCGGCTCGGGCCCGAACAGTCCCGCAACTGATCGCTGCAGCAGCGGGTCAGACCTGCATGGCGTCGCGCAGCGCCGGTTCCACGTCGTCGGGCGCGATGAAGATCAACTCGTCGCCGCCTTCGATCGGGTCGTCGGACTGCGGGACGATCACCCGGCCGCCGCGCAGGATCGCGACCAGCGCCGCATCGCGCGGCAGGGTGAGCTTGCGCACGGGTTTACCGGCCAGTGGCGTGTTGGCCGGGAGCGTCAGTTCGACCAGGTTGGCCTGACCCTGTCGAAAGGTCATCAGCCGCACCAGATCACCGACCGAGACGGCCTCCTCGACCAGCGAGGCGAGCAGCCGGGGGGTGGAGACCGCGACGTCCACGCCCCAGTCCTCGTCGAAGAGCCATTCGTTGCGCGGATCATTCACCCGTGCGACGACCCGATTGACCGCGAACTCGGTCTTGGCGAGGAGGCTGACCACCAGGTTGGCCTTGTCGTCGCCGGTCGCGGCGATCATGACGTCGAAGGTGTGCAGATCGGCCTGTTCGAGATTCGACAGCTCGCAGGCGTCGGCCAGGACCCAGGTGGCTCCGGGGACCGCCTTCTCGTCGATATGACCCATCTGACGTTCGAAAAGCGTCACCTCGTGGGCATTGGTGAGCAGCTCTCGGGCGATGGACCGACCGACCGCACCGGCACCGGCGATGGCGACTCTCATGGCTGAACTCCTCGGTCAGAGGTGGTGGGACTGGAAGTGCGGAGCATCTGCGGAGCCTGCCCTAGTCGTGTGTGGCCGGGCCGGATGCGGTCGCCCGGGCATTGTCGAGGTTGTCGAGCAGGCAGGCTGCGAACACCACATCGTCTTGCTGCAGCACGGTTTTCACGTCCGGCAGGACCGGGTGTCCGACCCGGTTGAGGAATGCCACACGTGCGCCGGTCAGTTCCTGGAACTTGCCGACAGTGGTTCCGATCCACGACTCGTGGATGTCGAGTTGGGCCACCGCCAGAGATCCGGAGGGGTCGCGCCACTCCGTGGTCGTGGACGTCTCACCGAGGGCCGAGACGAACCGCTCGGTGGTCCACGGCACGGTCGCAACGGTCGGGATGCCCAGACGCTCGTACACCTCGGCACGTTTCGCGTCGTAGATGCGGGCGACGACACGCTCCACGGCGAAGGTCTCCCGCGCGACGCGGGCCGAGATGATGTTCGAGTTGTCGCCCGAGGACACCGCCGCGAACGCGTCGGCGTTCTCGATGCCCGCGCGTTCGAGGACGTCACGGTCGAAGCCGACGCCGGCGATGGTCACACCTGTGAAATCGGGGCTCAGACGCGAGAAGGCCGACGCATCGCGGTCGATGATCGCGACCTCGTGACCACGTTTCTGCATCGCCATTGCGAGCGCCGAACCGACCCGTCCGCAACCCATGATCACAACCCGCACGACGTTCCTTCCGTCGACCACACGTTCATCGTCCGGCCGAGCTGCATCCAGGCCCGGGCCGACCTTGAACCTACCCGCACACACCATCCTTCGGGTGCCGACCCGGCCCTTGGTGGCCAATGGATATCACAGGCTCTAATGTTGCCTGGTGTCCACCGTGTCGAAGGTGTCCGTCGCGACCAAGCGCCTGCTTCTGGGGCGGCCATTCCGCAGTGACACGTTGGGTCACACGCTCCTGCCGAAGCGGATTGCGCTGCCCGTATTCGCGTCCGATGCCATGTCGTCGGTGGCGTACGCGCCGCAGGAGATCTTCCTGGTCCTGTCGGTGGCCGGTGTCAGCGCGCTCGCCTACACACCGTGGGTGGCCGTCGCGGTCGCCGTCGTCATGGTGGTGGTGGTGGCCAGCTATCGCCAGAACGTGCACGCCTACCCGTCCGGTGGCGGCGACTACGAGGTCGCGACGGTCAATCTCGGTCCCAATGCGGGTCTGACGGTAGGCAGCGCACTGCTGGTCGACTACGTGCTGACGGTCGCGGTGTCCATCTCGTCGGCGGCGGAGAACATCGGGTCGGCGATCCCGTTCGTGGAAGAACACAAGGTGTGGTTCTGCGTCGCCGCGATCGTGCTCCTCGCGGCGGTGAACCTGCGTGGCATCAAGGAATCCGGCGCGTTCCTCGCAACTCCCACCTACGCCTTCATCATCGGCGTTCTCGCGATGTTGATCTGGGGATTCTTCGAGATCTACGTCCTCGGCGAGAATGTCCAGTCCGAGACCGCAGGCTTCGAGATCAAGGCCGAGGACAACCACCTCGTCGGAATCGCCTTCGTCTTCCTGATCGCCCGGGCCTTCTCGTCGGGCTGTGCGGCCCTGACCGGTGTCGAGGCGATCAGCAACGGTGTGCCGGCCTTCCGGAAACCCAAGTCGCGCAACGCGGCCACCACACTCCTGATGCTGGGAACCTTCGCGATCATCCTGCTGCTCGGGATCGTGATGCTGGCGCAGAAGATCGGCGCGAAATACGTGATGGACCCCGAGCAAGACTTGATCGGGGCACCCGAGGGCTACCAGCAGAAGGCGATGATCGCGCAGCTGGCGCACGCGGTCTTCGACACCTTCACACCCGGCTTCTATTTCGTCGCCACCGTCACCGCCCTGATTCTGATGCTGGCGGCCAACACGGCGTTCAACGGATTCCCGGTGCTGGGATCGGTGCTCGCGCAGGATCGTTACCTGCCCCGCCAGTTGCACACCCGGGGTGACCGGCTCGCATTCAGCAACGGAATCGTGTTCCTCGCGCTCGCCGCGATCGTCTTCGTGGTCGCCTTCGGCGCTCAGGTGACGGCCCTGATCCAGCTCTATATCGTGGGCGTGTTCGTGTCGTTCACCCTCAGCCAGACCGGCATGGTGCGGCACTGGACCCGGCTGTTGCGCACCGAGACCGACCCTCGGGCACGCCGACGCATGATGCAGTCGCGCGTGATCAACAGCGTCGGCCTCGTCATGACGGCGACCGTTCTCATCGTCGTCCTCATCACCAAGTTCACCGCGGGCGCCTGGATCGCGATCCTGGCGATGGTCGCGATCTTCATCCTGATGAAGCTGATCCATCACCACTACGCCTCGGTACAGACCGAACTCGAACGCGCGCAGGAGAACGACGAGGAAACGGTGTTGCCCAGTCGCACGCACTCGGTGGTGTTGGTCTCCACCCTGCACCTGGCCACCAAGCGCGCACTTCTCTATGCACGTGCCACCCGTCCCGACGTGCTCGAGGCGATCACCGTCAACGTCGACGACCGCGACACCCGCAAGCTGGTGTCGCAATGGGAGGCCAGCGACATCACGGTCCCGCTCAAGGTGATCGCGTCGCCGTACCGTGAGATCACCCGGCCGGTCATCGATTACGTGCGTCGCGTGCGGCGGGAGAATCCGCGCGATGTCATCACCGTGTTCATCCCCGAGTACGTTGTCGGGCATTGGTGGGAGCAGATTCTGCACAACCAGTCGGCGCTGCGTCTCAAGGGGCGCCTGCTGTTCGAACCGGGCGTGATGGTGACCTCGGTGCCGTGGCAGTTGACCTCGTCGGACCGCCGCAAGGCCGACCCGAGCTACTGGGCACCGGGGGAGACCCGGCGTGCGCTCGGTGGCGACCCGGAACGTCGGTGAGTCCGACGGACCCGCAGGACCCCGGTTCGACGACTCTCGAGATCACCGTGGACGCGCTCGCCAACGGCGGGGCGGCCGTGGGCCGAACGGACGGCCGGGTGGTCTTCGTTCGAGGCGCCGTGCCGGGCGAGCGGGTGCGGGCCCGCATCACCGATGACTCGCATCCATCGTTCTGGCGGGCCGAGACGGTCGAGATCCTCGACGCCTCGCCGCACCGAGTGCCAAGTGTGTGTGCGGCGGCCGCCGCGGGCGCTGGGTGCTGCGATCTGGCGTTCATCGACCCGGTCCACGCTCGTGGCCTCAAGCGCGACGTCCTGGTGGACGTACTGCGCCGCGTCGGCCACCTGCCCGACACGGTGGTGGCCGACACCGACCTGGACTCGGGCGTCAGGGCACTGGCCGATGTCCCCACCGGCTGGCGGATTCGAACCCGACTGGCCGTCGACGACGCTGGGTTCGCCGGACAACTCGGCTTCCGCGCCGACGAGGTGATCACCAGGGTGAGCTGCGCCCAGCCAGACCCCCGGATACCGGCGGGAATCGACGGTGGATTCACCCCGCATGCCGAACTGGTGATCGTGCTCGACGATGCGGGCCGACGCCACGTCACCGAACTGGCGCCCGTCGCCACACCCCGGCCGGGCCGTTCCGGCCGCTCACGGAAGCAGGTGCAGCAGCGCCGGCACCGTCTTCGCGCGCCCCGCGCCGAACGACTACTGGAGGGCACCGATGTCGCCGAACACCGGGTGGGCGCTCGGTCGTGGCAGATTCCGGTCACCGGTTTCTGGCAGGCGCATCGGAATGCTCCGGAAACCTATGCGAACACCATCGTCGAGTTCGCCCGCGCGCACGCATCGACACCCCCGAGGGTGGCCTGGGATCTGTACGGCGGTGCCGGGGTGTTCGCCGCTGCACTACTCGACGGCGATCTGGGGGTCGGTGATCTGGGAGTCGGTGATCTGGGAGTCGGTGATCTGGGAGTCGGGGCAGTGCATGTGGTCGATTCCGACACCCGGGCACTGGCGGCGGCGGAGAAGACCTTCGACGGCGATGACCGGGTCGTCATCCACGCCGGTGAGGTTGCGGCACAGATCGGTTCGCTGCCTCACCCCGACCTGGTGGTCCTGGATCCGCCACGGACCGGTGCCGGTGAACGCGTGATCGGCGCGATCGCCGCCGCCGAACCCGACGTGGTGGTGCACGTCGGCTGCGACGCCGCCAGGTTCGCGCGTGATCTTGGCCTCTTTGCCGGACACGGCTACTCCGTGGTGGGGCTGCGGGGTTTCGACGCGTTTGTCCTGACGCACCATGTCGAGGCGATTGCCTGCCTCGTTCGCAACCGTTCAACCGCGTGACGTCGCGTGGGTTTTCGTCGGGTTCACCGAACCGCGGGGCTCGGGTGTGGGTGGCGAAGTCCGTAGACTGTTCCAGACAGGGGTCGGGCCTGCCGCCCTCCCCGCACACAGCCCCCGACGACAGTCACAGACAACAGTCGCCGACAGCAGCCCCAGACACCATGGCCGGGTCCGGATGGAGGAAACGATGAGCGTGCTCGACCGGATCGATTCACCGGCCGATCTGCAGGCGTGCTCGCCCGCCGAACTCGAGACACTGGCCGCGGAGATCCGGCAGTTCCTGATCGCCAAGGTGTCGGCGACCGGCGGCCATCTGGGTCCGAATCTGGGTGTGGTCGAGCTGACCATCGCGGTGCATCGGGTGTTCGACTCGCCCCACGATCCGGTGATCTTCGACACCGGCCACCAGTGCTACGTGCACAAGATCCTGACCGGGCGCAAAGACGACTTCGACCACCTGCGGCAGAAGGGCGGACTCACCGGCTACCAAGAACGGTCGGAGAGCCCGCATGACTGGGTCGAGTCGTCGCACGCCTCCGCGGCGCTGTCCTACGCCGACGGACTGACCAAAGCCTTCGCCCTGACCGGCCAGCCCGACCGCACCGTCGTCACGATCGTCGGCGACGGAGCGCTCACCGGCGGTATGTGCTGGGAAGCGATGAACAACATCGCGGCCGCCGACCGGCCGATGGTGATCGTCGTCAACGACAACGGACGGTCGTACGCACCAACGATCGGCGGGCTTGCCAGTCACCTGTCGGGCCTGCGGCTGCAGCCGGGTTACGAGCGCTTCCTCGACGAGAGCCGGAAGGCCGTCAAGCAGCTGCCCGTGGTCGGAGAACCCGCCTACGCCGTCTTGCACGGCATGAAGAGCGGACTGAAAGACTTGCTCTCGCCGCAGGCGATGTTCACCGACCTGGGCCTGAAGTACGTCGGCCCCGTCGACGGGCACGACGTCGACGCGGTCGAGTCGGCGCTCCGGTCGGCCCGCGACTTCGGTGGACCGGTCATCGTTCATGTCGTCACCCGCAAGGGCATGGGCTACGCGCCGGCCGAGAACCACGAGGCCGATCAGATGCATGCGACCGGCATCATCGATCCCGTGACCGGCCGCGCCACCAGCGTGGCCCCACAGGATTGGACATCGGTGTTCTCCGCGGCGCTGCTCGACGCGGGCGCCGCGCGCGACGACGTCGTCGCCATCACCGCGGCGATGCCGGGACCCACCGGTCTCACGCCGTTCGGTGAGAAGTACCCGGACCGCATGTTCGACGTCGGGATCGCCGAACAGCACGCCATGACGTCGGCGGCCGGACTGGCCCTCGGTGGTCTGCATCCGGTGGTCGCGATCTACTCGACCTTCCTCAACCGGGCCTTCGACCAGCTCTTGATGGACGTCTCCCTCCTCAAACTTCCGGTGACCCTCGTGCTCGACCGGTCCGGGATCACCGGTCCCGACGGGCCCAGCCACCACGGCATGTGGGATCTGTCCCTGATGGCGATGGTGCCCGGCTTGCGGGTGGCGGCACCTCGTGACGCGGTCCGGCTGCGCGAGGAGTTTGACGAGGCGTTGGCGACCACCACCGGACCCACGGCCCTGCGCTTCTCGAAAGGTGCTGTGCCCGAGGACATTCGAGCCGTCGAACGACTCCACGACGGCGTGGACGTCCTGCACCGCGCGGCCGCCGGTCTCGGCGAGGCGAGTGGCGACGTCCTCATCGTGGCGATCGGGGCCTTCTGCGGTCTGGCCGTCGACACCGCCGAGCGCCTCGCCCGGCAGGGTATCGACGCCACGGTGGTCGATCCGCGCTGGATCCTGCCTGTGGCCGGTTCGATCGTGGATGCCGCCCGGCGTCATCGGTTGGTGGTCACGCTGGAGGACAACGGTGTCAGCGGGGGAGTGGGCGCTGCCATCGCCGAAGCGGTCGCGGCCGCCGACATCCTGGTTCCCGTGCAGATCCGCGGAATTCCGCAGCAGTTCGTCCCGCACGCGTCGCGCGGCCAGATCCTTGCCGAGTTCGGTTTGACCGCACAGGATCTCGCGCGTTCGATCACCGCGACCGTTGCCGGGATGCACAGCGCACCGGGACTCGACCGGCCCCTTGCCGACGGCCCAGAACTCGACGCCTCAGAACTCGACGCCCCAGAACTCGACGCCCCAGAACTCGACGCCACAGGCCTCGACACCGACGACGCCGTCGAACCTCAGGTCGACGACCAGCGCTGAGCGCAGATCTCCTAGGAGACCGCTGCTTTGGCGAAGGCCGCCGCGAACGGTTCCGCGCACAGGGCGCGTTGCCAGGCGCGGGCACCGTCCGACGCCAAACGCTGATCCACCTGTTCGGCCGTCGGTGCGGCTTCCGGGAGTCCGTCCCAGCACAGCTGCCGCATGACATCCGGTGCGAGCAGGTTCTCCGCCGGCACCGAATGTTCCTCTGCGATCGTCGCCAGCGCGGACCGGACCTCGGCCAGCCGAGCGGCGGCCTCGGGGTTGCGTTGCTCCCACCGGTTGGTCGGTGGCAGTCCGCCCGTCGCCGGCGCCTTGCGGGGCGGCAGTTCGTCGTCGGGAAGCTCTCGCGCGCGTTGCAACGCGGCCAGCCAAGTACCGGCCTGCCTGCGCTGACGAGGTCCACCGAACACCGGGAGGCGGGTGAGTTCGGCCGTGGTCTTGGGGCTGACCGTGGCCGCATTGATGATTGCCGAGTCCGGCAACACGCGCCCGGGCGCCACGTCACGCCGCTCGGCGATGTGCTCACGGGCTGACCACAATTCGCGGACCGCAGCCAGTGCCCGAGCGCTCTTGACCGTATGGATACTCGAGGTGCGGCGCCACCGATCCTCACGCGGCGGCGCCGGTGGGCGTTCGAGGACGTAGGCGAATTCCTCACGCGCCCAACGGTCTTTGCCGGCGTCGACGAGAGCGGCGTCCATCGCGTCGCGCAGTTCGACGAGTACCTCGACATCGAGGGCCGCGTAGTTGAGCCACTCGTCGGGGAGTGGGCGGCGCGACCAGTCGGCCGCACCGTGGCCCTTCTGCAGCCCCAGACCCAGAAAGTGCGCCACCATCGCCGCAAGGTTGACCTTGGCCAGGCCAAGGAGCCGTCCGGCCAGTTCGGTGTCATAGAGCTCCGCGCACCGGAAGCCGAGCTCACGAAGACAGGGCAGATCCTGGTCGGCGGCGTGTAGGACCCATTCTGGACCGTCGAGCACGGCGATCACCGGGGCCAGCGCCTCGGGTTCGGCGATCGGGTCCAGCAGGAACGACCCGGAACCGCGGCGTCGGATCTGGATCAGGTAGGCACGCTGCGAATACCGGTAGCCCGAAGCGCGCTCGGTGTCGAGTGCGATCGGTCCCGATCCGGCGAGCAGTTTGGCGGCGGTCTCGGCGAACTGCTGCGCGGACGTCAGCACCGGCGGAACCCCGTCGGCAGGCGAGAGCAACGGGGTGGTCTCGACCGGCTCGGAGTCGGTGGGGGACCCGCTCTCGGGCGTGTCCGCTTCGCTCATGAGGGGCCGAGTTCGGTGACCCCGACCGGCGGCAGCCCCGCAGCGGACGCGAGCACCTCGCAAAAGGCTTCGAGGTGGCTGCCCAGGCCGTCGGCGGTCACGGCCGTCCACGACGCGCGCAGCTCCAGTTGATGGGCACGTGGCGGGCCGGCGATGTCGCCGTAGCGAACCGACGTGGTCGAGGTGACCGTGCCGCCCAGGGCGGTGACCGCTACACCCGCGCTGTCGTCAGGAGTCGCGGTCGACCCGACGGGCACGCCCAGCGCCTCACTGAGCCAGCTCCAAGTCACTTCCGGCAACAACGGATCCATCGCGAGCGCGGCCTCGACCTCGGCCTGGATGTAGGCGACCAGGCGCATGGTCCCGTTCCAGGCGTCCTGACCGGCCGGGTCATAGAGCAGGATCAGGCGTCCGAAGGCGCTGCCCGGGGAGTCGACCGGGACCTCGTCGGGTGCGACATCGTCGGGTGCGCGCACCTCGGTGCCGATCGCATAGCTGTACGGTGCGAGCCGCTGTGGTGGCCGGATCGGGCCGACTTCGATTTCCCGCCGTATCCGAGCGGCGTGCAGCGACTCGACCGCAGCGCGGAAATCAGCCGGCTCGCTTTCAGCTCCCGAAGACGTCACCGTTCGACGGTAGGTCGGCGGTGGCGAGCAGCGGCGGAGGCGCGCCGTACGGCAGACCTGGGGCCTGTCGCCGGTGGGTCGCGTGGCAGAGTGAACAACGATGTCGCACACACCTCGAATCCGCGCCGACCGGTCGCATCTGCCGCTGGTGGCGGCAGCGACCGGGCTCACACCCGCTCGCCGTCCGGTGTGGTTCATGAGACAGGCGGGACGCTCGCTGCCCGAGTACCGGGCCATCAGGGCCGAACACGGAATGTTGGAGTCGTGTTTCGACGCCGCGATGGTCTGTGAGATCACTCTGCAGCCGGTCCGCCGACACGACGTCGACGCCGCCATCCTGTTCTCCGACATCGTGGTTCCGCTGAAGGCTGCAGGCATCGACCTCGACATCGTTGCCGGCACCGGACCCGTGATCGCCGCGCCGGTGCGTTCGGAGTCGGCGGTCCGCGCGATACCCCGATTGGAGCCGGAATCGGTCGGCGCGATCGGCCGGGCCGTCGAACTGATCCTGGGTGAACTCGGGGAACACACCGCGCTGATCGGTTTCGCCGGTGCGCCGTTCACACTGGCGTCCTACCTCATCGAAGGCGGGCCCAGCCGCAACTACGAGCGCACCAAGGCGATGATGCATGGTTCGCCGGAGCTCTGGAACGATCTGATGGGCCGTCTTGCCGACATCACGATCGCTTTCCTGCGGGTCCAGCTCGACGCCGGTGTCGACGCCATCCAGTTGTTCGATTCCTGGGCGGGCATGCTCTCGGTCGCCGACTATCAGCGCTTCGTGGCACCGCACAGCACCCGTGTGCTCGCCGAGGTCGCCGAATACGGTGTTCCGCGAATCCATTTCGGCGTCGGTACCGGGGAACTGCTCGCGTCGATGGCCCACGCCGGGGCCGACGTCATCGGCGTGGACTGGCGGGTGCCCCTCGACGAGGCCGCGCGCCGCGTCGGTCCGGGAAAAGCCGTGCAGGGGAACCTGGATCCGACCCTGCTGTTCGCGGGTGACGCGGTCGTCGACCGCGAGGTGCGCCGGGTGGTCGCCGATGGCGACCGCGCGATCGCCGCGGGTGCGACCGGCCACATCTTCAACCTCGGTCACGGCGTATTGCCCGGCACCGACCCTGATGTCCTCACCCGCGTGGTCGAACGGATTCACAGCCTCTGATGGCGCACCGGGCGCGCGTCGCGGTGATCGGCGGTGGGATCTCGGGTCTGACTGCGGCACTGCGCCTCCGGCAAGGGCTCGGGCCGGATGCGCACATCGACGTCTTCGACGCGGGAGACCGGCTCGGTGGCATTCTGCACACCACCGAGGTCGGCGGGCGCCAGGTGGACGTCGGCGCCGAGGCATTCATCGTGCGGCGTCCCGAAGCGCTCGAGCTGGTGCGCGAACTCGGGCTGGGTGACCGTGTGGTGTCGCCGACGGCGATGCGGCCGGCGATCTGGTCGGGTGGAGGTCTGTACCCATTACCTGCGCCCGCGTTGATGGGTATCCCCGCTTCGGTGGAATCGGTTGCAGACCTTGTTGATTCGGATGATCTGACGCGGATGTCGGCCGAGGCGGATCGCGAACTCCGGTGGCGTGCGGGCACAGACCCGTCTGTCGGTGACTTCGTCGCCGACCGCTTTGGCCCGTCGGTCGTCGCCCGCAGCGTCGATCCGATGCTGGGTGGGGTGTATTCCAGTCTGGCCGCCGACATCGGCGTTCGGGAGGCGCTACCGGCACTCGCGACGCGACTCGACGCGGGCGCACCGTCGCTGACGACCGCGGTCAACGAGGTGATCGGGGCCGGGGCCGGGGCGTCGGGACCTGTCTTCGGCACCCTGGTCGGCGGATATCGCGTGCTGGTCGACGCACTCGTCGAGGCGGCGTCGGCGAACGTTCGACTCGGTGGAACCATCACCGGGCTGCGCCACGAGCGCGATTCGTGGGCGATCGGGGTCGACGACGATCCACAGGAGTACGACGCGGTGATCCTGGCGGTCCCCGCCCAGGTGGCCGCGGCACTGCTGGCGTCGGAGTGTCCAGGAATGGCCGGTCCGCTCGCCGAGGTCTCGGGCGCGTCGTCGGTGGTCGTCTCGCTCGCGTTGGCTCCCGCCACACGGTTGCCGGATCACTCCGGCGTTCTGGTCGCCACCGGAGAACAGTTGCGCGCCAAGGCCTTCACCTTCAGTTCGCAGAAGTGGGAGCATCTGGCCGATCGTTGCGCGCCGGTCTCGGTTCGGGCGTCGTTCGGGCGATTCGGGGCGCCCGTGCCGTCGGAACTCGAGGAACCCGGCGTCGACGATCGGTTGGTTGCCGAGGCGCTCGCAGATCTGGACGAGGTGTGCGACGCGGCCGGGGTCGGAGCGCTGTCGTCGCAGATCACCGACGTGGTGGTGCAGCGGTGGACCGGCGGTCTGCCGGTGTACGCGCCCGGTCACCTGGCACGGATGGCCGAAGTGCTGGCCGGTCGGCCGCGGCGGCTGGCGCTCGCCGGTTCGGCCTATGGCGGAGTCGGTGTCCCGGCCTGTATCGCGCAGGCCGGCCGTGCGGCAGCCGAAGTACTTGCCGACCTGGGGTGAGACGGCACCTCACTGACCGACCTGACTGACCGCCCGCACCGGCCCGGTGGCACGATGAATGTCATGAGCCGCCTGGACTATGCAGAACTGAACGCCACCGTCCGCTACTTGATGTTCTCGGTGTTCGCCGTGCGTCCCGGCGAACTGCCGGCCGATCGTGCGCAGGTTCGGTCCGATGCCGCCGACTTCTTCAAGACCCTCGACAGCGGGGTCGTCGTGCGTGGCGTCTACGACGTCGCGGGCTTGCGCGCCGACGCCGACTTCATGATCTGGTGGCACGCCGAGAACGTGGAGGCACTGCAGGCGGCCTACGCGCGGTTCCGCCGCGAGACCGAGTTGGGCCGGGCGTGTAATGCGGTGTGGAGCAACGTCGCACTCCACCGGCCCGCCGAATTCAACAAGAGCCACGTGCCGGCCTTCCTCGCCGGTGAGGAAGCGGGCAACTACATCTGTGTGTACCCCTTCGTTCGCTCCTACGAGTGGTACCTGCTGCCCGACGAGGAGCGGCGCAAGATGCTCGCCGATCACGGCAAGGCCGCACGCGGCTACAAGGATGTGCGGGCGAACACGGTGTCGTCCTTTGCGCTGGGCGACTACGAGTGGCTGCTGGCCTTCGAGGCGCCCGAACTGCATCGCATCGTCGACCTGATGCGTGATCTGCGCGCCACCGAGGCGCGAATGCACGTGCGCGAGGAAACCCCGTTCTTCACCGGTCCGCGCGTCGAGGTAGAGGCACTGATCGACGCTCTGCCGTAATGCCGCGACTTTCTCGCCGCGCCTGGCTGCTCAGTCCTGGTTGGGGTCGAGCGTCAGGCTGATCGAATTGATGCAGTAGCGCAGGTCGGTCGGGGTGTCGTAGCCCTCGCCGGCGAACACGTGACCCAGGTGGCTGCCGCAGTTGGCACACAGCACCTCGGTGCGACGCATGCCCATCGAGTCGTCGGCGCGCTCGATGATGGCGTCACCGGCGAGCGGGGAGAAGAACGACGGCCAGCCGCAATGGGATTCGAATTTCTGGGTGCTGCGGAACAATTCTGCGTCGCACGCCCGGCACCGATAGACACCGACGGTCTTGGTGTCGGTGTACTCGCCGGTGAACGGTGCCTCGGTGCCGGCTTGACGCAGGACCCGATATTCGGCGGGCGTCAGCCGTTCCTTCCACTGTTCGTCGGTCAGATCGGCGAGTTCGGCTGGGGTTTCGGAGGTCATGGCACCACGGTAGCGACACCTCGTCCTCCGGTGCCACGCCACGCACCACCATGTGACGTCGGGGTGCCGTATCAGGAGGTCGCGGACACCGACCGAGTCGTCGTATCGTCCACCGACGCTGCGGATTCGACCGTCTCACCGGCCGGTGTCTCGGAGACCGATCGGATGTCGAGATATCGGAACAGCAGCGAACAGAACACCGCGATCATCAGCAGTGACCAGCCCCAGGTCACCTTGCCGTATTCGAGGATCCAGCCGAAGGCATTCCAGCGTTCGGAGTAAAAACTGTCGAACGCCATGCATCCGTACACGCCGAGCCAGGCGGGCCAGTTACGCATCGGCGAGCCGGGCAGCACCACCGACATCAGCAGCGGGAACAGGAGCATGGAGTAGTAACCCTGGCCCAGGGAACCGACCAGGAAGGTCGTCACGAGCAGAACTCCCGACGAGGTGGTCAGCCAGAGCAGTTCGTTGTTCTTGCGGTAGTACCGGTAGAGGAACCACAGGGAGAACACGGCCATCGCGACGAATGCGACCCGCAGCAGCAGAATGAGCCACGGGGCGACGCCGAAGTACGCGCCGTTCCCCGAAATCGAGCTGTTGTAGTAGTCGCGCGACTCGAACAGATAGGGCGCGGTCTCGGTCACGAATGCCTTGGCGTCGGTGCTCAGCGGCCAGGCGACGACGGTCAGTGCGGCCGGGATGGCAATCGCCGTGATGAGCACCTTCCACTGCCGATTGAGCAGGGCCAGCAACAGCAGCGGTGCCAGCACCGGCTTGACCGCCAGGGTGAGTCCGAGTGGCACACCGGCCCACAAGTCGTGCCGTCTGATCATCAGCAACATGAAGCCGAGCATCCCGAGCAGGACGAACGCGTTGAAGTTCGTGAAGATCAGCGTGTTGGCCACGGTTTCGGTGCTGAAGAACACGAACAGGACGGTCGGGAACACCCAGGTCGACGCCGAGTATCCGAACATGCGGGTGAGCAGATACGCGCACCCGACCAGGGCAATGGCGCTCACCGCGATGAACAGCCACCGGGCGCGTTCGTAGTCGAGGACCGCGACGGGTGCCATCAGCAGCGTGCCCGACGGCGGATACAGATAGTGGGGGCTGACCGTGTCGTAGTTCTCGCCGTAGACGGGCAGGTTGTTGAGGAAGTTGTATGCCGCGGCGTAGACAGGTTTGAAGTCGTCGGTCCTCGAGCCGTTCACACCCAGGATCAGCGAACGCTGGATCACCATCATGACGCTGATGGGCCACAGGATCATCGGGACGATCCGCTGCACGCTCACCTGCGGGTAGAGATACCTGTCGATTAAGGCCACCTCAGCATTGTGCATGAGGCGTATATCGCGACGTGAACGGACACCGCTGTAGGTCGAAATATCCTTCACTGAGAGCGAGTCATCCCGATGCCTTCTATCACCACCTGGGGACTGCACACCGGTCCCGCCACCTACGTCGGCATCCACGGCCGGCAGTCGATCCCCTGCCGGATCGTCCGGTTCAAGCGTGACTGTGTGCTCGTCGTCTGGCTCGACGGCACCCGCGACGAGGTACACCCCGAGGATCTGCGTCAGGAGGCGACACGATGACCGATCGCGAACAGTGGGTCGATCGCCTCTGCACGGCACTCGAAGAGTTCAGGGCATCCTCGCAATCCACCGAGCAGCTCGCCGCGCTCGCGGTGCAGATCGAGACGCTCAACGGCACGCACGGTCAGCCGCAGCGCCCGAAGCTGTATTTGGTCTGAGAAACGGCGAACGACCCCGGTCTGCATCCATGTCCGTACATGCGGTCCGGGGTCGTTCTGTGTCCTGGGGCCCAGCTCCTCAGGACACGTCGAGGGACACCACCTCGACAGTTCGGGCCCCGACATGCTCGTTGACCGCGATGACCGGGCGCACACTGCCATCGGGCAGGCTCACCAGATCACCAAGGCTCGGCAGGTCGTCGGAGGGCTGTAGGTAGATGGTGGCCGAGGTGACCACCTGGTCGCCGATGTCGTTGAGCACGACCTTGCTGACGAACTCGACGCGCGCCGGCACCGTGAGCGGCGCACCGTACACCGCTCCCGCGCTCGTGTAGCCGGTCACCGGCTTGTAGGTGAGCTGTTGGGGCAGTAGGCGTGTCGGGATCACCGCGCACGCCTCCGATGCCGGTTGAGGATCGCCAGCTCGGGCAGCGTCCACCCGTCGATCACCTGGCGCTGCACCTCGTATTCGCCGATCTTCTCACTGCGCAGGTTCTCCGGGTTGGCGGCCAACCGGGCAGCCGAGGTGAGGATCACCGTATCCAGCTCGGGATCGGGTTGGTCGCCGGAGAATCCGCGGCCACGGGTGTAGCCGCGCACCTGGGCAGTCGCGATGGTGATGGCCTGCTCGGCGATCGTGGCGAGTTGTGTGTCACCGTCACGGCCGAGCAGGGCCACCACATCAGGGACGTTGGCCATCAGGCCGCGGTGAGGACGGTGACGGCCTTGGGCTGCAGCAGCGCCAGGTCGTAGCGGGCCACCACGCGCAGCGCCACCTCGTCGGTGTCGAAGTAGCGCGATTGGTCGACGGTCACCGAGGGTGCCATGTCGCGGGCGACGGCCACCAGGTTCATGTCGGCGAGCGCCGCCTTGCCGGTGGCGATCTGGGCTGTGACGGTCACCGGGATACCGAACAGCACCTCTTGGCCGGCCTGGGTGATGTCGGGCTGCAGCACGTAGCGGCCCTCGTTGTCCTTCACCTTCCGGATCGAGAGGTAGTCGGCCGGCGACAGGAACCAGCGATTCGGCTTGACCTCGTTGGCGCGGGCCACGCCGATGCCGTCGAGCAGGGTGTCGGGGTCGTCGGCGTCGAGGGTGCCGGTCGCGACACCCGTCTGGTTGAGCAGACCCTTGATCGTGTTCGAGGTACCGGCACCGGAGAACAGTGCGACGTCGAGCGCCTTGGCGGTGTCGGTGACGAGGCGCTGCTTGAGGATCGAGTCGAGGGCCTGCGCCGAGGACCGCAGCACTTCGGAGGTGACGCGGGAGAGCACCTTGAGGCTCTTGAGGGTGCTCGGCAGCATCGACACTTCGTCGAGGCCGACACTCGATTCGGGGATCGTTGCGCCTTCGGCGACGAATCCGACAGTCAGGCCCGAGCTGATACGCGGGATGCGGATCGGGCCGTTGGTGTCGATGATCTTCGGACCGGAGGCGAGGAACACGCTTTCGGATTCGAGAGGCGCGACGAGTAGCTGCTGAATCTCGGTGTGCTGCAGCGTCGACAGGGTTGCGGTGGTCTGAGTGGCCATGTGGGGCTCCTACGTGAAAGGGATCGGTTCACGTCGAGCGCCCGGCTCGCAACGTCTCTGGGCAGGCATCTGGCCTGCACCCATGATGACAGGATGCAGGCCAGATGACAACGATTACCGATTACTTCTTGGGGAGTCCGGTGTTTCGTAGTTGGCGTATCTCTTCGGCAACCGCAAGGGTGGCCTCGACCTGTGCGGCGGCGATCACCAATTCCTTCTCTCCCGGCAGCACCGAGACGCTCGCGAGGTGCGCGTAAGCCTGGCGTGAGTGCTTGTTCGCTGACAATCCCTTTGCCTCCTGTGTCAGGCTCGGCCTTGCATGATGCCGAGCAGGTTGACACCACCCGACGCGGTGTCGGATTCACCTTGCCCGACCGCACCGACAATTCGGCGTGCTTTCAGGTGTGGCTTGCGGGCGAGCAGGTCGTCGACCGCGGCGGCCAGCTTGTCCGGGTCGTCGAGGTGTTCGGCGTCGAACGGCATGTCGGTAGGGTCGGCGAGGCGGCCGGTGGCGCGCACCAGCTCGGTGTGCAGACGCTTCGCGAGGTCGTCGGCGGTCTTCGCGCGAGTGCGGTAGTCGGCGTTCTCCTGGCGCAGCTCCTCGACGTAGGCCCGCGGGAACACGTCAGGTTCGGTCTCTGGGCTGTTTTCGGCCTGCTCGGGTGCCTCGTCGGTGGCGGGCTCCTGCTCATCGGTGACCGGCTCGCCTGGTTCGACGGCCTCGGTCTCGGTCTCGCGGGTGGTGTCGGTGCTCATGCTGGTGTCTTCTCCTCCGTGATGGGTTTCTGGCTGCATCCGCAGCCCTTGTGTCGGTACATGTCGGCCTCGGTGGGCAGTACGTCGCCGGCGAGGTCGCGGCACAGTTCGCAGGCGCCGGAGTTCAGGCGCCGGGTCCAGTGCCGCACGCCTTGGCGTCGCATCGCGGTGCCGTAGCTGCGCTGCGCCGTGTCGAGCACGCGGTCACGCACGTTGATCGTGAGCTTGACCGGCGGATCAGGATCGGCCAGGGCCTCGCGGATCACCTCAGCGACCGAGGTCGATGCGTCGTTCACGGTGGGCAGCATGCCGACGGGGACCCTCAGGGCCGAGGTCGCCGCAGTCAGCGTGGCGGCCAGCGCGACGTCGGCCAAGCTGACGGCTCGTGACTCGCCTTGGGAGACAACGGCAGTGGCCAGCGCGACGAACTGTTCCTCGGTGATCTCGCCGCGCTCGTGGCGGGCGTAGAGGGCCTGCACCCTGGCGTCTGTCGAGTCGGCGAGCGCCGCCATCGTGTCGGTGTAGCTCATGGCACGAGTGCGGCCAGGTCGGTGCCCGCGGTGTCGAGTGCCTCGATGCGCCGCGCCGCACGAATCTCGGCGATCTCGGTGTCGTCGTAGCCGAGGCGCTTGAGCGCGTAGGTGGCTGGCAGTAGTCCGGCCTGATGGAGTTTGACCACCGCGTCGGCCTCGGCCGCGACCGACCGGGTACTCGGATCAGCCCACACCACCGACGCCTGCACCTCGGCGGGGTCGGCACCGTCACGCACCGCGACGATCAACCGCGCCACCTGCTCCCAGGCTCGGCCGAACAGTGCCTGTTTGGATTCAGCGCGGGCAGTCAGCGCGGCCTCGGCAGCCCGCATCGCGTCCGCTGACGCGGGGTTCGCGCTCGTGATGCCGACGTAGTGCGCGGGCAGCGCCGAAACCGCCATGATCTGCTCGAGCAGCACCTTGACCGAGGTCTCGTAGCCGCTCAGCGATGCGGCCTCGAGCTGACCGAACTTGGCCTCGGCCTGCTCGGCGATCATCATGCGGTTCTCTTCCGGGTACGGGTTGACCTCGGTCATCTCGGGGTCGCCGTCCTCGTCGAGCACCGGGTTGCCCTCGTCGTCGACAACCGGTTCCTCGACCAACTCGACACCGGTGGCCCACCGACGCGGCCGGGCGAAGAACTCCGAGCCCGTCATCATGTCGTGCAGGCTCTTGTTGAGCGCGTCCACCAGCGGGATCAGGTCGTCGATCTCCGACACCGGGTCACCGAGGATCCGGTCGGTGTTGGCCAGCCGCACCACCGGCACCTGACCGAGCGGATTGTCGAGCACTGCCACCGTGTCGAATCCGGCCGTCGTCGCGCCGGTCGTGTTGGCCCGCAACCGGGTGATGGTGTCGGCCTCGAAAATCGTTGCCTCAGTGGTGGTGTCGGTGGTCCACCGTTTGCACGCCGCGACGATCCGGCGGGTGCCGGGGTCGAGGATCACGCTCATCTGGTGTGCCGATTCGATGGACACCTGAGGCCGGCCATCGGGTCCGGCCCACACGATGACGTAGGACGGACCGAGCAGCAGCGCCTCGCGGTGGGCCACCGGGGCGAGCTGGTCGAGGTCGTTGCGCAGCCAGTCCGACCAGACGTCGACACCGGAGAATCCGGTGACCCGCAGGCGTTCGGCGATGCTCGTCACTGCCAGTCTCGGCAGGTTCGAGGCGATCCGGCCGAACCGGTCACCGAGTGCGGTGCGCGCCTCGGGTGCCAGGAATGCGAGCGGCTGCTGACCGCGGTAGTAGCGATCGAGCACGGCGTACCGGGCGAGTGGTTCGTCGATGCGCTGTAACAGTCTGGTTTGCAACGGATTTGGGTTACTCATTTGAAGCTCCTTGCTCGTTTCTTCTTCTTGGATGCGCGCCAGGTGGCACGCGAATGCGCCATGACCAGGCACGCGGCCAAATCGACCTTTCGGGCAGCCCTGGACCGCGACGCCTTGGACAGCCGGATACCGCGGGCGTCCTCGACGATCACCGCGGCGCTCACATGCTCGGCCAGCGTCCGGTCACCGGAGTGCGTCAGCCGGCCGTTGAGACACGCGTTGTACAGGTCGCCGGTCGCGGCGGTCAGCCGGGCAGGGGAGTGCGGAAACTCGACCACCGGCAGCCGCTCAGCCTCCAACGCCTGCAGCGTGCGAGTCCACCGGAACGGGTCGGCGATGATCTCGACCACCTGCCAGTACCGGCACGCCTTGCGGATCTCATCCTCGACCTCAGCGATCGGCACCCGCCAACTCGTGTCGTCACGCTCCGGGCGCTGCCAGACCTTGACCTTGTCCACGTGCGGCTCGATCGAGACCGTGGCCACCAGCAGCGCGGTGGTGTCATCGGAGAACGACCCGTCGAGGGCGAGGACCACCCGCGCACCCTTGGGCACCGGATGACCCGTCGACAGGTCCGCCCACACACCGGCCGGCAGGAACGCACCATCTGTGTCAGAAGCGAACTGACACAACCGTGCTCGCCGAAACGTCGCCTCCCGCGTCTTCGGTGGCAGCAGCGCGATGAGCGCGTCGCGGTGCAGGAAGTCGTCGAGCGCCGGGTTGGCCAGCTCCCAGCAGTGTTCGCAGTCCACCGGGTGATCCTCGAAACCGGCCGCCGAGTGCTCACGCCACACCAGGCTCGTGTCCTCGGGGTGCTCGTCGGCATAGTTGCGCAGATCCGCGAGCACCTGATCGTTCGGGTCCGGGCCCGGTGTGCCGATACAGACCAGCGTCGAGCGCTCCCGCTTACCTTGGGCCAGCGTCAGCACCTCGTATGAGTCCCGGTTCGCCACGCCGGCCTCGTCGAGGATCGCCAGGGTGTAGTCCAAGCCCTCCAAGCGTTTCGGTTCGGCCGGCAGGCAATGGAAGTAGCTGTCGGTCGTCGGGTTGTAGAGCCGCTCTTTGAACACCTGCACCCGGCTCGCGAGGTCGTCGTCGAGCTCGACCATGCGCCGGGCGATGCCGAACACGATCCCGGCCTGGCGCTCATCCACGGCCACCACACACACCACGGCACCCTCACCGTCGGTGAAGAACCGATAGAGGCCGTACGCGGCCACCAGGGTGCTCTTTCCCTGACCTCGCGGCAGCATCCAGCCGGCCGTCCTGGGCGTCGGGGTCGCGTCCTCCACACTGCCGATCAGGTCGCGCTGCCAGGTGCGCAGGCGCAGCGCCTTGAGCGCATTGGTGCCCTTGGGCACCTTGACGAACCGCTCACAGAACTTCGCGAAGCGCGCCGAGCCGGTCACCCTCGGCGCCCACGGCAGCGGCTCCGGGTTCACCGCGGCCTTGGGCCCGGCCTTCACGCCGCATCACCGCCCACCGGCATACCCCCGGGGGTGTGTAAGGCGTTTCGCGCCTCCCCCCCGCCGAGTCCTGTCCCCCCTCGCAGGGGTGCTCCCCCTGGGGTTGAGGCGTCCGTTGAGGGCTTGGCGCGGCCGCGTCGGGCGTTGCAGGGGCGACACACGACGTCGATGTCTTGCAGGCGGATCGGTTTGCCTGCCTCGTGCCTGCGCCATGCCTCGGGGCTGTGGTCGGCGGTGAGATCCTCGCGGGTGCCGCAGTCGGTGCAGAAGGGCTGCAGCTTGCGTGCGCGGCGGCTCAGCTTGTCCCAGGCGGTCGTGTAGCCACGCTGGCGTGGGCTGGTGGCGGGGCGGTCGGTGCGGGTGTCAGCGCGGCGCACAGACTCGTGCTCGGGTGCGCAGTCGGCGCAGCGGGTGGCGTCGCTGGGTTCTCCGCAGCCTAGGCACGGCATCACTGGTCGCCGTCCTCGTCGGCGAGGGCGACCATGGTCCGGAACCAGGCCGGCAGGTCGACCGGGACGCCATGGAACTGTCGGCAGTCGTCGGCGAACGCAATGGTGATCGAGCAGCCTGCAATCCACATGTCGATCTGTTCGGTCGCGTCGAGGCTCGTGATGTAGGCGAGCGCATCATGCTGTCGTGCCTCGGCGACGAGGGCCGCGACGGTCAGGTAGTGGTTGATGCTGTCTCGACTGTCGAGGTCGGTGTGCTCAGTCATCGGTGGTCATCTCCTTGATGGATTCGTGGTAGTGGTCGAGCACGGCGTCGAGGTAGGCGAGCTGTGCCTCGTTGAGGCGGCGATGGTGCACCTTGGCCGCGAGGGCGTACACGCGGCGGGTGAGGCGGCGGCGGGTCTTGGTCGGGTCAGGTGCGCTCACGACTGCCTGCCTGTCTGCTCGCACCGCGCGAGGTACTCGGCCTCGGACAGTGCGGCGGTGGTGATGTGGTCGAGGCGTTCGCGGGTCTCGGGGTCGAGGTCGGTGCGTTCGTCGCGGAGGTAGATGAGCGCGACGAGGCCGTGAGGTAGGCGTCTGGTCTCCATCACGACGCATCACATCCGGGGTGCTGTCCGGCCTCGATGTCGGGCGGATACGACATGGATTCACCGCAGACCGAGCAGGTCTGTGCCGACCTGTCCGCACCTATAGGTGCGGAAACGGCGGTCAGGTCGGACACGTCGACGGCGGTAGGGTTGACCGAAACCTGACCGGGACAGGTCTGACCTGCGGTTTCGTCCCATTGTGCCGAAGCTGACCGGGATATTTCGGTCAGGTTTTCGCGGTCCGACCTGACCGGACCTGTCCCGGTCAGCTTTTCGCCCTCTCGACGCCTCTTGATCGCCTCGTCGAGAACGCTGTTTGAGCACTTGCCCGCGTACGCTTTGCGGACCTTCGGGCGACCCCATTCGGTCGGCACGTCGAGTTCGTCGAGTTCCCGCATGACCGCCTCGACCGGGCCCTGGCGGGTCACGTCGAGGGTTGGACCGACCGCAAGTTCGTGGCGCAGCGGGTCGGTCGTGCGTTCGATCTCGATGTGCGTTGGATGGTCTGCGGAGCGTTGCCGTTCACAGCGCAAGGTGTAGTGCCGGCCGGCAACTTTCTCGACGAGCATCCATACGCAGTCGACGTCGTCATTCTTGGCTGAGCTTCCGCGCTGACCCTTGGCCGCATCCTTGCCGAGGTGGTCGAGGCGCAGGACCGCGACGCCTTCGCGCTTGAGATGAAGCAGCGAGTGCCGGTAGAGGGCCTGGTAGGTGGCGGACTCGTTCTCGTCTCCGCTCACCGCTCGGGACACGGTGTCGAGCACCACGAGATCGGGCTTGTGCCGTGCGACGATCTCGGCGAGCTGGGCACCTCCGGCCGCGGTGTCGAGGGGATGGATCGGCGGGTAGAGCAGATAGGTGAGGTTCGCCAGATCCTCGGGTGTGACCGCCATCGCCAGCGCGCGGGATCGTAGGTCGTCCTCGGTTTGTTCCCAGTCGAGGTACACACATCGCACGCGGTGCTGAATCAGCAGATCGAGCACCGTGAGCGATTTCCCGCCCTTGGCGGTTGCGGCCAGTGCGTAGGAACGGCCTGCGGCGATGACGCTCGGCACCAACCATTCGACGGGTTCGCGCTGGCTGTCGAGTAGCCGCGTCCAGTCGATGGCCGGAAACCGACTGTCGATCGGGTCCTCATCGCCGACGACCTCGACCTCGACCAGTTCGTCGACCGAGAATCCGGCCGCAAGGTGGTCCTCGATGTCGTGTTTGCTGCCGGGGTCGCCGGTGGCCGACTCGACGATCCGAATCGATAGACACTGACCGGCCAGTGCTTCGGTCACCTTGCGGGCATACTTCATGCCGGCCTTGTCCTTGTCACGGACGATCGTGATGTGCTTGCCGAACACCGGCGACCAGTCCGCCTTGTCTGCGCTGTCACTCCCGCCGAGACTGCACGTTGCGACCAGCCCCTCTGCCTCGGCGGCGTGGACACCGAACTCACCCTCGACGATCCACACATGCTCGGCGTCGAGCTGGGTGCGGTAGAGCGCAGTGTCGCGGCGCGGCCCTTGCGACTGCTTGATGCGCTTCGGATCGTTGCCGTGCTGGGTCCGTTCCATCCAACGGCCGTCGGGATAGTCGAATCGGGTAGTCGGCTTGTCGAACAGGTCGGCCAGTGTCAGGCCGAGAGCCTCGAGGACTTCGTCGGTCGGATCGCTGTGAGAGTGCAGAAGCACCTTGCCCGCAATGGCTTTGACGCTCACCGATCGGTCGGCCGACGAATGGTTTGGTGCCTGACAGTCTGCCGAATTGCCGTGGTCGTCGACGATCAGCCCATGGCCTTGAAACGCGTCGAGGACACGCTCGTATGCGGTGGTCATCGGCCACCACCGGCGATAGACTGGTCATAGTCGGTTGGCTTGGTGGCTACTGATTCTTGGACGGCCTCGGGAGTGGTGATCTCGGGGCCGTTCCCATGTCCTGGGCTCATGCGCGACCGCCTTTGCGGGCCTTGCGCGCCTGAGCGGACTTCAGGGCCAGTCGCGCGTAGTAGGCCTTGCGGGCGTTCTCGACGCGCTTGGCGCGCTCGACAGGGGAGAGCACGCCGTCGGGGTCGACTTCGCGCTCGAACTTCGCTTCTAGGCCACGACGAGCTGCGGCTGTGCGCGCGGCACGGTCAGGGGTTTTGGCCCACGATTCGTGGGCGGCGATCTGAGCGCGCATCGAGCGCTCAGCTGGGGAGGGGGAAGACAACAGAAGCCTCCGAGCAAGGGTGAATTACCCTCTGCTGGGAGGCTTTCGGACGAACCGCGGATTCCGATAGCACAAGGCCTTGAATCCATATCCGCGTGGAACGCTTAGCGGCAGACTAGCACTGTGCGCGACTGAACCTTAGTGCGCTGTGCAGCTCGGCGAGTCGCAGCTCGGCGACGTTGTTGTCGGCGAGCTGTGCGAGGCATGACCAGAGCCGGTGGTCATCACGGACGACGACACGCTGGCCGCAGTCGCAGCAGATCCGGTATCGCCGGCTGAGTACCTCGTCGGGCCGAGCAGTGGCGACCGAGGTTCGGGTGTTGTTCTCGTCGAGGATCTGCACCGCTTTGCGGTTGCCTTCAAGCGTCCACGACGGGCCAAGCGAGTCGTGATGAACCAAGCGGCCCAATTCGGTCCGATCGTGGCCGCGGTCGCAGTAGAGCGAGATCGAGTGCATCACAGGTCTCCTAGTCCGAGTGAGCGGGCTTCGTCGGCAGCACGTGCAGCCGCGGTGTCGGCAACGTAACGGTCGACCATGGCCCGCGTGGACCAGCCCGCCACCGCCATCAGGCCGCCCTCGGAACCGCCAGCGGCCAGCCACCGTGACGCGGCGGTGTGCCGCAGCATGTGCGGATGGAACTCGGGGATACCGGCGACATTGGCTCGCCAGCCGAGTGTCTTATATAAAGCGTTGTAGCCGAACGTTTTTCCGCCTTCGCCGAGCCACAAGGTGGGTGTGTTAGCCAGCCGGTGGGTTCGTCGTGCGCGCAGGTATCGGTCGATCGCCTGGCCTGTGGTCGCCGAGACGGGAACCGATCGCGCCTTGCCACCTTTGCCGCGCCGGATGATGACGGTCAGCGACGCCAGGTCGACGTCGGCGGTCGTCATCGCCACCGCTTCGCCAGCTCGGGTGCCGGTTTCGAGCATCAGTCGGACGATCGCCTCGTCGCGCCGGTCGCGCAGATCCTTCCCCTTGCACGCCTTGACGAGCGCGCGGGCCTGTTCCTCGCTCAGCGACGGGATCACCTTTGAGTCGATCTTCGGAGGCTTGAGGCCGAGCAGGTCGTCGCGGTCGATCTCGCCCTCGTCGGCGAGCCAGGACGAAAACCGGCGCACCGCGCGCTGGCGGGCCGCGGCCGTCGAGGCCTCAGCGCCTCGGTCGAGCAGAGCGGCGATGAACGCGTTGACGGTCGGCCGGTCGAGGACAGCCGGTAGGCCGTTGTCACTGCAGTGGTCGAGGAACTGTTCGACGCCTGCTCGGTAGGTGTCGATCGTGTTCGGTGACTTGCGTTCGGCGCGCAGCGACAGCAGCCACGAGTCGACCAGCTCGGGCAGGGGCAGGGTTTCGGAGTCGCGACGCGCCACACCCATTATCTTGACTGGCAGCGCTGTGCATGTCAATCTTATGGGGCAGTGTCACCAACATCGCAGATCAGAGCGCTAATCGGCATAGATCACCAGTAGAGATACCTGTCGAGAATGGCCACCCGCGAACCGTACTACGAACGCGAAGCGCGATTCGGGACAACCCCGTGCGGGTCGGCTTTTGCGGGCCGGCCGAAATGTCCGGAGCCGATCAGGCGGGGCAGCCGCGCTCGATCGGTGCCGGGAGCGGGGCCCGGTCGACGTACTCGGCGACCGTCTGCGCCGCACATGCGCTGTGCGCGAGCACCGAGTAGCCGATCCCCGGCCAGGTCACGGTGACCGGATCGACCCCGGCGTTGAGGAAGGTGGCCCGGAGGGCGCTCGCACCGTTGCCGCCGTTGATGGTGTCGTTGCTGCCGTTGAGCACCAGGGGAGGGGTCACGAACGATTGCGGTGCCGCAGTGGGCTCACCGGCGGCCCAGCCGTTGCAGCGCATCAGCGACAGCGCACTGTCGCTGCCGGTGAGGGGACTCTGGCGCGACCACGTGTCGATGAGCCCGGGTATCTCGTTCTGGCCGACGGGTCCGATCACGTCGTTGCATCTGGACACCAGCGCGCCGTCGTTCAGGCGTAGGTCTGCGGCCTGATCGGCGAGAGCCGTCAGGGCGGTGACGTCACCGCGGTCTGCGGCGGTGATCGCACTGGCGATGGCGGGCAGCGCACCCGGTTCGTCGGGCGCGAGCGCGACCGCGGTGGTGATCGCCGAGAGCACCTGCGTGTCGGAGAGCCCGCGCAGGCGTCCCTGCGCGCCCTTGTCGATCACTCGTTTCATGGTCGCGACGCCGTCGGCGCCGAAGGCGCAGTTCGGCAGGTTCGCGCAGCGCTGAGCGAACGCCTGCAGACCGGCTTGGACCCCGGTGGATCGGCTCTGGGCGCGATCACGTGCCGTCGCACCGAACGGGGTGGGAGTGTCGAGGATGAGGCGTCCGACGCGTTTGCCGTGTATCGAGGCGTAGGCCAGGGTGACGTCGGAACCTTCGCCCACTCCGATCAGGCCGAGATGCTCGACACCCCATCTGGTTCGCAGCGTTTCGAGGTCGGATGCCGCAAAGCCGATGGAGAAGTCCAGTTGGTAGGGCGTGAGGGTCTCGGTGCAACCGTCTGAGGCGGACGACGCGCTGGTCGCCAGTTCGGTGATCCGGTTGGCCTGCGAGGTTCCGCCGGAGAGCCCGTTGTCGGTGATAGCCGCGCGTTCGGCACGGGTCATGCAGTCGAGCGGGTTGCTCTGCGGCAGGCCGCGGCGGTCGATCGCGACGATCGGGTGGGTGCGCAGGAGTTCGCGCCCCTGACCCCGGGCGGTCAGCAACAGTGCGCGTGTCGATGGCATGTCGGACCCGGCGGTCAGCACCAGCGGCGCCGCATTGGCCGGCGTCTGGGCAGTGCGGAGCCGGGTTGCGGCGATCGTGATGGTTTCGTCGTCGGGCTTGGCGGGGTCCACGGGCGAACTGAAAGTCGCACACTCGATGACCACTCCGGCCGGTACGGCGACCTCGAGACGATTGGCCGTTGTCTGCGCACACTCCCGCCACGACAGATCCTGTCGTGGCGCGGTGAGGGTCGGCGGTGGGGGTGGCGCCGAGGACGTCGACGCCGGCTCGTCGCCGTGCTCGCCGGCGATGAGGCCGGGTCCACGATCCGGTCCGACCGCGCACGCCGACACGATCAGCATGGTGGCGGCGCCGAGGGCACCCGCCATCACCCGTGTCCTTCGGTACCTCGTCGTCCTTCGGCCACTCGTCGTCCATCGGCCACCGTTGTCCCGAGTCCGGCCGCCCCGCGCAACTCGCATGTCCGCGAGCGTAGTCAATGGTCGTCGGTCGGCTGTCGAATGGCCGTCCCGACCTGTGCGTCTCAATCCGATGTTCGACCGGTCCTGACCCATCGGGTGAACATGAATCCGTCGTCGTCGGTGAGGATCAGTTCGGTGTGCATGTCGCGAAGTACGGCCGGCCGGCGGCCGTGCGCGATGCGACTCGCGTCGCCGGCCACCAGGTGGGGACTCGTCGTGAGGCACACCTCGTCGACCAGATCCTCGGTCACCAGCGACCCGAGGAGGCTGGGCCCACCTTCACAGAGAACGCGGTGCCAGCCGCGTTCGGCACATCGATCGAGGACGATCTGCAGGTCGACGGTGTCGTCGCCGCAGTCGATCAGGGTGGCACCGGCGGCGACGAGTTCCCGGCGTGTGTCCGCGGGCGCATCTCGGCAGGTCAAGACCACGGTGTCGGGGTGGGCGAGTGGCGGATAGTCGGCCGGGATCGCGAGCGTTCGCGACACGAGCGCAAGTGCCGGTGCAGGTGTCTGTTCGGCACGGTTGCGTGCGTGTGCGAACACATCGTCCGGCGACGGCTGACCGTAGTCCTCGACGGTCGCGGTGCGCGCACCCACCAGGACGACATCGGCCAGCGCGCGCAGTACCCGGAAGATTGCCTTGTCACCCGGTCCGGCGAGATCGGCCGACTTTCCGTTGTGAGTGACCGCCCCATCGATCGAACTGACGAAGTTCGCTCGCACATAAGGCCGGGTCAGGCAGGGCGGTGACGCCGGTACCTGCGGGTACGGATAGGCGTCGGCGAGCCGGCGCAGGGTCGAGGTGTCGTCGGTTCCGGATGTGACCTGGGTCGCTTTCTGTAGGTGGAACATGACTCCCTCATGTTGCATGTGGCTAGGCTCCCCATATGGTGGCACGACTCTGCGATCGCAACCCGTCGGTATCTCCCGATGCGCTCATCGACGAGATGGTGCCCCCGTCGACCTTCGACGAGGTGAGCTTCGACAGCTATATCCCCGATCCCAACGAACCGTCGCAGGCCCAAGCGGTGAGCAAGGCCCGCGACTTTGTGGAGCGGGCGTCCAAGGTGCGGTCGGGCAAGCGCGGCTTCTTCTCGCGCAAGGGGCCGAGTCAGGGTATCGGTCTGTACCTCGATGGCGGCTTCGGTGTCGGCAAGACGCACCTCTTGGCCTCGATCTACCACTCGATGCCCGAGCCGAAGTCGTTCGCGACCTTCGTCGAGGTGACGCACGTGGTGGGCGCGCTCGGCTTCATGAACGCCGTCGAGCGACTCTCGGAGCACACAGTCCTGTGTATCGACGAGTTCGAACTCGACGATCCCGGCGACACCATGTTGGTGTCGCGACTGCTCACCGAACTCACCGCGCAGGGCGTGTCGATAGCCGCCACCTCGAACACCCTGCCCGGCCAGTTGGGGGAGGGCCGGTTCGCCGCTCAGGACTTCCTGCGCGAGATCCGCAAACTCTCATCCGTGTTCGAGACCATCCGAGTCGACGGTCCCGACTACCGTCACCGCGACCTGCCGCCGGCCCCGGAACCGCGCACCGACGACGAGCTGCTCGAGGTCGCCGAGTCCACGCCGGGCGCGACCCTCGACGACTTCGACGCGCTCTGCGATCACCTCAGCACCCTGCACCCCTCGAAATACAAGGACCTCATCGAGGACGTCTCGCTGGTCTGCATCCGGGGAGTCCATCCCGCTCGCGATCAGTCGGTTGCATTGCGCCTGGTGGTGCTCGCCGACCGTCTGTACGACGCGAACGTGCCGGTGACCGTCTCCGGTAGCAAGCTCGACCAGATCTTCACCGATGAGATGCTGTCCGGCGGCTACCGAAAGAAGTACCTGCGAGCGACGTCACGATTGCTCGCGCTGTCGCGCTTCGCGGAAGCCGCTGCCTGACAACAGCTCTCGGACGCGGTTGGTTCGCTGTCGCGCTGCCGAAGTCATCACATCTCCCGGGCGTGGGCCAGCTGGTGTGGCCTCGGAGGTTTCCGGGGTGGGGGGCTTCGACTGCGCGGCAACGGTTTCCCGTGGCGTCGCGGTTCACACTATGGAGTTCTCAAAGGTCGTGCGCGGAGCGAACTCCGCTGATCGGGATGGTCACCGGCGGATCTCGACACGGTGCCTCGCCCCTGGGGTCGGTACCGGCTCGATCAGCGGCAGGGGCGCGAGATCACGTGGTCGGGTTCAGGCGGCGTTGTCGAGTCGCATGGTGCGTCGGTTGTAGGCCGGTAGTGGTCTCCTTTCCGGATCGACGGAGGCCGGCGGGATCAGCCAGGGGTGGCGGTCAGCCCCGAGGACGACGTCCCACCCGTTGTGGTGCACATCGGTGTGGCAGGACGGGCACAGCAGACACCCGTTGTCCAGGACGGTTCTGCCGCCATCGGCGTGATGTCTGATGTGGTGTGCGTGGGCCCAGGACGCCGGCGCGCCGCATTTGATGCAGCACCCTCCGTCACGCACGATCAACGCTCGACGCAGGTGTGGTGGGAACAGGCGTAGGTTGTCGGTCATCGCCACCGGCACCCCGTCCTTGTCGACGGTGATCCCGGTGACCGTCGCATCACAGGTCAACAACCGGGCGGTGTCCAGGGTGACGGGTCCGGTGAACGCCATCGACGCCAGATCCGGATTGTCCGCCGGCAACGTGAGCAGCACTTGATGTTTCGGCATGCCCACCAACCCGTCATCCCCGTGGGCGGCGGCATCAAGGATGCGTTCCAACGCTTCGGAGCGGCGACGCCCGGGCGAGCGGGCATCCGGAGAGCCGTCGGGTTCGGGACGGGGTGCGGCCAGGGCGTCGATCATGGTGTGCAGTTTCTCCCCGATCACCGCATCCACATCCCCACGCACCACGACCCGACCGTCACCGTCGGTGGCAACATCAAAGGTGTTGATGTCGCGGTCATCGCGAGCGGGTACCGCGGCGGGAGCATCGTCGGCGACCTGGTTACCCAGGGTGCGGGCACGGCGGTCGATGTCGGCGGGGGTGGCGCCGGAGAAGGCTTGGGCCAGAAGATCGGTCACACAGGTTTGACGCTGCGACTCCGACAGCGGTTCCCTCGCCCGCACACCGATATGGGACAGTCCGCGGGCGATCGCATCCGCGTGCTCGCCGGAGACAGACCCGTCAGCGGTGTGACCGGCCAACCGCGGCGTACCGGCCAAAGCAACACCGATACGCAGCAACCGAGTGGCGACCGCGGGCGCGGCGCCCATGACGATCAACAGTTCGCGGGTGGTGCGACCCTGCTTCTTCGCGAGCCCCAGGCGTTCGACAGCACCAACCAACACCGCGGCGTGGTGGTCGACCAGGTTTCGTAGCCGCAGCAGCGCCGACAGGGCGTCGTGCACCTCACGGCCGGTGTCGGGTGGTGCGAACTCGGCGAGTTGGTCGCAAAGGTGTTCGATGTGGGGCATGCGTCCAGAATACTCGAACACGTATGCGAGTCAAGAACTATTTTCGCAGCTCAGGGACCATAAATCTCTTCAGTGAACTGCAGTGAACCGTGGTGAACAGGAGCCACTCCAGTCACAAATCAGACATCGACATCCTGCACCATCACATGGTCGTGTTCGATTGAGCCGTTGAGGTCGAAGGTCTTGGTGCCGACCCGGCGGAAGCCCATCTTCGTGTAGAACCGCTGAGCCCGGAAGTTCTCCTCGTTGACGCCGAGCCAGATCTGCACACTGCCGTGCGCACGTGCCGACTCGATCGCGGCCGTCATCAACGCTCGAGACGCCGACTGGGCCCGGCCGCGCGCGTGATGGTCGGGCAGCACGTACATCTTCGAGACCTCGGAGACCGGTCGGGTGGCGATCACCTCGCGCACTTGCGGGTTCTGCGGTTCGGTGTGGAACACGAGGGAGTATCCGAGAATTGGTCCGCCCGGTTCCTGCCGTGCGACCAGCACGTCACAGTCGGGGTCGTCGATGTACCCGCGAAAGTCGTTCGGTCGCAGGTTGGTTGCCAGGAAGCCCGCAATGTCCTCCGGTGTGGAGTGCGGCGGGCACGCCAGCGGGAAAGTCACTTGTGCCACCGCGGACACGTCGTCGGCGAGACTGCGGTCGGTAACCGCCTCGACACTCAGGTGTGCTGTGGATTCCACGATCCGAAAGTATCCCAGAGAGGAGTGTCGCAGAGGGGTGCGGCCGCGTCGGCGGCTACTTGCCCGCCCTCACACCAGTGCGAGGCGGCGCGATTCGACGCGCGCAACGGCGGCGCGCAGACGATCTTCACGGTCGACGATGTCGTCGACGTGACGCGTGATCGGCAGCAGTTCGGTGACGACGTCGGTGCCGCTGACGGCGAATCCGTTGGTCTTCACCCATTCGAGAGTGAACTGGAGGGCATCGCGATCAGCGGTCATGACAGATCCTGGGGGTGGGCTGTTGGTTGGGGGTTACAGCATTTCGGACCCGCTGCGGGCAACGGGTCCGATTGGTGCGCGATACTGGGATTGAACCAGTGACCTCTTCCGTGTCAGGGAAGCGCTCTCCCGCTGAGCTAATCGCGCGGGTATGAAATTGATGGTCTGGAGGTGGCGACGGGAATCGAACCCGTGTACACGGCTTTGCAGGCCGTTGCCTCACCACTCGGCCACACCACCAGATGCGAGTCGACTCGCGCCGAGCGGATGACGGGATTCGAACCCGCGACCCTCACCTTGGCAAGGTGATGCGCTACCAGCTGCGCTACATCCGCATGCTCGTGAGCTGATCTTGTGGACCGTTTTGTTGCTCACGACGCGATGGTGAACATTATCCGACCAACACGCAGTAGCCAAATCGCCTGGTCAGAGGCGTAGCTCGGCGGCACGGCGGCAACACGGCGCATCGGCGCGAAGGGATTTGGGATGCAGCGGTGCCAGCGTGTAGTCTTCTGCCTCGTGCACAGCGCCAACGCGCGTCGCACGCACGGTCCCGTGGCTCAGTGGAAGAGCGTCCCGTTCACACCGGGAAGGTCGCTGGTTCGATCCCAGCCGGGACCACCAAGTATCAGCCGGTGACGACTGCTCTCGCGTACCGTCGATCCGATGACGCACACAGACGTGACGGCCCCTGCGGTGTCCACCACGGGCGGCCGGGTGTCCGGCCTGAATGCCGATGGGATCTTCGCCTACCTCGGAATCCCTTACGCGGCACCGCCCATAGGCGAGGCGGCCTTTGCCGCTCCCGCTCCTCCCGCTGCATGGGATGGCGTCCGGCCGGCCACGGAGTACGGGCCCACAGCCCCACAGGTCGGCTATCCCGCTCCGGTCGCGGCGCTGCTCGACAACGTGATCGTGCTCGGCGACGACTACCTGAACCTCAACGTGTGGACCCCGGACCCGAGCGCAGGCGGCCGACTGCCGGTGATGGTGTGGATTCACGGCGGTGCGTTCACGAGAGGTTCCAACCGCATCGAGATGTATGCCGGGGACACGTTCGCGCGGGACGGCGTTGTCTGCGTCGGGATCAACTATCGGCTTGGCACAGCAGGTTTCGCGTCGATCGAGCGGGCGCCGGACAACCGCGGGCTACTCGATCAGATCGCCGCGCTGCACTGGGTGCACGACAACATCGCGGCGTTCGGCGGCGACCCCGACAACGTGACCGTCTTCGGCGAGTCTGCGGGCGCGATGAGCGTCGCGTCACTGTTGGCGTCTCCGCTCGCCGCCGGCCTGTTCCAGCGCGCCGTCATGCAGAGCGGCAACGGCTCTGCCGCTGCCGATCCCGCCGACGCTCGCAAGGTCACCGCCCGCATGGCGCAGATCCTCGAGATCGAGGCCACCGTGGAGGCCTTCGGCAAGCTCGGCGTGGAAGACATGCTGCAGGCGCAATCGACGGTGGCGTTGGAGTTGATGCTGGATCCGAACCCGGAGGTGTGGGGACGCACGGTCGTCGATGTCGGCATGGGGATCATGTCGCAGTTCCCGGTGGTCGATGGGAAGGTGCTCACGGCGCTTCCGCACGAGGCGATTTCGGCTGGTGCCGGTGCTGACACACCGCTGCTCGCCGGCTGGAATGCCGATGAGTTCCGGTTCTTCCTGGTCGCGACCGGCGGTGCGCAGGCCGTCACCGAGGAAGCCGCGGCCGGCATCCTCGGACGCGGTCCCGGCGGCCTCGATTACCTGCGCAGTCGGCTCGATGCGGGCGCGAGCCCGGGTGAGGCGGTCAGCGAGGCGCTCACTGCACGAGCGTTCTCGTCACCCACCACCGCGATCGCCGAGTCTCGGACGACCGGCACGACGCACGTGTACGAATTCGGGTACCGCAGTCCGCAGGCGGATATCCAGGCCGGTCACGCCGTGGAGATCCCGTTCGTCTTCGACCATCTGGAGTCCGCTCATGCGTTGGTGGGGCCCGAACCCGACCAACGCGTCGCCGACGAGATGCATCACGCGTGGGTGAGCTTCGCGGCCACCGGTGATCCGGGGTGGGCAGCACATCGAAGCGCCGACGATGTGCAGCGTTTCGTCTGATCTTTCTGCGCACGGTGAAAGTGATGGAGCACGGCGAAAGTCCGTTTTCCGACGGGCAGCGTTGACGCCGGTCGCGTGACGCAACGACAATTGACTATGGCGTTGCACGACGGCGAGTACGAGCCCGCAGGCCCGCTCAGCGAGTACGAGATGATCCTCGGCGCCAACGCCGAGGCGTACCTGAGCGAGCAAGCCGTCGTGTTCCTTAGCCGGGGCTTCGACCGGTTGGCCGACCGTGAGTTCTGCGTGGCGTGCCCGGCCGCGCTGCTGTGCGCCGCGGCGGAGCACGAACTGAACAGGCTTGTTCCCAACACCCGCCGTGACGTTGCACCGTGGCGGCGACAGATGGCGGCTCGAGCGCTCAGCGGCATGAGCATCACCACCGTCGACCACCCTGACGCCGAGGACATCTGTTTCAGCAAGGTGGTGCGTGCCATCGAACACGGAATCCTCCTCGAACCGGCGGACACGCCGAGTTCGATGGACCCGCTCGATCCCGTTGACCGTCAGTTGTTGTGGCTGGCCGATCGGGTTCGGACGTTCATCAAGGACGTCGCGGGCCGACTGGCGAGTGGACAGCACCTCTAACGCTGTGAGCCAGAGTCTCGTTGCCGAAACGCCAGCGATGTGGTCCCGTCTGGACCACGATCACTTCTTCCGGGGCTGGCGGAGGTACCCGTACAGCGCGGCGCGGTAGCCGCGTTCGTACGCTTCCTTCTCGTCGGGGATTCGACCGTCGGCCAGCATGGTTGACGCGTGGTGTGAGGCCCAGGCACGTGGCAGCGACGCCAGATGCGCTGATGCGTCGTCGAATCCGGACTCGAAGCGCTCGTGATCCAGCGACGCGTCGCAGATTGCAGATTCGGGCGGGATGGCGTGGGGGAGAGCGATGACGCGGGAGTCCGAAGTGGTCATGACGTAGACCGCCTTTCTGCAAGTGTCCGATAGAGGGTGGCGCGACTCACTCCGAGTGCGTCGGCGATGGTGGGGACGCGATCTCCGTTGGCGCGCATGCGTTCTGCGAGCTCGATCTGCTCGTCGTTGAGAACTCGTGGCCGGCCCAGGGTGGCACTCCCGGTGGGTCGACGAACGGGTGGCTGTCGGGTCGAGGAATCGTCGACCGCGCCCAGGGAGGCGAGAACCCCGATGATCATCGAGCCGGTCTCGTCACCGCTGTCTACTCGTTCGCGCAGCGCGCGCAGCGCGATCCCGCGCTCGGTGAGCAGGCGTGTCGTGCTGAGGATCTCGGTCCTCGTCTGCCCGAGACTGTCGATGCTCGGTACGACGACGGTGTCACCAGCTCGCGCGTAGTCGAGGAGGGCATCGAACCCCGGACGCGACCTGGCCGGTGGGCCCGTCGAATGATCGTCTGTGTAGATGCGGTTGGCATCGAGGCCGGTCGACAGAAGGGCGTCGATCTGCGACTCGAGGCCGGCGGCCGCCGCATGGCCACGTGCATAGCCGAGTTCCAGGCCGGCCGGAGTCTCCGGTGAATCGAGCGACATGTTCTGCATGCTATCTCGAAATAGTTTCGAGATGTGCGAGGTCTCCCCAGAGTGTTGTGAGACGTGACGCCCAAGTCGTGCGCATAGCAGCAAGTAACAGCGAGATGAGACTTTAGATACGAGACAATCTAATTTGCGACAACTGAGATGCCTGGTCCGGTGGGTAGGGCATCGGTTTGCACGCCTTACGATTTCGCCACCATTGGCGTTTCGCCCTCTGGCCTGCGGCGACTCTCCAGTACCGTCTGACTCATGCCGGAGACGAGTGCGCTGTCGCGACGCTCGTCGATGACGATCGGGCGGCGTCCGGTGATCGTGGTCGCGATTCTTGCCGTGTTGGTAATCTGGTGGCAGGCAAAGGTTCTGCCGTTCGGCGACCCGTTCTACGGACTGTTTCAGAACGCCACCGACCTGCGCGTCTACCGGGCCGGAGCCCGCACGGTCCTCGACGGCCGACCGCTGTACACGAACAGCGTGTTGTGGAATCTCGACTTCACCTACCCGCCGTTCGCCGCGCTGGTGATGACCCCCTTTGCCCTCCTGGAGGTCGCCACCGCCAAGGCGGTCTGGTTTGCGGCGACATTCGTCGCGTTGTGCGCGGTGATCGTGCTGAGTTTCCGCAGCCTGGGATACCGGATCGACCGGAGTCTGCTGATCTTCTCGGTGTTCGCGACGGTGGCGGCGACAGCACTCGAACCCGTGCGAACCACCGTGTGGCTCGGCCAGGTCAACATCTTCCTGATGCTGTTGGTGCTGGCCGACCTTGTGCTCCTGGACATGATCCGACCGGGGAGCCGGTTGCGCGGGATCGGAGTGGGCATCGCGGCCGGCATCAAGCTGACCCCGGCGTTCTTCGTCGTCTATCTACTGTTCGTGCGCCGCTGGCGGGCCGCGGCGACCGCCGTCGTCGCCTTCGGATGCACGGTGGCGCTCGCGTTCGTCGTCATCCCATCGGATTCGTGGCGGTTCTGGACGGTCGACGCGAGTGGGGCGCCCGCGCGGATCGGTCGCGTCGACTCACCCGCGAATCAATCGATCAACGGATTCATCTCGCAGTTGCTTGCCTACTTCGACATCCGGCGTTTCGCCCATCCGATGCCGGGCGGACCTGTCTTCGAGGCGCCGCTGTGGATGTGGTTGCCGGTGGCGCTGGTGGCCGCCGCACTCGGACTGTGGGCGGCGGTCGTGGCGCAGCGCAACGGGCGCGCGCTGCTGGCGGTGACAATCGTCGGGATGACCGGGTCGACCGTGTCGCCGTTCTCCTGGGGACACCACTGGGTGTGGTTCGTGCCACTGCTGGTTATTGCCTTCGACGAGGCCTACCGTTCGCGCACGCTGTGGGTCTGGTTGGCGCCCGCCGGCATCGTGGCTCTGTCGTTCACCTATTGGTACAACTGGTGGGACAGCGGCCCTCGCTGGACTGCGGACCATGCGATTGCCTTGGGGCTGTTCATGATGCCGCGCTGGCCCGACCCGCAGTGGTTCGACTACCCGCTGGTGGTGCTGTACGCGGGCTGCTATCCGCTCGTGCTGCTGATCACCATCGTCGTGACCCTCGTGGCGGGTGCCCGCCGTCGTCCGGCAACGGTCACGGAGGCCACCACGGCCACATCGGTGATCGTTGTCGACGGTCCGGACCGGCCGGTGGCCGCGTAACCTGTTGGGTATCTGGCATTTCGGACATACCGAAAGGCAGCGTGGAACGGATGGGGGATGATGTCGGCGGCGATGAGGGTGCGCATGTGGCATCGCAAAGGCAGGTATGTCATTCGCCGCAACCGGCATCTGAATCTTGCGTATCGGATCGCGGTCGGCGTGATCGGCGCACTGGTTCTCGCCGGCGGTATCGTCGCCATCCCGTACCCCGGACCTGGCTGGCTCATCGTGTTCCTGGGGCTCGGCATCCTCGCGTCCGAGTTCGACTGGGCGCATCGCCTGCTCCGGTTCGCACGTGGGAAGTACGACGACTGGGCAGAGTGGATGAAGCGTCAGCACTGGTCGTTGCAGGGGGTGTTTGCGCTCGGGACCTGCGCGGTGGTGCTCGGTTCGCTCTGGGTGCTCGGTGCCCTCGGCACCTTCGCGGGCTGGCTGAACATCGACGCGCAGTGGCTTGCCAGCCCGATTTTCTGATCTCTGACCCGGCGGGTGGGAGAACACGGTGGCCACGCGGATACGATCATCGGTGCAAGAACTCCCGAACCGAATCCGAACCAAGGAGCGCTCGACGTGCCCGATGAAGTGTTGGTGACCAGCCCCGCCACGATCCGTGTGCCAGCTGGGACTACCGCGGGCACGGCGCTGCGCGAGCACGACCTGCCGAACAAGGGGCCCGACGCGATCGTCGTCGTACGCGACGCCGCCGGTGAGCTGCGGGATCTGTCGTGGGTGCCCGAACTCGACACCGACGTCGAGCCCGTCGCCGCCCACACCGAGGCCGGGCGCAGCGTGATCCGTCACTCGTGTGCACATGTCCTCGCGCAGGCGGTGCAGGAACTGTTCCCGCAGGCAAAACTCGGCATCGGACCGCCGATCAAGGACGGCTTCTACTACGACTTCGACGTCGCCGATCCCTTCACCCCGGAGGATCTCGCGAAGCTCGAGAAGAAGATGAAGCAGATCATCAAGTCGGGGCAGAGGTTCTCCCGTCGTGTCTACCAGTCCAAGGACGAGGCGAGACTCGAGCTGGCGAACGAGCCCTACAAGCTCGAGCTCATCGATGACAAAGGTGCGGCGGCCGACTCGGAGGTCATGGAGGTCGGCGGCGCAGAGCTCACCGCCTACGACAACCTCAATCCCCGCACCGGCGATCTCATCTGGTGCGACCTGTGTCGCGGCCCGCATGTGCCGACCACCAAGTACATCGCCGCGTTCAAACTCACTCGCAGCTCGGCGGCGTACTGGCGCGGCGACCAGGACAATGCCGACCTGCAGCGGATCTACGGGACCGCGTGGGAATCGGCCGAGGCGCAGGAGGCATATCTCGAACTTCTGGCCGAGGCCGAACGCCGCGATCACCGCAAGCTCGGTGCCGAGCTGGACCTGTTCAGTTTCCCCGACGAACTCGGGTCGGGGCTTCCGGTGTTCCATCCCAAGGGCGGGATCATCCGTACCGAGATGGAGGACTACTCGCGGCGTCGGCACATCGCCGCCGGCTACGAGTTCGTGAACACGCCCCACATCACCAAGGGGCATCTCTACGAGGTGTCGGGCCACCTGGACTGGTATGCCGACGGCATGTTCCCGCCGATGCAGATCGACGCCGAGTTCAACGACGACGGCAGTGTGCGCAAGCCGGCCCAGGACTACTACCTCAAGCCGATGAACTGCCCGATGCACAACCTGATCTTCCGGTCGCGCGGGCGTTCGTACCGTGAACTCCCGTTGCGGCTCTTCGAATTCGGATCGGTCTACCGGTACGAGAAGTCGGGTGTCATCCACGGGCTGACCCGCGTGCGCGGCATGACGCAGGACGACGCGCACATCTACTGCACGCGGGAACAGATGCGCGACGAGCTGCGCTCGTTGCTGACGTTCGTGCTCGACGTGCTCGCCGACTACGGGCTCGACGATTACTACCTCGAGCTGTCCACCAAGGACCCGAAGAAGTTCGTCGGTGACGACGAGTCGTGGGAGATCGCCACCAACACCCTCGCCGAGGTCGCGCAGGAGTCGGGCCTGGATCTGGTGCCGGACCCGGGCGGGGCGGCGTTCTACGGTCCGAAGATCTCCGTGCAGGTCCGTGACGCGCTCGGCCGAAACTGGCAGATGTCGACGATCCAGCTGGACTTCAACCAACCGGCCCGGTTCGACCTGGAGTACACCGGCGCCGACGGTGCCAAGCATCAGCCGGTGATGATCCACCGCGCACTCTTCGGCTCCATCGAGCGCTTCTTCGGTGTCCTCACCGAGCACTACGCGGGGGCGTTCCCGGCCTGGTTGTCACCCGTGCAGGTGGTCGGGATTCCGGTGGCGGAAGCGTTCGCCGATCACCTGCAGGGCGTCGTCGGCGAACTGCGCACGCGTGGGATTCGTGCCGAAGTGGACCACTCCGACGATCGCATGCAGAAGAAGATCCGCAATCACACCACCGGCAAGGTGCCGTTCATGCTGCTGGCGGGGGAGCGCGACGTCGAGGCGGGCGCGGTGAGCTTCCGGTTCCGCGACGGCACCCAGGTCAACGGGGTGCCGGTCGGGCAGGCCGTCGACCTCGTCGACGCGTGGGTTTCGGCCCGACGCAACGAATCGCCGACCGCCGATCTCATCGCCGGGACCACGAGTGCGGATCCGGCCGATGGCTGAACCGGACGGCGTGATCCGCGACTGCGGCACCGGCGACCCGGACCGGCTGCAGCGGCTGTGGAGTCCGCACCGGATGACCTACATCACGTCCGACCCGCCGGAGAAGACGAGTAGCGGGCATCCCTTCCTGGACATCCCGCACATGTCCGACGAGGACGGATTGATCGTCGCTCGGGGCGAGACCGTGTACGCGGTGCTGAACCTGTACCCGTACAACCCCGGTCACACCATGATCGTGCCGTATCGGCAGGTCGCGGACCTCGAGGACCTGAGCCCGGCGGAGTCGTCGGAGCTGATGGGATTCACCCAGCGCATCATCCGGACGATCAAGTCGGTGTCGAATCCCAACGCGTTCAACGTCGGACTCAATCTCGGCTACGCGGCGGGCGGCTCGTTGGCCGAGCACCTGCACCAGCACATCGTGCCCCGGTGGGTCGGGGATGCCAACTTCATCACCGTTGTCGGCGAGACCAAGATCATGCCACAGTTGCTGCGCGACACCCGCGCACTGCTGGCGCAGGCCTGGCAGCGGCTCGGTGACTGACCTGGTGACGATCTTGTCGAAGGGAGTGCGCGGGTGCTGAGCATCCTGGGCCGGGCTTCGGTCTCGAAGGTCACGCTGCCGATCGGACGCGGTCTGCTGCGTACCGGTCTCACCCCGGACGGTATGACACTGATCGGGACGGTCGCGACCATCGCCGCGGCGTTGACCCTGTTCCCCATGGGCCACCTCTTCTGGGGGACCATCGTCATCTGGCTGTTCGTCATGTTCGACATGCTCGACGGTGCGATGGCTCGGGCTCGTGGTGGCGGCACACGATTCGGGGCGGTGCTCGACGCCACCTGTGACCGCATCGCCGACGGAGCCATTTTCGCTGGTCTGGCCTGGTGGTGCGCAGTCACCGAACCACACGACCTGCTGCTCGTCGCGACACTGATCTGCCTGGTCACCTCGCAGGTGATCTCGTATGCGAAGGCACGTGCCGAGGCCAGTGGACTGTACGGCGACGGTGGCCTCATCGAACGTCCCGACCGCCTCATCATCGTCCTGGTGGGATCGGGTCTGACCGGGCTGGGCCTCGATTGGGCGATCCATGTCGCCATGTGGCTGCTCGCGGCGGGCAGCGTGATCACCGTCGGGCAACGCATGTGGTCGATCTCGCGTTCTCCGGGGGCCCGCGACCTCATCCCGACGGAGAAGACGCCGCCCGACGGGGAGCAGGCAGACGAGAACGAGGGGCACTGATGCGCGTCCCAGGACTCGGGCGCGTGCGGGAATCCTTGTCCGCCAACGCCTACCGTGCGGGATGGGCCGCGATCCGCTACGCTCCCGACGGCCTCGCACGACAGGGATTCGACACCGCGGGCCGACTCGTGGGGCGTATCGACGACAACGATCAGCTGCGTCGCAACCTGGCCCGGGTGCTCGGCGTCGAGCCGCGCGATGTTCCGAGCGAGCTGATGGGGCAGGCGATGGCGTCCTACGCCCGCTACTGGTACGAGGCATTCCGGTTGCCGTCCATGGACTTTCAGGAGGCGGCGGCCAACGTCTACCTCTCGGATGACCAGATCGAGTTGTTCGAGGCCGAGCTCGCGAAGGGCAAGGGCCTGATCTTCGCGCTGCCGCACAGCGGCAACTACGACATGGCCGGGGTGTGGCTGGTTCAGCACAACGGGACATTCGCGACCGTCGCCGAACGGCTCAAACCCGAATCCTTGTTCCGTCGATTCGTCGACTATCGCGAGAGCCTCGGCTTCGAGATCTTCCCGCTGACCGGTGGTGAGCGCCCGCCGTACGAACAGCTCGCCGACCGTCTGCGAGCGGGAAAGATCATCTGTCTCATGGGTGAACGCGATCTCAACCACACCGGTGTTCCGGTGACCATGTTCGGGGAGCGGACCCGGATGCCGGCCGGGCCCGCGAAACTCGCCATCGACACCGGCGCTGCGCTGATGCCCGCGCACCACTGGTTCACCGAGGGCGCCACCTCGCGGCTGCAATGCGGTCCGCGCATCGATACCGAGGGCGGCGTCGCAGCGACCACTCAGCGCCTCGCGGACGCCTTCGCCACCAACATCGCCGCACACCCCCAGGACTGGCACATGTTGCAACCGTTCTGGGAGGCCGACTGGACCGAAGGGCAACGCGCCCGAGTGGCGGGCAATCCCGGTGCGGCACAACATGCGGACGGGGAGGCGTCGTGAGAATCGGCATGGTGTGCCCCTACTCGTTCGACGTGCCCGGTGGCGTGCAGGCCCACGTAATGGAACTCGCCCAGGTGTTCATCGAACGCGGACACGAGGTCAGCGTGCTCGCGCCGGCCGCCGACGACACCGAGCTGCCGGACTACGTCGTCCGCGCGGGACCGGCGCTGGCGATCCCGTACAACGGCTCGGTCTCTCGGGTGAACTTCAGCCCCAAGGGATACCTGCGGTTGCGTCGCTGGATTGCCGAGAACGCCTTCGACGTACTCCACGTGCACGAGCCGAACGCACCCAGCATTTCCATGTTGTCGCTGATGGTGGGTTCCGGCCCGATTGTCACGACCTTCCACACCGCCACCTCACGGTCGTTGTGGCTGAGCACCTTTCAGGGAATCCTGCGGCCCTACCACGAACGCATCGCGGGCAAGATCGCGGTGAGCGAACTCGCACGTCGCTGGCAGATGGAGTCGCTCGGGTCCGACGCGGTCGAGATACCCAACGGAATCAACGTGTCCGCATTCGCCGATGCCGAGCCGCTCGACGGTTATCCGTGGCCGGGCGGCTCGGTCCTGTTCCTGGGTCGTTTCGACGAACCGCGCAAGGGTATCGACATCCTGATGCGCGCACTGCCCGCGATCGTCGAGCAATTCCCCGACGTCCGCATCCTGGTGGTGGGCGGCGGAAACCAACGAGCGCTGCGGCGGCGCGCGGGCGATCTCGCCGACCACCTCGTGTTCCTCGGCCAGGTCGACGACGCCACCAAGGCCCGGGCCCTGCGTTCGGTGGATGTCTACTGCGCGCCGAACCTCGGCGGCGAGAGCTTCGGCATCGTCCTCGTGGAGGCAATGGCGGCCGGCGCCGCGGTGATCGCCAGCAGCCTCAACGCTTTTCGGCGTGTTCTCGACGACGGTCGGGCCGGACGACTCGTGACCACCGGATCGCCGGAGGAACTGGCCGAGGGGGTCGTCGATCTGCTGTCCGACACGCAAGCGCGGGCCGAGTTGGTGCGGGCCGGTCGGGTGCGCGCGGACCGGTACGACTGGTCGCGGGTCGCCGACCAGATTCTGCGCGTGTACGACACGGTCACGGTTGGCGCCGGCCCGGTGGTGGTGTCGGACTGATGTCTCCCACGACGACGCTGATTCTGCTGGTCGCGATCGTGGCGATCGTCCTTCTGGTCGGCTGGGCCGTGCAGACCGCCAATCGCCTCGACCGGCTCAATGTGCGCGTGGACCTCGCGCGCCAAGCCCTCCATGCCTCGCTGGACCGGCGATCGGTGGTGGCCCGGGCCATCGCAACCGACATGGCGGCATCGGGCACCCCGGAGGTCGTGACATCGGCGCGTGACCTGGCTGCGGTCGCAGATCATGCCGAACGCGCCGACCCCGCGACGCGGGAGGCCGCGGAGAACGCGGTCTCGGCGGCATTGGCGCGCGCCGACCCGCAGTCTCGACCGCCCGGACTGGTGGCCGAACTCGCCGACGCCGAGACCCGCGTGATGATGGCGCGCCGCTTCTACAACGACGCCGTGCGCGACACCCGCAACCTGGCCGAACGCCGGCCGGTGCGGTGGCTCCGGCTCGGCGGTCGGGCCCCGTTGCCCGACTACTTCGAGATCATCGAGCGCGGCGTCCCGGGCGGTCCGTGACCCATGTGCGGGTGCGGCGTGGATGGGTCGAGCCACGGTGGACCGCCGCCCCGTCGGCCCCCCGATCGCACTCACCTAGACTGGAGGTCGGATGTGTCGTGGTTCCGGTGCGCCGCGGCGTTCGCGGGCGGGGCCGGCGTGATGGCTGTGCACCGACCCGACACCGCACATCAGCGAGCAACAACTGAGGAGACATGGCAGTGAGTCACAACGGCGCGACCGTTCCCGAGGTCGGCCAGGGTACGGCGCGGGTCAAGCGTGGAATGGCCGAGATGCTCAAGGGCGGCGTGATCATGGATGTGGTCACCCCCGAGCAGGCGAAGATCGCCGAGGACGCCGGGGCGGTCGCGGTCATGGCGCTCGAGCGGGTGCCTGCCGACATCCGCGCCCAGGGCGGCGTGTCGCGGATGAGTGACCCCGACATGATCGACGGCATCATCGCCGCGGTCAGCATCCCGGTGATGGCCAAGGCCCGCATCGGACATTTCGTCGAGGCGCAGGTCCTGCAGAGCCTCGGTGTCGACTACATCGACGAGTCGGAGGTGCTGACCCCCGCCGACTATGCGAACCACATCGACAAGTGGCAGTTCACCGTGCCCTTCGTCTGCGGTGCCACCAACCTCGGGGAGGCGCTGCGCAGGATCACCGAAGGCGCTGCGATGATCCGGTCGAAGGGGGAGGCCGGCACGGGCGACGTCTCCAACGCGACCACTCACATGCGCAAGATCCGCGACGAGATCCGCCGCCTGACCTCGCTGCCGAAGGACGAACTCTACGTTGCGGCAAAGGAATTGCAGGCTCCCTACGAGCTCGTCGCCGAGGTCGCCGAGGCCGGCAAACTGCCGGTGACGCTGTTCACCGCCGGCGGTATCGCGACTCCGGCCGACGCTGCGATGATGATGCAGCTCGGAGCCGAGGGCGTGTTCGTCGGATCCGGAATCTTCAAGTCCGGCAACCCCGCACAGCGGGCGGCCGCCATCGTGGCCGCCACCACGTTCCACGACGATCCCGATGTGCTGGCGAAGGTGTCCCGCGGCCTCGGTGAGGCCATGGTCGGGATCAACGTCGACGAGATCCCGGCGCCGCACCGGCTTGCCGAGCGGGGCTGGTAACCGAGGTGATCGTGGGCGAATACCGGTGCGAGTGCACAATTGCCGCCGAACAGCCGACGTCCGGAGCTGTTTTCGGTCGGTCCACCGGTAGGATCTGCTGACCATGGATGCGGCGACAATCGTCCGGGACGACACACGGTCGGGTACGGACTTCGTGGGCGAGCTGCGGCTCGAATGGGCGGCGGCGTGCAACGTCGGTCGGGTGCGCGAGACCAACGAGGATGCCGCGCTCGCCATGCCGGGTATCTATCTGCTCGCCGACGGGATGGGCGGACACGACAGCGGTGAACTGGCCAGCGAGGCCGCCCTGTTGACGCTGTCCGAGGCGCCCGCCGCCGGTGACATCAACGACACCCAGGTCGCGCTGAACGACCTGCTCGCGCTGGCGCAGCAGCGAATCGGCGCGATCGACACCGAGAGTGATCGTCGTGCCGGAACGACGGCAACCGGCGTCGTTCTCGTCACCGACGAGGGCCGTCCGCACTGGCTGGTGGTCAACATCGGCGATTCGCGCACCTACCGGTACCAGAACGGCACCCTCAATCAGCTCACGACGGATCACTCGCAGGTGCAGGAGTTCATCGAGGCGGGCTTCCTGACCCCGGAGCAGGCGCGCACCGATCCACGCCGCAACGTGATCACCCGTGCCCTCGGCGCGGGAATGATCGATCCGATCGCCGATTTCCGCAGTACGCCGGCGTATCCCGGTGATGTCCTCCTCATCTGCAGCGACGGTCTGACCGGCGAGCTACCGGACGAGGAGATCGCCGACATCCTGCGTGAGGCGGGCAATTCCGAACAGGCCGCGCAACGGCTCGTCGATGCGGCACTGGCGCTCGGTGCCCACGACAACGTCACCGTGATCGTGGTGACCGCCCACGATTCCGTCTCGACACTCGAGAACCCGGCCATCGTGGTCGAGGATCAACCGACGACCGTCGACGGTGCCGGAGTGGACGGCGCCGGAGTGGATGGCGCCGGAGTGGATGGTGCTGCGGTGGACGGAACTGACGGGCAGCTCGACGGACACGGGCCGAGCGCCGCAGACGCAGACTGACCCGGGGGGAATGCGGGAATGACGATTTCAGGTCACGATCGGCCGTCAGGGGACAACCTGGCCGGTGGTGCCGATTCCCGTGCCGACGCACTGGCGGGTCCGCCCGACGACGGGTCGATGACCTATGTCGAGTACTGCGGCGAACGCTTTCCGCTGGAAGCCGACCACCGATTCTTCATCGGTCGCGAGGCCGACCTGTCGATCGACGACAACCCCTACCTGCATCGCCGATTCCTGGTCCTGCACAACGAGAACGGACTGTGGTGGCTCACCAATCTGGGCACGCATCTGTCGGCGAGTGTGTCGGCGGGTGATGTCGGGTTCTCGGCGACGCTGGGGCCCGGTGCGCGTATGCCGCTGGTGTTCGGGGAGACGACCGTGGTCTTCACCGCAGGTCCGACCACCTACGAGGTGAGCGTGTTCGCGCGCGCCCCACAGGTGCGGTCGGTGACGCGCCCGGAGTTCGACGGCGGTCGGACTACCCAGGGTGTGCCCACGCTGACGGAGAGCCAGAAACTGCTGATCGTCGTTCTCGCCGAAGAGATCCTGCGACGTGAGGGCACCGGTTCGAGTGCGATCCCGTCTTCGGCGCAGGCCGCCGGACGTCTGGGGTGGCCCCTCACCAAGTTCAACCGCAAGCTGGACAACGTCTGCGACAAGCTCGATCAGCTCGGCGTGAGCGGGATGCGGGCCGGTGGCGGCAAACTGGCCAGCAACCGACGCACCAAGCTCGTCGAGTACGCGGTTGCGTCACGGATCGTGACCCGCGAGGACCTCCCGATGATCGACGAGGAAGCCGCGCGCAACGCCGCCACTTGAGCCGGTGTGCCCGCCCGGATGGGTAGTGGTTGGGTACCGACCGGACCGGCCGGGTTCTTACCCCTTCTGACCTGCGGCTATGGCATGGGTAGTTCTCCCCATGCCGAGGGGAGTTCTCCCCATCGACCGGACTTGGGAACGCTCATAATCTCTAACTCACAAGCGACGGAAACCCCGTCCGACGACAGAGACCAGTGAGTGAAGAGGACATCGAAATGACTGCAATCGCCCATCACATCCCGCAGTACCGTCCCGCCGATGCCCCCCGTTCCGACGCCCGCCGTCAGGCTGCTGCTGCCGCCCGCCGCCAGGAGGCGCTGGCTCGTCTGGCCGCCCGCCGGATGCCGCTGCCCGGTCAGCCGGTGGCCGGCATGGCCGCGGCCGATCGGCCGCAGGGGCGACTGATGGCGATCGTGCCCGGGCTCGAGGAGCAGAACGCGGGCCGCGAGGAGCCGCAGCGTCCCGAACTGCCCCGTCCGAGCCTCACCGGCCGCGAGGTCGAGGTTCTGCGCACCTGGATGCTGGTGGACTCCAAGCCGGCTGTCGCACAACAGCTCTTCATCTCGTTGGGCACGGTCAACACCCACCTGACCCGCATCCGTGCGAAGTACGCGGAGATCGGTCGTCCGGCCCCGACCAAGGCGTCGCTCGTGGCGCGCGCCGTGCAGGACGGCCTGATGACCCTCGACGAGCTGTGAAGCCGGCCGGTCCAACGATTCGACTTGATTTGTGTGTCGGGTTTCCGCGGCGGTCGGGGCCGCGGAAACCCGGGCACGCGTTGGTAGGCGATACTTGACGGCGTGGCAGCCATCGAGGACATCCTTCAGGTCGAGCGCATCGAGACCGACATCTATCGCGGCCCGGCATTCCCGAGCCATCTGCAGCGCACGTTTGGTGGGCAGGTGGCGGGGCAGGCGCTGATGTCGGCCACGCGGACAGTCGACGACGAGTTCGGGGTGCATTCGCTCCACGGATACTTCCTGCGGCCCGGCAACCCGGACCTTCCGGCCGTCTTCCTGGTCGACCGGATTCGGGACGGTCGGTCGTTTGTGACCCGGCGTGTCACCGGGATCCAGAACGGCGAGGCCATCTTCACGATGTCGGCCTCGTTCCACGTGCGCACCGACCAGGGCTATTCCCACCAGGACAAGATGCCACCGGTGCCCGCGCCGACCGAGCTTCCTGATCGCCTCGACGAGTTCTCCCCGGAAGAACGCGCGGTCTTCAAGGAGTGGAAGAACTTCGACATCCGGGTCGTCCCGCGCGCGCAGATGGTCACGTCGGACTACTTCGCCGCCCAGCAACGCGTGTGGTTCCGGTATCGGCATCCGTTGCCCGACGACCAGGTCTTCCACGTCGGCACCCTGGCCTACATGAGCGACATGACGCTGCTCGGTTCGTCGCGCGTGCCGCATCAGGAGTCCAATCCGCAGGTGGCGTCGCTGGACCATGCCATGTGGTTCATGCGCGAGTTCCGCGCCGATGACTGGCTGCTGTACGACCAGACCTCGCCGTCGGCCGACGCGGGTCGAGCCCTGACCCAGGGACGGATCTTCGACCGGTCGGGAACCCTTGTGGCGGCAGTGACGCAGGAGGGTCTCGCGCGAACGGGTCGCGAGATGCCCGAGGATCAGCACGCCCGGCGCGATCGGTGAACGCGGCCCCGCGCATCGGTGTGCTCGCCCTGCAGGGCGACGTTCGCGAGCATGTGTATGCGCTCGAGGCGGCGGGCGCGCGGGCGGCCCCGGTGCGTCGAGCCGCCGAACTCGGCCAGATCGACGGTCTCGTCATCCCGGGTGGCGAGTCGACGACGATGAGCAGACTGCTGGGTGTGTTCGACCTGTTCGATCCGCTCCAGGAGGCGCTCGCCGACGGGTTGCCCGCATACGGGTCGTGCGCGGGCATGATCATGCTCGCCACCACCATCTTGGACACTCGGCCCGATGCGCGCCATCTCGATGCCCTTGATATCACCGTGCGCCGCAACGCTTTCGGGCGTCAGGTGGAGAGTTTCGAGACCGACCTGGAGTTCCGCGGGATCACCGATGTCGCGACGGCCGAACCCATGCGTGCCGTCTTCATCCGCGCGCCCTGGGTGGAGTCGGTGTCACCGGAGGTCGAAGTGCTGGCCCGCGTACCCGACGGTCCGGCGGCCGGCCGTATCGTCGCGGTTCGGCAGGGCGACGTGCTCGCGACGTCGTTTCATCCCGAGGTCACCGGCGATCGTCGCGTACACGAATATTTCGTGACGATGGTGCGTCGGTAAGATCGATCGAGCGACAGGTGCAAGTGCACTCGACAACGAACGGCGCCGTGGGATCATCGTCGGCGCGGGTGATGACACCCGCGGCGGCACCGGGCGTGTGGAAAGGATCACCAGGTCATGAGCGGCCACTCCAAATGGGCCACCACCAAGCACAAGAAGGCGGTCATCGACGCCAAGCGCGGCAAGATGTTCGCGAAGCTCATCAAGAACATCGAGGTGGCCGCCCGGACCGGCGGTGGTGACCCGGCCGGCAACCCGACGCTGTTCGATGCCATCCAGAAGGCAAAGAAGTCGTCGGTGCCCAACGACAACATCGAACGCGCTCGCAAGCGCGGCGGTGGCGAAGAGGCCGGCGGCGCCGACTGGCAGACCATCATGTACGAGGGCTACGGCCCCAACGGGGTGGCCGTGCTCATCGAATGTCTCACCGACAACCGCAATCGCGCGGCCGGTGAGGTCCGTACCGCGATGACCCGCAACGGCGGCAACATGGCCGACCCGGGATCGGTGGCCTACCTGTTCACACGCAAGGGCGTGGTGACCCTCGAGAAGAACGGTCAGAGCGAGGACGACGTCCTGATGGCGGTCCTCGACGCCGGCGCCGAGGAGGTCACCGACCTCGGTGAGTCGTTCGAGGTGGTCAGCGAACCCACCGATCTCGTCGCGGTGCGCGCGGCACTCCAGGACGCCGGCATCGACTACGACTCCGCCGAGGCCAGTTTCCGTGCGTCCGTCGAGGTCGCGGTCGACGCCGACGGGGCCCGCAAGGTCTTCAAACTCATCGATGCGCTCGAGGATTCCGACGACGTGCAGAACGTGTACAGCAACGTCGACATCAGCGACGAGGTTCTTGCGGAGCTCGACGCGGACTGATCCGAAGAGTCTGGTGACCGCCGCTCTGACCTGGGTAGATGCCGAGGAACCAGCCGTGGTCGTTCCACCAAAAATAGGGGAGGAAGTTTCTTCCGCGAGGTTCGTAGTCTTCCGCGAGAATCTTCGCGGGGAGGACACCAAGGGTAGGGGAAGAGAGTTCTTCCCCTACTTTTTGTGGGCGCGTGTGCCTGGCATCGAGTTCGGCGGAACGCGACGACCGACAAGCGGTGACTGAGATCGGGCCCGTCAGCGTCCGCTTCCGGGACATTCCCGGAGGACCACCCTCAGGGGCCCGATCTTGGCCACCGGCCCGACCCGCCTTCCCGCCTCCACGATCGCCGACGCCGTCGGCGGGGTGGGCCGCTGATCCGAGGAGTACTGCTGGTGAGACGACGGTGTCGTCTCGCCTGGGCTTCGGGGCTCGCACCCGCGCCGGACCCCGAGGTCCGAGGACGTGTACTGCGACAGGCACCTCATTTCTGGTCAGAGACCTTCGGAACTGGCGACGGTTTCTGACCAGAAGCGAGGTCTCTGTGACGGTTGAGGGGAGGGCGTCGGGTGAGGGGCGACGGGAACCAACGACGCCGCTCGACCGTTACTGCGTGGCACCCAACCGAGGAGGCCCCGCATGACCATCGCGACGACGACGCTCCCTGATCTGCAGACACAGTTTCGCCGCCTCGCCGACCTCGGTGTTCCGGGCATGCCTGCGGAGTTGACCCTGGCGGGCCCGACTCCACCGGGCTCGCTGCTCGCGCTGAGTCCCGATGTGGTGCCGGCGTCGGTCCTGTCCGGGTTCTTGCGCCGCGCCGACAAGCCCGGTTTCGTGGTCGAGGACATGACCGACGTGGACCTGTTCGCACCGGTTGCTCCCGTCGAGTTGCCGGACACAGCGCTCTACCTGGTGACCGATCTCGACCGCGGCGATCACCTCCGAAACGCCTCGCCCAACGAGGCCATCGTCGAATTCGAGCGGGTTGGGCGCACCCCGCTGACCTTGAGCGAGGGGATCTGCTGGTTGCTGCAGCAGCCCGAACTGCTCGAACCCAACCACTGCTTCATGACGATCGGTTCGCGGCGCGTCAAGCCGAACGGGAAACTCGATGCACGAACGCCGGGCATCTGGATCTCCGGAGGCACCGGGCGCGACGGGACCCAGCGGCGCGACGCCCCGAAAGTGGGCTGGTGTTGGGCGGGCAACCGGCACACCTGGCTCGGATTCGCGTCGGGTACCGCACGACTAGCGGTGGGTTGATCCGTATGAAGTTGTGTCCGGATTCCGGACTCAACGTCACACGGATCGCGCTCGCCGCTATCGATGACCACCTGATGACGACCGAACGGGGCTACGAGGCTCGCGGGAGGGGACCGACGCCGTGTTGGTCCGCGGAAATGTCCGTCGCCGCCGCTAGAATCTCGAACAACTGTTCGGCAGTATTCCGGGAGGTTGTGTGCGTGTCATGGGGGTCGATCCGGGACTGACCCGGTGCGGCATCGCCTTGGTCGAATCGGGGCGTGGCCGCGCGGTGACGGCACTCGACGTCGACGTGGTCCGCACGCCCGGTGACATGGACCTGGCCGATCGGCTGCTCGCCGTGTACACCGCGGCGTGCCATTGGCTCGATGTCCATCAGCCCGACGTGGTCGCGATCGAACGGGTCTTCGCGCAGAATCAGGTGTCCACCGCGATGGGCACCGCTCAGGCGGGTGGAGTGATCGCGCTGGCCGCCGGGCAACGGGACGTGCCAGTCCGGTTTCACACACCGTCGGAGGTCAAGGCCGCGGTGACCGGGAGTGGCCGGGCCGACAAGGCGCAGGTGACGGCGATGGTGACGCGGATTCTCGGAATGCAGACCAAACCGCGCCCGGCCGACGCCGCCGACGCACTCGCGCTGGCGATCTGTCACTGCTGGCGCGGACCGATGATGGAACGTATGGCGGCCGCACAACGGCAGGCCGACGAGGTTGCCGCACGGCACCGCCGACGCGTGGCGGCCGCGCGCGCAGGAAGGGACGCATGATCGCATCAGTTCGGGGTCCGGTCCTCGAGATTGCCCTCGACCACGCCGTGATCGATTGCGGCGGTGTGGGTTACCGGGTGCTGGCCACGCCGGCGACGCTGTCGAGGCTGCATCGCGGCGACGAGTCGACGCTGCTCACATCGATGATCGTGCGAGAGGACTCGATGACCCTGTACGGCTTCACCGAACCCGACGCACGAGCGCTCTTCGCGCTGCTGCAGACCGTGACCGGCGTCGGACCGCGGCTGGCGATGGCCACCCTGGCCGTTCTGGAACCCGAGTCGCTGCGTCGTGCGCTCGCCGAGTCCGACACCAAGGCGCTGACCTCGGTGCCGGGGATCGGCAAACGGGTGGCCGAACGCCTCGTCGTCGAGTTGCGCGACAAGGTGGACCGCCCAACCGGCGACAACACGGCGGCGGTCGCAGTGGTCGGTGGGATTCGAGAGCAGGTCGCAGACGCCCTTGTGGGACTCGGTTTCACCGCGGGGCCTGCGGAGAAGGCGGTCGCCGCGGTGCTCGCCGACACCCCCGACGCCGACGCATCCACAGCGCTTCGCCGATCGTTGGCGATGCTCGGGAAGGCGTCGTAGATGACGGATCGAGACGGCGGGTATTCGTCCGAGGAGCAGGAGCGGGAGGTCAGCGCACTGCCCGTGCGGTCCGACGGCGATCTCGACGCCGGACTGCGGCCCCGCTCGCTGGCCGACTTCATCGGGCAGCCGAGGGTCTGTGAGCAACTCGAACTCGTTCTGCACGGAGCGAAGGGCCGCGGCGGCACGCCCGACCACATCCTGCTGTCCGGACCACCCGGTCTGGGCAAGACCTCTCTCGCGATGATCATCGCCGCCGAGATGGGGGCAGCCATCCGCGTCACCTCCGGCCCCGCCCTCGAGCGGGCCGGTGACCTGGCCGCGATGCTGTCCAACCTGGTCGAGGGCGACGTGCTGTTCATCGACGAGATTCACCGCATCGCACGACCCGCCGAGGAGATGCTGTACCTCGCCATGGAGGACTTCCGGGTCGACGTCGTGGTCGGCAAGGGGCCGGGTGCCACCTCGATCCCGCTCGACGTCGCGCCCTTCACCCTGGTCGGCGCGACCACCCGCTCCGGATCGCTGACCGGCCCGCTGCGCGACCGATTCGGCTTCACCGCACACATGGAGTTCTACGACACATCCGAACTGGTCCTCGTGCTGCGCCGGTCGGCGGGGATTCTCGGGATCGTGTTGCGCGACGACGCCGCGTCGGAGATCGCAAGCCGGTCCCGCGGCACCCCGCGCATCGCCAACCGGCTGTTGCGCCGGGTCCGCGACTACGCGGAGGTGCGTGGCGACGGCACGATCACCGTCGACATCGCACGCGCCGCCCTTGCCGTGTACGACGTCGACGAACTGGGCTTCGACCGCCTCGACCGCGCCGTTCTCAATGCGTTGATCAGGGCATTCGGCGGCGGTCCGGTGGGGGTGTCGACGCTGGCGGTCGCCGTCGGCGAGGAACCGGCGACGGTGGAGGAAGTGTGCGAGCCGTTCCTGGTCCGTGCGGGCATGGTCGCGCGTACACCTCGCGGTCGAGTGGCCACCGCCGCTGCCTGGCACCATCTCGGGCTGACCCCGCCTGCGGGCGCCCTCAACGCGACATTCGGGGTTCGTCCACGTGATCTGGGGAACGGCACCCTCTTCGACGACCTCTGATCGGTGACCTGCGAGATCGGGCATCCCGGGCGGCATGGCACACTGGGAGGAGCGCCGTCGACCAGCGCGTCCGTGTTGTGGGCGCAGTCCACCGAGGTCGACGCAACAAGACCGCCGGGTACGCCCGTCGGCCACCACACCGACAAAGGACTGACGTTTCACCATGGAGTCTCTGCTCTTCCCCTTGCTGCTGGCCATGCTGGCGGTCTTCATGTTCATGACCATGCGCAAGCAGAAGAAGCGCATGTCCGAGATGCAGGAGATGCAGAGCGCCGTTGCCACCGGCACCCGTGTCCAGCTGACCTCCGGTCTGTTCGGCACCGTGATCGACGCGACCTCCTCGGACACCGTGGACGTCGAGATCGCGACCGGCGTGGTGACGCGCTGGAACCGGCTCGCGATCATGCGCGTCGTCCCGACCGATGAGGCCGCGGCGACCTACGCGGGTTACATCGAGCCCGAGGCCGATCCAGACGACTTTGACGCAGACGACTTCGAGGCCGAGGGCATCGACCTCGAGAAGAACGTCGACGACGCCGACGCCGCCCCGGACACCGCCGATCAGAAGCGCGACGGCGACAAGTAGCCCGGCGAGCCATCCCCGGCTCACCTGACAAACAGCACGACACGGACACCACTGCGAGGTCGGATATAACCCGCGGTGGTATGGGCCGGTACGGTTGGCCCCCGGTACGTCGGCCCCCGATAAGTTGGCCCCCGGATACGTTAGCGACTGTCCACCCGGCCGGTTGGCCGTGCAGTCAAAGGAGACTCGAAGAGCAGTGACAACAACTCGCCGCGCAGCGACAGGTTCACGGCGGGCGAAGCGGTCGGGACCCAGCCGTGAGATCCCGCCGTGGCAGCCGCTTGTCGTCTTCCTCGGATTGCTGGCCGTCGTGTACGGCCTCATCTTCTTCACCGGTGCCAAAACCCTGGAACCCAAGCTGGGTATCGACCTGCAGGGCGGCACCCGCGTCACGCTGACCGCTCGCACCGAGAACGGTCAACAACCCAACCGCGAACAGCTCGATCGGGCAAAGCAGATCATCGAGCAGCGCGTCAACGGCCTGGGCGTGTCCGGATCAGAGGTTGTCATCAACGGTGACAACCTGATCATCACCGTCCCCGGCAAGGACGGCTCGCAGGCCAAGTCGCTGGGGCAGACCGCGCGCCTCTACGTCCGGCCCGTCGTCGGTCAACCGGTGCCGGCCACGCCGCAGCCGCGCAAGCCCGACGATCAGAACCAGAACCCGGCGAACACACCGCAATCTCAGCAGGTGCAGGCCGCGATCGCCGAGCAGCGCAAGCTCCGCCAGGCCCCTGGCAACGCCGACCAGAAGACCATCGCCGCGCTCCAGGCGCAGATGGCCAAGATGGACTGCTCGAAGACGACGTCGGACCCGCTGATGGGTAACGATCTGCCCGACCAGTACCTGGTGGCGTGCTCCCAGGACGGCACCCAGGTCTATCTGCTGGGTCCGGAGATCATCGACGGCCGCGACATCAAGGAAGCGAGCGCGTCGACCGACCCGCAAACCGGTGAGTGGATCGTCACCCTCGAGTTCAAGGGCGACGCCGCCAAGTTCTGGCCGCAGTACACCGCAACCCATCGGGGCACGGCGACCGCGTTCACCCTCGACACCCGCGTCGTCTCGGCACCGGTGATCCAGGACGCCATCCCCGGCGGGTCGACCCGGATCAGCGGCGGCACCGCCGACCCGTTCACCGAGGCGTCCGCAGGCGACCTCGCGAACGTGCTGAAATACGGTTCGCTACCGCTGTCGTTCACCGCGTCGAACGCCGAAACCGTCTCTGCGACACTCGGTTTGTCGTCGCTGAAGGCGGGCCTGCTGGCCGGTGCCATCGGTCTGCTGGCGGTGCTCATCTACGCGCTGGCCTACTACCGGATGCTCGGCATCCTCACGTTCGCGTCGCTGGTGCTCTCGGGGCTGATGGTCTACGGCATCATCGTGCTGCTCGGGCGTTGGATCGGCTTCACCCTTGATCTCGCGGGCATCGCCGGTCTGATCATCGGTATCGGTATGACCGCGGACTCGTTCGTCGTCTACTTCGAACGAATAAAAGACGAGATGCGCGAGGGCCGAAGTTTCCGGTCCGCGGTCCCGCGGGGTTGGGCGAGTGCTCGACGCACCATCTGGTCGGGTAACGCGGTCAGCTTCATCGCAGCCGCGGTGATCTACATCCTTGCCGTCGGTGAGGTCCGTGGCTTCGCGTTCACCTTGGGTCTGACCACGATCCTGGACGTGGTGGTCGTGTTCCTGGTCACCCACCCGCTGGTGGTGCTGGCCTCGCGGAACAGCTTCCTGTCCAAGCCGAGCGTGAACGGTCTGGGCGCGGTGGCCGAGGTCGCCCGCCAGCGTCGGGTCTCCACCCGTGCGACGGATCAGACCAGTGACGGCAGGCAGGACACGACCACCGCGGCGAAAGGATCGGCGAAATGACCAAACCCACCGACCGTTCCGCGGGCGACGGCAAGACCGATGTGATCGAGCCGGCGGCAGGCAGTGACGCCGACTTCGTCGCCGACACTCGCCGCTCCTTCCTGTCCCGGCTCTACACCGGAACCGGTGCGTTCGAGATCGTCAGCCGACGCCGCATGTGGTACGGCATCACCGCCGGCATCCTGCTGATCTGTGCGCTGTCCATCGGTGTGCGCGGGTTCAGCCTGGGCATCGACTTCGAGGGTGGCACCCAGATCTCGATCCCGGTGTCGACCGGGGTCAATGCCGACTCGGTCGAGAAGATCGTCGGCGACACCCTCGGGGGTGCGCCGGAGTCGGTGCAGACCGCGGGTTCGGGGAGCAGCGAGACGGTGCAGGTTCGGACCGAGACGCTGTCCTTGCAGCAGGCCGAGGCCGTCAATCAGGCTCTCGTGGCGGAGTTCGGGCCCGAACTCACCACCGAGGAGATCAGCATCTCGGACGTGAGTTCCACCTGGGGTCGCGAGATCACCGAGAAGATGCTGATCGCGCTCGCGGTGTTCCTGGTCATCGTGTTCGTCTACATCGCGGTGCGCTTCGATCGAGAGATGTCGATAGCGGCGATGGCGTCGCTGTTCTTCGACATCCTCTGCACCGCCGGTGTGTACTCGCTGGTCGGCTGGGAGGTCACGCCCGCCACCGTGATCGGACTGCTCACGATTCTCGGTTTCTCGCTGTACGACACCGTCGTCGTGTTCGACAAGGTGTCCGAGAACACGCGGTCGGTGCTGCAGACCACGCGTCGCACCTACGGCGAACAGGCGAACCTGGCGATCAACCAGACCCTGATGCGTTCGATCAACACCACCGTCATCTCCGTGCTGCCGATCATCGCGCTCATGGTGATCGCGGTGTGGCTGCTCGGCGTCGGCACGCTGAAAGACCTCGCCCTCATCCAGCTCGTGGGCGTGGTCGTCGGCGCCTACTCGTCGATCTTCCTCGCCGCGCCCCTGCTGGTGACGCTGAAGGAGCGTCGCCCCGAGATCGCCCGGCACACCAAGAAGGTGCTCGACCGTCGTGCCGGGGTGGAACCTGCAGAGGAGTTCCGTCCGCGCAGCGGACGTGCTGGTCGGGTCAGCACCAGCAAGGTTTCGGGTGCGCCGGGCCGGGCCGGCGCGAAGGCCAGATCGGGCGCGGGCGACACGGACGACGCGCGGCCCACCGGAAAACGCCGGCGCGCGCGCTAGTCTCGGCTCGTGGTGACGAGGTCCAGGTCGTTGGTGCGCGCGGTTTCGGTGCTTTTCGGCCTGTCGCTCCTTGCCGGATTGGTCTCGGCATGTGGCGACGACGGGCCGCCGTCCATCAACTACGTCGTCGACGCGCGGGTGATCACCTACAACGCCAACACGGTGTCGGGCAACTCCGACGGCGCCCTCATGGTGACCGGTCGTCTCTTGCCCGGGTTCAGTCTGCTCGGCCCGCAGGGGCAGGTGGTGCCCGACCGCGATGTCGGCGTGGTGACCCGCGTACCCGGCTCTCGTCTGACGCTGCGCTACGAGTTCGACCCCGAGGCGGCGTTCTCCGACGGCGTCGCTCTCGACTGTGACGACCTGCTGCTGGCGTGGGCGGCGATGAGCGGGCGGTTCGACGGCTTCACCCCCGCCACCACCGCGGGTTATCGCGACATCGAATCGGTCGACTGCGCGGCCGGGGAGCGGACCGCGACCGTCACCTTCAAGCCCGGTCGTGAGTACCAGGACTGGGCGGCGCTGTTCGGTGCCGGCACGATGATGCCCGCCCATGTGGTTGCGAGCGACGCCGGCATCGCCGACATCGTCGACCCCATCCGAGCGGGCAACGACGACGTCATCCGGCGGATCGCCGGTGCGTGGAACAACGGATTCCCGCTCGTGCCAGGGCCGATCGACGCGGCCCGCCTGCCTGCGTCTGGACCTTTCCGGGTCGACCGGTACTCGCGGACCGACGGGTTGGTGCTCGTCCCCAACGAGAAATGGTGGGGGGATCGCCCCAAAGCCGGGCGCATCGTCGTGTGGGGCCGCGGAACGGACGCCACGCGGAGGCTCCCCGACGGCCGATTCGACATCGCCGACATCACCACGGGCATGGTCGACGCGGAGGTGTCCGGGTCGAGTCCGACGAATCCCGCTCGAGCGCTCGCCGTGGAACAACTGGTCCTGGCCGATCGCGGAGTCTTCGCCGACGTGCGTGTCCGTCGGGCATTCGCGTCGTGCGTCCCGCGCGATGGGTTGGCGCGACAGTTCGGGGCAGGTGCACGGATGTGGAATCAGCGGATCCTCGCACCCGCCGACAATCTCGCCGGCCAGATAAACAACGAATTCGGCCGCGCCTACCAGCGGCCCGACCTTCCTCGCGCCCGCAACCTTCTCGAGCAGCGTCGGCAGGGCGCAGGGGCGGTGCGGGTGCGGATCGGCTATCTCGGCCCGACGGCCCGGTGGCAGCAGATGGTTCGGGTGATCGCCGACTCCTGTGCACGAGCCAACATCACCGTCGAGGATGTGTCGACACCCCAGATGGGTCCGACGGAACTCGGTCGAACCGCGGACGCTTTGCTCGTCGCGTCGGGAGCGACGTCGGCTGCGGCCGGAGCCGCAGATCCGACACGCGACGCCTATGCCCTGCGCGGCGGTGACCCGCTCAACCTGTCCGACTTCCGTGACCCGCAGGTGAGTCGGGCCGTCGACCAACTCGCGGTGTCGGACTCGGTCACCGAGCGTCTGCCACTGATCCGGGCGATCGAGAACGCTGCGTGGACGGCCCTCCCGTCGATCCCGCTGTTCGCTGCTCCCCGCGTGTACCGGTGGAATGATCGGGTGGGCAATGTGGTTGCCGGGCTCGGACGTTCGGGTACCGGCTGGAATATGGATCGGTGGTTTCTGCGGTGAGTGATCGATGATGAGTGATCAATGCGCGGGGGTTCGTTGATGGGCACGTCATCTCCGGATACGACCGGGCCTGCGCTCACCCGGGCGCGTGCGGCCATCGATCGTCACGCCCGACGGGTGGCCGACTTCCCGAGCCCGGGCATCGCGTTCAAGGACCTCACACCGGTACTCGCCGACGCCGCCGGCTTGTCGTCGATCGTCACCGCGTTGACCCACGGCTGCCGTGACATCGAGCTCGTCGCGGGTATCGATGCGCGCGGGTTCCTGCTCGGCGGCGCTGTCGCTCGTGAGCTCGGTGTCGGTGTCCTCGCCGTTCGCAAGGGCGGCAAACTTCCCCCTCCGGTGAAGTCGGTGAGCTACACCCTCGAGTACGGCACGGCAACCCTGGAGATCCCGGCGGACGGCATCGACATCAGCGGACTACGAGTGCTCCTGGTCGACGACGTCCTGGCGACCGGCGGAACGGCCGTCGCCGCCGCGGAGTTGCTGAACGGTTCCGGGGCTCGTGTCGTCGGGGTCGCGGTGATCATGGAACTCGGCGGGCTCGACGGCCGCGGCACCATCGCGCGCGGGCTGGGGACCGACCTCCCGGTGCATTCGGTCGCGGTCGACTGATCCCCGGAGTGCGTGACCGACCCGCCGGCCGTCGGAAATCTGTACCTGGAAGCCCGACCACGTGCATGGTGCACATGGTCGGGCTGAGGGGTACAGAGATCCAACGGTGTGACATGGCGAATAGACTGGACCGATCGACAACGACCGCAGCGGGAGGAGCAGCCGATGACCGACGAACCCGACATCGTCGCGCGGGACTCCGGAACAGTCGTCCGCAACGGTGCTTCCGCCGACACCGAGCTCGGCGCCCACTCTGGCCTGGACACACCTGGCGGTGACGGCCGACGGTCGAACGACGCGACGACCACCGAGTCCGACAAGACAGGCCCGGACATGACAGGGCCGGACAAGACAGGGCCAGACCAGGCTGTGGCACCCGTGTCGCCACCGGCAACGGCCCCGGGCGCCGACACCGCCGACACGCCGCCTGCGCGACCGCAGGCGTCGCAGACGTCGTCGGCGTCGAGGCGGGTCCGCGCTCGACTCGCCCGCCGGATGACGGCGACCCGCAGCCAGGTAAGACCGGTCCTCGAACCGCTGGTGACGCTGCATCGCGAGATCTACCCGAAGGCCGATGTCGCGCTGCTGCAGCACGCCTACGACGTCGCAGATGAACGCCACCGCGGTCAGCGCCGCAAGTCCGGCGACCCGTACATCACCCATCCGCTCGCCGTCGCCACCATCCTGGCCGACCTCGGGATGGACACCACCACATTGGTGGCGGCGTTGCTCCACGACACCGTGGAGGACACCGGCTACACGCTCGACGCACTCGAGAAGGACTTCGGGCCCGAGGTCGCCCACCTCGTCGACGGCGTCACCAAACTCGACAAGGTGGCACTCGGCAGCGCCGCCGAGGCCGAGACCATCCGCAAGATGATCATCGCGATGGCGCGGGATCCGCGGGTGCTCGTCATCAAGGTGGCCGATCGACTGCACAACATGCGCACGATGCGGTTCCTGCCGCCCGAGAAGCAGGCGCGCAAGGCGCGTGAAACGCTGGAAGTCATTGCGCCGCTTGCGCATCGGCTGGGGATGGCAACCGTCAAATGGGAACTCGAGGACTTGTCCTTCGCGATCCTGCATCCCAAGCGGTACGAGGAGATCGTGCGTCTGGTGGCCGATCGCGCCCCGTCCCGGGACACCTATCTCGCGCGGGTGCGCGCCGACATCAACAACGCGTTGTCGGGGGCACGGATCAACGCGACGGTGGAAGGTCGCCCCAAGCACTACTGGTCGATCTACCAGAAGATGATCGTCAAGGGCCGCGACTTCGACGACATCCACGACCTGGTCGGCATGCGGATTCTGTGCGAAGAGGTACGCGACTGCTACGCGGCCGTCGGCGTCGTTCATTCGCTGTGGCAGCCGATGGCCGGCCGGTTCAAGGACTACATCGCCCAACCGCGGTTCGGCGTGTACCAGTCGCTGCACACCACGGTGATCGGACCCGAGGGAAAACCTCTCGAGGTGCAGATCCGGACCGAGGAGATGCACCGCACCGCAGAGTTCGGTATCGCCGCGCACTGGCGCTACAAGGAGGGCGGTTACAAAGACCGCAAGCGTCGTTCCGACATCACCGAGATCGACGACATGGCCTGGATGCGGCAACTGCTCGACTGGCAGCGGGAGGCGGCCGACCCGGGCGAGTTCCTGGAGTCGCTCCGCTACGACCTCGCGGTGCGGGAGATCTTCGTCTTCACCCCCAAGGGCGACGTCATCACGCTGCCTGCCGGTTCCACGCCGGTCGACTTCGCCTACGCGGTGCACACCGAGGTGGGTCATCGCTGTATCGGTGCCCGCGTCAACGGTCGTCTGGTCGCCCTCGAGCGGCAGCTGGAGAACGGTGAGGTGGTGGAGGTCTTCACCTCCAAGGCGCCCAACGCCGGACCGTCCAAGGACTGGCAGTCGTTTGTGGTGTCACCACGCGCCAAGGCCAAGATCCGGCAGTGGTTCGCCAAGGAGCGTCGCGAAGAGGCCCTGGAGACCGGCAAGGACGCGATCGCCAAAGAGGTCCGCCGCGGTGGCCTTCCGCTGCAGCGATTGATGAGCGCCGAATCGATGGCCGCAATCGCCAAGGAACTGCGCTACAACGACGTCACCGCGTTGTACACGGCGGTCGGGGAGAACCACGTGTCGGCACGGCACGTGGTCAACCGGCTGGTCGCGGCACTCGGCGGGATCGACGACGCGGCCGAGGAGATCGCCGAACGGTCCACCCCGTCGACCATGCCGACACGCGCGCGGCAGGGCGGTGACGCGGGCGTCGTCGTCGAAGGTGTCGACAACGTCGTCATCAAGCTCGCCAAGTGCTGCACGCCGGTCCCCGGCGACGAAATCCTCGGATTCGTGACCCGCGGCGGCGGGATCAGCGTGCACCGGACCGACTGCACCAATGCGGAATCGCTGCGCCAGCAGGCCGAACGCATCATCGACGTCGCGTGGGCGCCGTCACCTGAGTCGGTGTTCCTGGTGGCCATCCAGGTCGAGGCCCTCGACCGCCACCGCCTGCTCTCCGACGTCACCAAGGTGCTCGCCGACGAACGGGTGAACATACTGTCGGCCTCGGTCACGACCAGCCGCGATCGCGTGGCCATCAGCAAGTTCACCTTCGAGATGGGCGACCCCAAGCATCTCGGTCACGTGCTCAACGTCGTGCGCAACGTCGAGGGTGTCTACGACGTCTACCGGGTCACCTCGGCCGCCTGAACGGCCGAGGTGACGGCGGCGTCAGTCGACTGTGGCGGTCTGGATCTCGACCGGCAACTTGGGTCGCCCGTCCTGTGCCTGACCGGCCGGACCCGGGGTGATGCCGCCCGCGTAGATCTTGTCGAGCACCGCCAGCCCCGCCTCGTCGACCTTGCCGACGACGGAGTAATCCGCGGCGAGCTGGCTGTCCTGGATCACCAGGAAGAACTGGCTGGAGCCGGTGTTGGACGCCTGTCCGCTGTTGTTGCTGTTCGCGATCGCGATCGTGCCGCGCGGGTAGATCACCGGTCCGGCACCGCCGTACGGGCTCGGGGGCCCTGCGGGCTGCAGGTTCGTCGGCGGTTCGTCGGGGCTCGCCCATCCTGGGCCGCTCTGCCCGGTGGCGGTGGGATCGCCGCACTGCAACACCTTCAGCGATGCGCCGGTGGTCATGCGGTGACACGGGGTGCCGTCGTAGAACTTGTCGTCGATCAGCGAGATGACCGCACCGGTGTTGCACGGTGCCGACGCGTGGTCGAAGGTGACCGGGATGGCGCCTTGATTGGTGTTGAACGAGCCCTGCGTCGTACCCGAATTGGGTTGCTTGTCATCGGGTTTCGGCACCGTGCGGATCTTGGCCTGGCCCAGCCGGACGGCCTCGTTGGTCTCGGTCGCGAACTTGCGGTACAGCTCGTACTGATTCGGCTGCACCTGCGGCGGCGGCTGCACCGGGACGGTCTGCAGGTTGTTCGGCTTGTCGGTGTAGGTGCAGTCCTTGTGAGCGGCGTTGAACCGGTCGGTCTGGATCTTGTCGACGATGAAGTAGGTCGCGGTGCCGACGATCGCGATCACCACTGCAGCAGACACCGACGAGATGATGATCTTGCGCTTCTTGCGTGCCCGCTGTTCGGCGTCGAGGCGTGCCTTCAGCTTGCGCTTGGCCGCCTCGCGACGCTCGGTGTTGGTCGTCGTGCGGGTACTCGCCGCGACGACGGTGTCGGCGTCCGCCGTGTCCTTCTTGTCATCCCCGCCGTCGGTGTCCCCGCCGTCTTTCTTGCTGACGTCCTTCTTACTGACGTCGACCGTGGTGGCGTCATCGTCGGTGACGCTGTCCGGGGTGTCGCTGTCGGGGTCCAGTTTGTCCTTGGGATCGGTCGGATCGCTCGGCTCTTTGTTGCTCGACACGCTCTAACGCCCTCCTGATGCGCTGCGACGGTGACCGGGCAGTGGCGCCGGACACCCCATGCAGTCTGCCAGCACTGCCTGTGAACTTCGCGCACCGGGTCGAATGACACAATGGTCGACATGCTGATCACCGGATTCCCCGCGGGGATGTTCCAGACGAACTGCTACATCGTCGCGTCAGGTCCGGGGAGTGACGCGGTGATCGTCGACCCCGGCCAGGATGCGGCCGCCCGGGTGCGCGAGTTGCTCGCCGAGAACGATCTCACGCCCGTCGCGGTCCTGCTCACTCACGGGCATCTCGACCACACCTGGAATGCGCAGGAGTTGTGTGACGAGTATTCGATCCCGGCCTACATCCATCCGGCCGATCGGCCGATGCTCGCCGATCCCGGCAAGGGTCTCGGACGCGCCCTGGCTCCGATGGTCGGTGCACTGCGTTTTCGCGAACCGGAGAAGGTGATCGAATTCGTCGACGGCGAGCCCGTCGAATTGGCCGGCCTGCGTTTCACCGTCGACCTCGCGCCCGGCCACACACAGGGTTCGGTCCTGTTGGGTCTCGATGTGCCGGTCGTGGCGCAGGACGCGGCGCCCGACTCCACCCCGGAAGTGATCGGGGTGTGCTTCGCCGGTGACGTCTTGTTTGCGGGGTCCATCGGGCGCACCGACCTGCCCGGGGGAGATCATCAGCAGTTGCTGACGTCGATCGCGACGAAGCTGCTGCCGTTGCCCGATGACACCCAGGTGTTGCCCGGGCACGGACCCCAGACGTCGATCGGTGCGGAACGGGCCACCAACCCGTTCCTGGTCGATCTCGCACCACAGGGCGACCCGTCGTCGTCGGCGGCAATCAAGAAGGGACGATTCGGACTGTGAGCGGAGGCTTTCAGGCGCCTCGGGGCATTCCCGACTACTACCCGCCGGCATCCGCGGATTTCCGGCGCGTGCGCGACACCCTCACCGACGCGGCGCGTCGTGCCGGATACGGCCACATCGAACTGCCGGTGTTCGAGGACACCGCGTTGTTCGCCCGCGGCGTCGGCGAGTCCACCGATGTGGTGAGCAAGGAGATGTACACCTTCGCCGACCGCGGCGACCGTTCGGTGACGCTGCGCCCCGAGGGCACCGCCGGCGTGATGCGCGCGGTGATCCAGCACGGCCTCGACCGCGGGCAACTGCCGGTGAAACTCAGCTACGCCGGCCCGTTCTTCCGCTACGAGAAGCCGCAGACCGGTCGTTACCGGCAACTGCAGCAGGTGGGCGTCGAGGCGATCGGCGTCGACGATCCGGCGCTGGACGCCGAGGTGATCGCGATCGCCGACGAAGGGTACCGGCGGCTCGGGTTGTCGGGCTTCCGCCTGGAGATCACCTCGCTGGGGGACGACGAGAGTCGGCCTCGTTATCGAGAAGCATTGCAGCAGTTCCTCTTCGGGCTCGACCTCGACGAACCGACCCGGCAGCGGGCACAGATCAACCCGTTGCGGGTCCTCGACGACAAACGGCCCGAGATCAAGGCCGCGACCGCCGACGCGCCGCTGCTGATCGACTACCTCACCGACGACGCGCGGGCCCACTTCGACCTCGTATTGGCCCACCTCGACCGTCTCGGGGTGCCCTACGAACTCAACCCTCGTCTGGTGCGCGGCCTCGACTACTACACGAAGACCACCTTCGAGTTCGTCCACGATGGACTCGGTGCGCAGTCCGGCATCGGTGGCGGCGGACGTTACGACGGTTTGATGAAGCAACTCGGCGGCAAACAGGACCTGTCCGGGATCGGCTTCGGTCTCGGTGTCGACCGGACCATGCTGGCTTTGGAGGCCGAAGGTGTGGCCGGTGTCGAGGCCGCGCGATGCGCGGTCTTCGGTGTGCCGCTCGGAGCGGCCGCCAAGGCCGAATTGGTCGGCGTCGCAGGACAACTGCGTGCCGCCGGAGTCAGCGTCGACCTGGCCTACGGCGACCGCGGGCTCAAGGGCGCGATGAAGGCCGCGGACCGTTCCGGTGCGCGATTGGCGCTGGTGCTCGGGGACCGTGAACTGGAGGAACGGGTGGTCGAGGTCAAGGACCTCACCAACGGGGAGCAGCGTCGGGTGTCGCTCGACCGAATCGTCGACGAGGTGGTCGGCGCGCTCGCCGGTTGACCGCGCTAACGCGTCTGCCTCTCCCGCTCCCTGCGCCTGGATCCGTGGAAGCGTCTCGAAGGATGTCCGCAACGACGCAGACCGGCCCACCTCCGCTCCCTGAGGTGCTCGAGGCGCTAGTCGAGAGCCTCGAAGGGCTGGTGAGACAGGGCAATTCGGTGACCAAGTAGCGACGGTCACCAGGCCTTCGAGGCTCCTCGCCAGCGCTCGTCGCACCTCAGGCAGCGGAATTTCGGGCTCAGCTCTGCCTTCCACGGATCGGGGCCGAGGTGCGAGCGAAGCGGCGGAACGACGCCGGGGGCGGCCGTCAGCGGGCCATCTCGGCCGACAGGACGTCGAGGGTCACGCCGCCCAATACCAGTGCGCGAGTGTGGAAGTCCTTGAGCGTCCAGTCGGGGTGGGCGGCGAGTGCGTCGGTCCGGGCCTGTTCCCACACCCGCTGTCCGAGTGCGTAGGACGGGGCCTGGCCGGGCCACCCGAGGTAGCGGTCGAGTTCGAACCGGAGCACCGCGGCGTCCATCGCCACCGAGTTGTTGAGGAACACCCATGCCTTCTCGGCATCCCAGACACCGCCGCCGAGCGACGCGGGAGCCGGTAGTCCGCAGTGCACGCCGATGTCCACCACAACCCGGGCGGCACGGAACCGCTGACCGTCGAGCATGCCCATGCGGTCGCCCGGATCGTCGAGCCAGCCGAGTTCGGCCATCAGACGTTCGGCATAGAGTGCCCATCCCTCGCCGTGGCCCGAGGTGAAGGACGCGAGTTTGCGCCAGGAATTCAGATCGGGATCGACAATCGACGAACCCAGTTGCAGGTGATGGCCGGGCACACCCTCGTGGTAGACGGTCGTCTTCTCGCGCCACGTGTGGAAGACCGTCTGACCCGGGGGCACCGACCACCACATGCGGCCCGGGCGTGACAGGTCGGCCGTCGGCTGGGTGTAGTAGATGATCCCGGTTGCCGACGGGGCGAGACGGCATTCGAGCCGAGTGAGTCGTTCGGGTATCTCCACATGACGTCCGGCGAGGCCCGCCACCGCGGCGTCCGACGTCTCCTGCATCCACGCGACGAAGGCGTGACGATCGTTGATCTGGTACTGCGGCAAGGTGTCCAGGTGCTCGAGCGCCTCGGCGACCTCGCCGCTCGTCACGAGATCCGCTGCGATGGTGCGTTGTTCGGCGACGATCGCGTCGAGCCGGTCGAACGCCCAGTGATACGCCTCGTCCGGGTCGATGTCGGCGCCGAGATAGACCGGGAGATGGAGCAGGTACCGGTCGCGGCCGACGCCGTCGGCGACCTGGGCATCGTGCAATACGTCGGATCGAAGATGGTCGGCAAACCGGTGGAACGCATCGTCGGCTGCGTCGAGTGCGCGGCGAAGGGAATGCGACATCGCCGGATCAGCAGCGATCGACGACGTGTTCGTGGCAATCGCCCGCGCGGCGCCGACGGCCTGCTCGGCGACTCGTTCGACCTGTCTGCGGGCCAACGGCGGCCCGAATCTGCGCCGGTGTTCGAGACCGTCGACAACGGATTCGAGGCACGCCGGAATCCCTGCGACGCGCTCGACGAACACCTCGCGTTGCTCCTCGGTATCGGTGGCCATGAGGTCGAAGATGTCGCGGATCGCCTGCAGCGGCGACGCGATGACATTGCACACCCCGGTGCTCTCGCCGGCGTCGGCCAGCGCGATCTCACGTGTCAGGGTCGCGCGCATCGTGGCGACGGTCACGGCGTCGACATGGTCGGCGATCGGGGCCACGCCCAGCGCTGCGAGGGTGTCGGCGGCCGCGGCCCGACGGCCGGCCTGCGCGGCGGCAGAGAAATCGGTGAGTAGATGATCGTGCTCGGCGATGCCGACCTCGGTGGCGAACAGCGGATCCAGGGTGGCCAGCCGGTACAGGTGACGTTCGGCGACGGCGTCGACCGCGGTGGGTGAGCGTCTGGCATCCTCAGGAGCCGGGATCGTCGTCACAGGTCGTTGGTGGCGAAGGTGTCACATTTGCGTGGGTCACCGGACTGGTAACCGATTCCGAACCAGCGGGACCGTTGCTCGGCGGACCCGTGGGTCCAGCCCTCTCGGTTGGAGTTGGCTCCCTGGATGGAATCGTCGCCGATGGCCTTGGCGGTCTGCCCGACACGCTGGATGTCGGCCGGAGTGAGTGGCTTGAGCAAGGCATCTCCGCTGCCATCGTCGGCGTGGTTGGCCCAGACCCCGGCCAGACAGTCGGCCTGCAATTCGATGCGTACCGACCCGTTGTTGCCCATCCGCTGTCCCTTTGTCAGCACGCCGGTCAGGTTCTCGACGTGATGTCCGAACTCGTGGGCGATCACGTATTCCTGGGACAGGGCGTCGTTGCTGCCACCGAGTTGACCGACGAGAACATCGTCGAAGAAGGTCGGATCGACGTAGACGGTCTGGTCGGCCGGGCAGTAGAACGGACCGGTGGCCGACGTCGCGGCACCGCAGCCGGTGTTCACCGAGCCCGAGAAGACCTTGGTGCGCGGGGCGGTGTAGCCGTCCATCAGGTTCGGCCACACGACGTTGAGGCTGGCCGCGGTCGCCTTGATCCGGCAGATCGCGTCCCCCTGATTGGCCATCTCGTAGGTGCAGGAGGCCAGATGCTGATCGATCGCGGTCTGCGACGACGTGGTCGAACTCTGGTCGTTGGTCGAGTTGCCCAGGATCTGTCCGGGGTTCACCCCGAACAGCAGGGCGACGATTGTGATGATCAGGCCGGCGCCGCCGCCGAGTGCGATGCGCCCACCGCCGCCGCCACCTCCGCCACCGGAGACGTCGGCACCCTCGATCGATCCACTGCCTTGGAAGGTCACCTCCTGATTCTGGCACGTGCGACTCGGTTTCCCCGGAGATTGTCGCGACGCCGATTCCCCGCGCCGCGGCGAGCGTCGTTTCCGGTGGCCGGGTGTGGCGTGCCTGCGGGGATGGGGCACCATGGACTACCGGTCAGGTGCACGAGTGTCGTGCGCCGCCGCGCCCGCTTTGATCTCTCTGGGGAAGGACCCTTCAGTGCTTCGCACGCATTCCGCAGGTTCGCTTCGTCGCGCCGACGCGACGCAGACCGTCACCGTCGCCGGCTGGGTGGCGCGGCGTCGAGACCACGGCGGTGTGGTGTTCATCGATCTGCGCGATTCCACCGGACTCGTGCAGGTGGTGTTCCGCGACGAGGCGGTGGCCGCCGCGGCGCACCGGCTGCGTGCGGAGTTCTGTGTCGCGGTGACCGGCGTCGTCGAGGTGCGGCCCGACGGCAGCGAGAACCCCAACCTCGCGTCGGGTGAGATCGAGATCAACGCCGCCTCCCTCGAGGTGCTCAACGAGTCGGCGCCGCTGCCGTTCCAGCTCGACGAGACGCCCGGTGAGGAGACCCGCCTGCGCTACCGCTACCTGGATCTGCGCCGGGAGGGGCCCAGTGCCGCGATCCGTCTGCGCTCCAAGGTGAATGCGGCCGCGCGTGGCGTGCTCGCTGCACACGACTTCGTGGAGATCGAGACCCCCACCCTGACGCGGTCGACGCCGGAGGGCGCCCGCGACTTCCTGGTGCCCGCACGTCTGCAACCCGGCACTTTCTACGCCCTGCCACAGAGCCCGCAGCTGTTCAAGCAGTTGCTGATGGTGGCGGGCATGGAACGCTACTTCCAGATCGCGCGCTGCTACCGCGACGAGGACTTCCGCGCCGACCGCCAACCCGAGTTCACCCAGCTCGACATCGAGATGAGCTTCGTCGACCAAGACGACGTGATCGCGCTGGCCGAAGACGTCCTGGTGGCGCTGTGGCGGCTGATCGGGGTGGAGATCACCACACCCATCCCGCGCATGACCTACGCAGACGCCATGCGCCGATTCGGTTCGGACAAGCCCGATCTCCGCTTCGGCATCGAGTTGGTCGAGTGCACGGAGTTCTTCTCCGACACCCCTTTCCGCGTCTTCCAGGCCCCCTACGTCGGTGCGGTCGTCATGCCGGGTGGTGCCTCGCAACCGCGCCGGCAGCTCGACGCGTGGCAGGAGTGGGCCAAGCAACGTGGGGCCAAGGGGCTCGCCTACGTCCTCGTGCAGGAGGACGGCACGTTGGGCGGACCGGTGGCCAAGAACCTGTCCGACGCGGAGCGCGACGGTCTCCTCGCCCACGTCGGCGCCGCCCCGGGTGACTGTGTGTTCTTCGCAGCGGGCCCCGCCAATGCCCAGCGAGCGTTGCTCGGTGCCGCGCGCGGCGAGATCGCGTCCCGTCTGGGGTTGATCCCCGGCGCCGGGAGCGAAGCGAGCGGGCCGAATACGGACAGTGGGGCCTGGGCATTCACGTGGGTCGTCGACGCGCCGCTGTTCGAGCCGGCCGGCGACGCCACCGCATCCGGCGATGTCGCGGTGGGCTCGGGGGCGTGGACCGCGGTGCACCACGCGTTCACCGCACCCAAGCCGGAGTCGGTGGATGCGCTCGAGACCGATCCCGGATCTGCGCTGGCCTACGCCTACGACATCGTGTGCAACGGCAACGAGATCGGCGGCGGCTCCATTCGTATCCATCGTCGCGACATCCAGGAACGGGTGTTCGCGATCATGGGGATCGACCACGACGAGGCGCAGGAGAAGTTCGGCTTCCTGCTCGACGCGTTCGCGTTCGGCGCGCCGCCGCACGGCGGCATCGCCTTCGGCTGGGACCGCATCACCGCCCTGCTTGCCGGCGAATCGTCGATTCGCGAGGTGATCGCGTTCCCCAAGTCCGGCGGTGGCGTCGACCCGCTCACCGACGCGCCGGCCCCCATCACGCCGGAGCAGCGCAAGGAGTCGGGCATCGACGCCAAGCCGGTGGTCCGTGCAGCGGCAGGGGAGAAGGCGCCTGGAGCCGAGCCGACGGCCTGATGTCGGGCTCCTGACTTCGACGGTGATCTTGGGTACACCCGGCCGCGAGCCGGACCCTGTCCACTCGGCATCTGCGTCTCATGTGTGATGAGATTTCAGACCATGGGTAGTAGGTTTCGGGGCTCGAGTCGGGAGGCGATCAGGTGACGATCAAGGTTGCGTTGGAACATCGGACGAGCTACGCATTCGACCGCCCGACGACGATCCACCCCCATGTGGTGCGGCTGCGGCCGGCACCCCATTCGCGCACGCCCATCGAGGCCTACTCGCTCAAGGTCGAACCGGGCGATCACTTCCTCAACTGGCAGCAGGATGCGTTCAGCAATTACATGGCGCGCCTGGTGTTCCCGGACCCCTCGACGACGCTGAGCATCACCGTGAGTCTGGTCGCCGACCTGACCGCCATCAACCCGTTCGACTTCTTCATCGAAGACTGGGCCGAGCACTACGGGTTTGAGTATCCCGAAGACTTGCACGCAGATCTCGAGATCTTCCTGAGGCCCGTCGGCGTGACCGAAGGGGAGTTCGCCGGGGCCCCCGTCCACCCGTCGATAGCCGCGTTCGCCGCCGAGCACAAGCCGGTCGGCAAGGTCCGCATCATCGACTTCCTGGTCGCCCTCAACCAGGCGGTTCGCGACGCTGTCGGGTACACCGTTCGACTCGAGTCCGGTGTGCAGACACCGGAATTCACGCTGTCGAGTGCCATCGGGTCGTGCCGCGACTCGGCCTGGCTGCTGGTCGCGCTGCTGCGTGAGCTCGGTCTGGCGGCCCGGTTCGTCTCGGGATACCTGGTCCAGCTGACCTCCGACGTCAAATCCCTCGACGGCCCGTCGGGTCCCGACGCGGACTTCACCGATCTGCATGCCTGGACCGAGGTGTACCTGCCCGGTGCCGGTTGGGTCGGCATGGATCCGACGTCGGGTCTGTTCGCCGGTGAGGGCCACATCCCGCTGGCCGCCACACCGAATCCGGGCGGTGCGGCGCCGATCACGGGTGCGACCGGTCCGTGCCACGCCACCCTCGACTTCTCCAACACGGTCACCCGGTTCCATGAGGATCCGCGGGTCACCTTGCCCTACACCCCCGATCAGTGGGATCGGGTGGTGGAACTCGGCGCCAAGGTGGATGCGCTGATGAAACGCCGGGATGTCCGGCTGACGATGGGCGGCGAACCGACGTTCGTATCGATCGACAACCAGACGGACCCGGAGTGGACCACCGCCGCAGACGGTCCGCACAAGCGCCTGCTGGCCTCGCGGCTGTCCGAACGACTTCGCGAGGCATACGCGCCGTCCGGACTCGTCCAGCGCAGCCAGGGCAAGTGGTATCCGGGTGAACCCCTGCCGCGCTGGCAGATCGCGTTGATGTGGCGCGAGGACGGCGAGCCGATCTGGCGCAACCCCGACCTGCTGGCCGATCCGTGGGCGACCGCCGAGGATTGCGCCCGCAGCATCGACGTGGAGACCAGTGGACCGTCGCCGGATTCGCCCGGTGACGCGACACCGGCGCAGAAGCTGCTGACGGCGTTCGCGAAAGCCCTCGGCCTGCCGACCGAGCAGGTGCTCGCCGCCTACGAGGACCCACTTGTCCGGATGGGGGAGCTCGTCGCCCTGCCACCGGGCAAGCCCAGCGCCGATCCGACCGTGCAGACGGCCCGTGCGGCCGCACTGGCCGAGGCCGCAGCGGAGGCGGAGGACGACGAGGACATCGACCCACCCGCCGACTCGACCGCCGCACGAGAAGAGCTCCTGGCCAAGCTCGACGCCGCGGTCAATCAGCCCACCGCATATCTCCTGCCGCTGAGCCGTTCGGAGGACGGAACCGCATGGCAGAGCGCCAAGTGGACCACCCGCCGCGGACGTGTGGTGTTGACCCCCGGCACGTCGCCGGCCGGCCTGCGTCTGCCGCTGAACTCGCTCTCGTGGGGGCCGGCCCCGACATTCTTCGAGGCCGATCCGACCGCGCGCCCCGACGATCTACCTGCCGATCCCGCCGCGGCACTCGGCCACAAGGTCGTCGAGGCCGACCCGAAGGAGTTCCTTCCGCGGACGGCGCTCGTCGCCGAGGTGCGTGGTGACGTGTTGCACGTGTTCATGCCGCCGACCTCGGAACTCGAGGAGTTCCTCGCCATCATCGGCATCGTCGAGGAGGCGGCCGAGGCCACCGGCACGCCGGTCGTCATCGAGGGCTACGGTCCACCCGCAGACGGTCGACTGACGAGTCTCACCGTGACCCCCGATCCGGGTGTCATCGAGGTCAACATCCAGCCGACCAGCAGTTTCGCCGAGCAGTCGGAGTTGCTGGAATCGCTCTACGACCACGCGAGGCACGCTCGCCTGGGCACCGAGACCTTCGACCTCGACGGAAGCCACGGCGGCACCGGCGGCGGCAACCACATCACCCTGGGTGGCACCACCCCGGCCGACTCACCGATGCTGCGCCGCCCCGATCTGCTCGTCTCGATGCTCACGTACTGGCAGCGGCACCCCTCGCTGTCCTATCTGTTCTCGGGCAAGTTCGTCGGCACCACCTCCCAGGCACCCCGGGCCGACGAAGGCCGGGAATCGTCGCTCTACGAGCTGGAGATCGCTTTCGCCGAGATCGACCGGCTGTCGGCGAAGGGCGCGTTCGGCGGCGAGACCGAGGCACCGCCGAATCCGTGGGTCACCGACCGGGCGCTGCGTCACCTGCTCACCGACATCACCGGCAACACGCACCGCGCCGAGTTCTGCATCGACAAGCTCTACAGTCCGGATTCGGCTCGTGGCCGACTCGGATTGCTCGAGTTGCGCGCGTTCGAGATGCCGCCTCATCACCAAATGGCGATGGTGCAGTCGCTGCTGGTGCGCAGCCTGGTCTCGTGGTTCTGGGAGAACCCGTACCGCAGCCGGCTGATCCGGCACGGCGCCGACCTGCACGGCAAACATCTCCTGCCGCACTACGTGATCGCCGACATCGCCGCGGTCGCCGAAGAACTGCGTGCCGCGGGTTATGCCTTCGACACATCGTGGCTCGACCCCTTCACCGAATTCCGGTTCCCCCGGCTGGGTACCGTGCAGATCCGCGACCAGGAGGTCGAGCTGCGCGGTGCGATCGAGCCGTGGAACACCCTGGGCGAGGAGTCGACCGGCAGCGGCACCGCACGATACGTGGACTCCTCGATCGAGCGGGTGCAGGTGCGCGTACTCGGTGGCGAGGACGACCGATTCCTGTTGACCTGCAACGGATATCCCATCCCGCTGCGCTCCACCGGGCGAACCGGCGAGCGGGTCGCGGGCATCCGGTTCCGCGCTTGGCAGCCGCCGAGTGCCCTGCATCCGACGATCTCGATCGACACCCCGTTGACTTTCGACCTGGTCGACACGGTCAACGGCCGGTCGATCGGTGGCGCGACCTACCACGTGATCCACCCCGGCGGTCGCGCCTACGACCGTCCGCCGGTCAACGCGGTCGAGGCGGAATCGCGCCGCAACGGGCGTTTCGAGGCATCGGGACACACCTCGGGCACCGTCGACACCGGACTGCTCCGTGAGCGACAAGCACGCCTGGCCACCGACTTCGGGGTCCCCGGGATTCTTGATCTGCGGCGGGCACGTACAGTTCTCCGGTGACTGTTTCGTCGGGCGAGACGCCCGGGGTGTTCGATCGGTATCGCACCGATGGCGGCACCCTGTTCGACGTCGAACAGTTCGGCGCGCCGGCATCGGGCACGAGCGGCCGGCACTACGACGAGATGCTGGACCCGACCGGCGGTGTGCGACCCGCGTGGGAAGAACTGGCATCCGGCTATCGGCTGCGCGGAGATTCCCGACTCCAGGTTGCCGCGGCGCGTCTGGCGACCGCGGTCAGCGACGACGGTGTCGTCTACAACGATTTCGACGGCCGGCAGACGGTCACCCGCGACTGGCAGGTCGACGCCGTCCCGCTGATCATCGACGGTGTCGAGTGGGCCGAGTTGGAGAAGGCCCTCACGCAGCGGTCGATGCTTCTCGACCTGCTGCTGCGTGATCTCTACCGTGACCAGCGCACGATCAGCACCGGACTGATCCCCCCGGAGATCGTCTTCGGTCATCCGGGGTACATCCGGAAGGCCGCCCGACTCGAGGTGTCCGGTCCGCACGCCTTGTTCATGCATGCTGCCGACATCGCCCGCACCTCCGACGGCCGGTTCGTGGTGTACGGCGACCGCACCCAGGCGCCGTCGGGCATCGGCTTTGCCATCGTCGACCGCCGGCTGGTGTCGCGCACCTATCCGCAGCTGTTCCAGTCGTGTGCGCCCCGCCCGATGACGACGTTCGCGGGCACCCTGCGGTTGGCGCTGTTCGACTACGCGCCGCCGGGGGTGGACGACCCGACCGTGGCGGTGCTGAGCCCGGGCAGCATGTCCGAGACGGCCTTCGATCAGGCCTACCTCGCCTCCGTGCTGGGTTTCCCTCTGGTGGAGGGCGCCGACCTGACCGTCCGGGACGGCGCCGTGTACATGCGGTCGATGGGTCGCTACAAGAGGGTCGACGTCCTGCTCCGACGCCTCGACGCTGCGTTCGCCGATCCGCTCGATCTGCGCACCGACTCCCGGCTGGGGGTCACCGGTCTGGTGGAGGCGATCTCCCGCGGAAATGTGACCGTCCTCAACACGCTCGGCAGTGGTGTGCTCGAGAATCCGGCGTTGCACACCGTGCTCGAGCGGATTGCGCCGGCACTGATCGACGAGGAACTCGCGCTCGGCTCGGTGACCACGTACTGGGCCGGCGACGACCGAGAACGATCGAAGATGCTCGCCGATCTCGGTGGCCTGGTGCTCACCAACATCCGGACCGGCGAAGAACACATCGGGGCCTATGCCGACAACGCCACCCGGGAGGACCTCGCCGCCCGCCTGGACGTCGAGTCCTGGCAGTGGGTCGGCCGAGCGCTCGAGCAGTACTCGGTGGCACCGACCATGACGCCCGGAATCCTGCCCGGCCCTCCGGGGTCCCCGGTCCGGGCTGCGCCGGTCTCGCTGCGCGTCTTCAGCGTCGCCCAGGGCCCGAGCTATGCGGTGATGCCCGGCGGGCTCGGTTCGGTACTCGCCGACGGTGTGGCGGGTGCCGCTCATCAAGCGGTCGCCGCCAAGGACGTCTGGGTGACCAGCGCCGAGGTCGGTGGGCACGTGTCGCGCCGACCGGAGTCGCGGACCGAACCGGCCGAGGAAATGGCGGTCATCCGCACCAACCGTCCGGCAGCCATCGGCTACTCCGACGTGGCCGCCGCCGCGAGCCCGCGCGTTCTCGCCGACCTGTTCTGGTTCGGCCGGTACGGGGAACGCACCGAACTGGTCACGCGGATGGCCAAGGTGTCGCGCGAGCGCTATCAGGACTTCCAGTACCGCCCGTGGATGACCGGAACCGCCGCCGTACCACTGCTGCTGCACGCGGTCGCGACGGTGACCGGCACTGCCGGCTACCTGGCAACCGCGGATCTGTTGAGCTCCGGGACCGACACTCCGCCATCGCCGGAGCAGGTCAACGAGGCGATCGTGAAGATCGCCGATCTCACCATCGCCCGGGCGATCCCGGGCACCGTCGCCCACTCGGTGGACCGGCTGGTCGGGACCGTGCGCGCCGTCCGCGACCAGATGTCGACGAGCACGTGGATGGTGCTCACACCGGTGGAGCGGGCGGTCGAGGCGTTGACGCGTCAGGTCACGCGTGCCCGCTCGGAGCCGACCGCCCCGGGCGGCATTCTCGGCGACGCCGCACTCGATCTCGGCCCGGACCTCGCCCGCACCCACGAGGAGATCCTGCACGGCGTGCTGGCGCTGTCGGGTCTGCAGTCGGAGTCGATGGTGCACGACGCCGGCTGGATGTTCATGGACGTCGGCCGGCGCATCGAGCGTGTCATCACCCTCGCCGATCTGACCGTCGCAATGTTCGGACAGGCCCGCGACATCGACATCGAACAGGCACTGCTCGAGTCGTATCTCACCGCGAGCGAGTCGTCGGTGATCTACCGGCGACGTAATCGCGGTATGTATCAGTTGGCGTCGGTGGCCGAGTTGTTGCTGTTCGACGAGACCAACCCCCGGTCGATGATCTACCAGCTCGACCGGATTCGACGCGATCTGGCCGGTGTGCCCGAAACCCTGCGTTCGGCGGGCTGTGAGCGGTCGGTGGAGGAGATGATCGCCGGATTGCGCCGCAGCGACCCGGCCGACCTGGTGCACGTCGACACCGCGCGGCGTCGTGGCGATCTCGTCGAGCTCATGACGACACTGCGCGACGGTGCCAAGGAGCTGTCCGAGTTGCTGACGCGGACGCGCTTCGCGCCGCCTCGCCAGGCGCAGCCGATCTGGGGTGGTGGGGAATCGTGACCGCGCCCCGCCGCTACCGCGTACTGCACCGAACCTGCTACACCTACGACGACGAGGTGTCCTCGTCGTACGGGCGCTGCTATCTGACGCCGCGCGAGCTGCCGCATCAGCGTGTGCACACCAGCAGCGTGAAGATCGATCCGGAGCCCGACGACCGCTCGACCGGCGTCGACGTGTACGGCAACAACGACACCTACTTCCACGTCCGATCGCCGCATCGAGCGTTGGAGGTGACCGCGGAATCACTGGTCGACGTGGACCCGGTGGATCCGCAGCTGCTGCTGTCCGACGCCGCCCGAGGACCATGGGAGGCCGCGCGTCCCGAGCGAGGTCTCGCGGCCGAGTTCGTCCTGGATCTGGACCCGCCGGAGATCAGCCCGGCCGTGGTCGCCTACGCGGCATCGGTGTTCACCCCGGGGCGTCCGCTGATCGAGGCGATCACCGACCTCACCACCCGTATCTTCACCGACTTCACCTACCGGTCCGGTTCTACCGCCATCAGCACCAAGGTCGACACGGTGATGGCACGGCGCGAGGGCGTCTGTCAGGACTTCGCTCGCGTGGCCATCGCCTGTCTGCGATCGGTGGGCCTCGCCGCGCGGTACGAGTCGGGTTACCTGGCCACCGATCCGCCGCCGGGACGCGAACGCATCTTCGGTGCCGACGCGAGTCACGCGTGGGCTGCCGTGTGGCTGCCCGGCGATCGCTGGATCGCCTTCGATCCGACCAACGACAAGCTGGTCGACGAACGACACGTGACCCTCGCGTGGGGACGTGACTACGACGATGTGCCGCCCCTGCGCGGTGTCATCTACACCGAGTCCAAGAAGAGTCGAATCGACGTCTCCGTCGACGTCAGCCCCCTTTCGCAGGACGACCCTGCAGGGGTGGTCGAACTCGGCGAGAGCCGGTGATCAGCGCGGTTGTCGATCGTTCGACGGACATGACCGGCTTTGTGCGCGTTGCGGTTCCGGTGCCGACCGGGCTTTACCACCGGCAACCATATTGCAGTTGGGACAACAGTCGTGACGTCCGTCGGACCGATTGGGTAGGTTGGAAGGCGACATGACGGTCCTAACAGAAAGCCGCATCATGAGCGTGGTGCGGGCGGCAGAGGCGCTGCTGTCACATCGCGCCGGATCAGCGGTTGTACTCGACGATCCCGAGGATCTCGGCGGCAGCGGGCGAACCACGGTGGTTCGGGTTCGAGTGGCCCAGAACCCGCTTTCCCTCGACCGTTCCCTGGTCATCAAGGCGCTCCCCGAACACGAGGATCCGCACGCCTTCCACCGGGAGATCGCGTCCTACAAGTACGCCACCGCGCTGCCCAACGAATCCCGCCCGGGCCCGCAACTCATCGCCTCCGATTCCGACATCCGGCTGATGGTGCTGTCCGATCTGGGCCATGGCAAGTCGATGACGAGCCTGCTCTCGGGCGTCGATCCGGTCGAGACGTCTCGCGCGGTGAGCGCGTGGGGTCAGGCGCTGGGCCGCATGCACGCGGCGACGGTCGGCGGTGAGGGCGACTTCTTGGCCCTGCTGCGTCGCGGACCGTCCGGCGCCGACAAGCACGACATCGTCCGAGACACCGCACGTCGTGCCGTGTCCGAGGTCGGCCGCGACACCGCGCTGATCGACGTCGACTTGCCCGACCCGGTCGTCGCAGCGTTGCGCAGTGCGTCTGACCTGTTCGACGAGGGCGACCACCGTGCCTTCAGCCCGTCGGATGTCGGTCCGGAGAACATCCTGCTCAACGAGGATGGCGTGCAGTTCATGGACTACGAGTGGGGTGGCTTCCGCGACTCGACGCTCGACATCGCGTACGCACTGGTCACCTTCACCGCCCAGCTCGGGCCCAGCGGCGTCGCCCGGGCCACCGATCTCGAGGTGTCGATGGTGGACGCGTGGCGGTCGGAGGTCATGGGCATCTGGCCTGCGCTGGGCCACGAACGCGAGATGCAGCACAAGGTGCTGATCGCCCGGCTGCTCTGGGTCTGGCTGTCCACGGTGTGGATGCTGCCCGGTGAGGTGTCGATCTCCGATCCCGGCTACGCCCACGACTGGGCCCTGCACACCAACGACCCGCGCGTCATCGTCGCGCGATGGACCGACCTCGCCGCGGCAGCGGGACGCGGCGGCGATGAGGCCATCGCGGCGTTCTCCGTGGCGGTGGGGTCTGCGTTGCAGCGCACCTGGCTGTCCTGACGGGACCCGCCATGGACGGACTGTTCGATCCGCCCGGTGACGCCGCGGACGGCAGCGCGACGGCGCAACCAGGAGTCGTTTCACCGTCGGCCCCGCTGGCGGTGCGGATGCGGCCGCAATCGCTGGACGAGATCGTCGGGCAGCAGCACCTTCTGGGCCCCGGGTCGCCGCTGCGGCGTCTGATCAGCGGTTCCGGTGCGGCGTCGGTCCTGTTGTATGGACCACCCGGCACCGGTAAGACCACCATGGCCTCGCTGATCTCGCGTGCGACGGGAGGGCGTTTCGAGGCGTTGTCGGCGCTGTCCGCCGGTGTCAAAGAGGTGCGCGGCGTGATCGACATCGCGCGTCGGCGGCTGATCGACGGTCAGCAGACGGTGCTGTTCATCGACGAGGTCCATCGATTCTCCAAGACACAGCAGGACGCACTGCTCGACGCCGTGGAGAACCGGATCGTGCTCCTCGTGGCCGCGACCACGGAGAACCCGTCGTTCTCGGTCGTCGCGCCGCTACTTTCCCGGTCGCTGGTGCTGCAACTGCGGTCGCTCTCCGATGACGACGTCCGTGAGGTCCTGGCGCGAGCTGTCGCCGATCCGCGCGGGCTCGACGGCCGATTCGAGCTGACCGACGCGGCCTATGACCATCTGGTCGCGGTGTCCGGGGGCGACGCGCGTCGTGCGCTCACGGCGCTCGAGGCGAGCGCGGACGGTGCCGAACTGTCGACCGAGGGCGATGCAACCGCCGTCATCGACCTGCCCGACGTCGAGGCCGCGATCGACCGCGCCGCGGTGCGCTACGACCGCGACGGCGATCAGCACTACGACGTCACGAGTGCGTTCATCAAGTCGATTCGCGGATCGGATGTCGACGCGGCGCTGCACTACCTGGCCCGGATGATCGCGGCCGGCGAAGACCCGAGATTCATCGCGCGTCGGCTCATGATCCACGCCAGCGAGGACATCGGGATGGCCGATCCGACCGCGCTGCAGACCGCGGTCGCGGCCGCCCAGGTGGTTGCGCTGGTCGGGATGCCGGAGGCGAAACTGGCGCTGTCCCAGGCGACCATTCACCTCGCGACGGCCCCCAAATCCGGTGCGGTCGTGTCCGCGATCGGTGCCGCGCTTGCCGACGTCGAGGCCGGCAAGGCGGGCGCGGTCCCTGCGCACCTGCGCGACAGTCATTACCCGGGCGCCACCAAGATGGGCAGCGGGGTCGGGTATCGGTATCCGCACGACGATCCCGATGGGGTGCTGGCACAGCAATATCCGCCCGACGATCTCGTCGGCATCGACTACTACCGGCCAACCGATCACGGGTTCGAGCGTGAACTCGGTCCGCGGTTGGTGAAGTTGCGCTCGATCATCCGGCGTGTCTCGAAGCGGCGCTGAGCCTCCGGTCGGTTACCTCACGATGAAGACGTCCGAGCAGTTGCCGCCGGACAGCGTCAGGAACGCGCCGTGGTTCACGGGCGCCAGTGCGATACGCACCTTGCCGGCGCCGGTGCGTACTCTTCGGAAGTCGTGGATCGAACCACCGGACGCCCCGGTGGTGCGCATGGACGTCCGCAGGACGCCCGACCGGTGCGTGTTCAGGTTGTCCCAGCGCAGGGCGACTCGGTTGTTGTACCCCCAGAAGCTCTGGCTGGCGGTCACGGAGATGTCGATCACTCCACGATTACGCAGGTTCTGCGTGGTGGAGATGCCACCGGAGTAGGTGTTGTCGACGATGTTGGGGCTCAGTGCGTTGCAGCGGTTGGTGGAGTATTGCCAGAGCGTGCGCGGGCTTGGCATCGAATAGGTCTTGGCGGTGGCGGCGCCGACTCCGAGTGCGGAGACGGTCACGGTGAACAGAACGGCGAGAACGGACGTGAGAAGTCGTTTGCGCTGGGTCATGGCAGTCCTATCGTTGCGGCCTACGAGACTTATTAGCTCTGCTAACCGTATCGCTGTACCTCGCCGAGCGTTTACGGGATTTGCCGCGAAGTTGGCGGTCACGCCCACGTCGACCGCGCCGACGCCGGGTGCGTCGTGGGTGGATCGACGGCGTGGCGGTACTCTGGTGAGTCGCAGTTCCCGGCCCGCATGCATGTTCGACATCAAGTGTTCAAGCTGGTGAACGAGCCGGCGAGCCGACGACGAGACCACACGCACCACACCGATCGAGGAAGACAACCCAGTGCAGACGCATGACATCCGCAAGCGATTCCTGGATCACTTCATCAAGGCCGGTCACACCGAGGTGCCGAGCGCATCGCTGCTGCTCGACGATCCCAACCTGCTGTTCGTGAACGCCGGAATGGTGCCCTTCAAGCCGTACTTCCTCGGCGAGCAGACACCGCCGTTCGACCGCGCCACCAGCGTGCAGAAGTGTGTGCGCACCCTCGACATCGACGAGGTCGGCATCACCACCCGGCACAACACCTTCTTCCAGATGGCCGGCAACTTCTCGTTCGGTGACTACTTCAAACGAGAGGCGATCACCTTCGCCTGGACCCTGCTGACCGGCAGCGTCGAGAACGGCGGCTACGGCATCGACCCCGAGAAGCTCTGGCCGACCGTCTATCTCGACGACGACGAGGCCGAGGCCATCTGGCGTGACGAGATCGGTGTGCCCGCCGAGCGGATCCAGCGTCGCGGGATGAAGGACAACTACTGGTCGATGGGCGTACCCGGCCCGTGCGGTCCGTGTTCGGAGATCTTCTACGACCGCGGCCCCGAATACGGTGTCGAGGGTGGTCCCGAGGCCGACGAGGATCGCTACATCGAGATCTGGAATCTCGTGTTCATGCAGAACGAGCGCGGGGCAGGCGGCGGCAAGGAGGACTACGAGATCCTCGGCCCGCTGCCGAAGAAGAACATCGACACCGGCATGGGTATCGAACGCGTCGCGTGCCTGCTGCAAGGCGTCGACAACGTCTACGAGACCGATCTGCTCAAACCGATCATCGACCTGGCCGCCGAGGTGACCGGTCGCGCCTACGGCAAACAGCACGATGATGACGTGAAGTTCCGGGTCATCGCCGACCACACGCGGACCGCGGCGATGCTCATCGGCGACGGAGTGCTGCCCGGCAACGACGGGCGCGGCTACGTTCTCCGGCGGTTGTTGCGTCGCGTCGTGCGATCGGCCCGACTTCTGGGGGCAGACCAGCCCACCATGGGTGCGTTCATCGGCGCGGCAATCGAGCTCATGTCGCCGTCGTACCCGGAACTGGCCGCGCAGCGTGACCACATCGTGAACGTCGCGGTGGGTGAGGAGAACACCTTCGGCAAGACTCTCGCGGCCGGCTCCAAACTCTTCGCCGACGCGGCGGCGGCCACCAAGGCCGCCAAGAAGGCCACGATCAGCGGCAGCGATGCGTTCACGCTGCACGACACCTATGGATTCCCCATCGACCTGACGCTCGAGATGGCGTCGGAGGCCGGTCTCGACGTGGACGAGGCCGGGTTCACCGACCTCATGGCCGAGCAGAAGCAGCGCGCGAAGGCCGACGCGACCGCCCGCAAGACCGGCCACGCCGACGCGGCCGTGTACCGAGAGTTCCTCGACCGCGGACCCACCGAGTTCACCGGCTTCGACGAATTGATCTCGGAGGCAAAGGTTCTCGGCCTCGTCTCGGACGGTGTCACGGTGCCCGTCGCGACCCCGGGCCAGGAATTGACGGTCATCCTCGACCGCACTCCGCTCTACGCCGAATCGGGTGGTCAGATCGCCGACATCGGCACCATCACGACGGGCTCCGGAGTACGGCTGAGCGTCAAGGACGTGCAGAAGCTCGGCAAGTCGGTGTGGCTGCACAAGGTGGTCGTCGAGGAGGGCGAGGTCGCCGTCGGCGACGAGGTCATCGCCGCTGTCGACGCGCACTGGCGGCACGGTGCGACACAGGGCCATTCCGGCACGCACATGGTGCATGCCGCCCTGCGTCAAGTACTCGGTCCCGGGGCCACCCAGGCCGGTTCGCTCAATCGTCCGGGCTACCTGCGCTTCGACTTTCACCAGGCGTCGCCGCTGTCCGAGAGTCAGAAGCGTGAGATCGAGGAGATCTCCAACGCCGCAGTGGAGGCCAACCATCCGGTGCACACCTTCGAGACCGGCCTCGACGAGGCCAAGGCGATGGGCGCGCTCGCACTGTTCGGCGAGAACTACGGCGATGTGGTGCGTGTGGTCGAGATCGGCGGTCCGTTCTCGATGGAGCTCTGTGGTGGCACCCATGTCGCGAGCTCCGCGCAGATCGGTCCGGTGACCCTGATCGGCGAGTCGTCGATCGGTTCGGGTGTGCGCCGCGTCGAAGCCTATGTCGGCATGGACTCGTTCCGGTTCCTGTCCAAGGAACGCGCCCTGCTCGCCGGCCTCGCGTCGTCGCTGAAGGTGCCGTCGGAGGAGGTGCCGGGCCGGGTCGAACAACTCGTCACCCGATTGCGGGACGCGGAGAAGCAACTCGAGAAGGTTCGTGCCGAGGCGGCACGATCGGCGGCGGGTGGACTCCTCGACACCGCTGAGACGCTCGGTTCGACGCTGCTGGTGGGCGGTCGGCTGCCGGATGGGCTCGACGCCAACGGATTGCGCACCATCGCGACGGATCTGCGTGGTCGGATCGGTGATCGTGCTGCGGTGATCGCACTGTTCTCCGCGACGGGCGACGGTGACGCCGCTGCGGCCAAGGTGCCGTTCGCGATCGCGACCACGGCCGGCGCGCGCGAGAAGGGCATCAAGGCCGGCGACCTGGTGCGGGAGACGGCGCCCCTGGTCGGCGGACGGGGCGGCGGTAAGCCCGATCTCGCGCAGGGCTCCGGAACCGAGCCGGGCGGTATCGACGCCGCCATTGCCCGGGTGCGGGAGCTCATCGCCCGATGACCTTGACTCGCGGACGTCGCCTGGGCGTCGATGTGGGCAGCGTCCGCATCGGTGTCGCCGTGTGTGACCCGGACGGCATCCTGGCCACCCCGGTGGAGACGGTGGCGCGGACCCCGGACGGCGATGCAGATGTGGCACGGATAGCGGCGTTGGCAGGCGAGTACGAGGCGGTCGGGGTGGTGGTCGGGCTGCCGAAGACCCTGCGCAACGAGACCGGCGCCGCGGCCGTCGCCGCACAGGACTTCGGTGACCGGCTCGCGGCCCGTATCGCGCCGGTCGGCGTCGAATATCACGATGAGCGGCTGACCACGGTCACCGCACATCAGGCCATGCGGGCCAGCGGCCGAAATGCGAAATCGTCTCGCGCGGTGATTGACCAGGCTGCGGCGGTCGCTATTCTGCAGGGGTGGTTGGATGCGCGACGATGATCGGGGGAGGGACCATCCGGTGAGCGAAGAGCGGCGTCGCAGCCGACACCGCGAGCATGCCGACCAGGAGGGCGTGGACCTCGAACGGATGCGGTATTTCACCCAGCCGGCGGCCGGGACGTCCCACACGCGCCATCGGCGCAGGCGAGGCTCTGCCACCACCGGTCCGGTGCCGGTGGTACGGCCCACCGAGCGGGCCATGCCGCAGCGGATTCCGCCGCGGCCGCCGACGGTCGAGCCGCCCGTTCCCGCCGAGCCGTCCGCTCCCGAACCGCGTCGAGATCGTGAGCCGAGTGCGGTCACAGATCAGCTCGACACCCAGGCACAGCCCGCCGACACCCAGACTGTCGAAACCCGGCCGGTCGACAACCGCCCCACGGTTGTGCCCGTCGCCGAAACCGGCCGGATCGCGACGCCGGAGACGACGAGCATGCGCGAGCGGTCGCGGCCGCTTGTCGAACCGCGTACCGAAGACGTTGTCGCCGCCGACACCGAACAGGTGGATGCCACACACGCCCGTACCGTGACGGGTCCTCGCAACGGTGCTGTCTATGCCGACGTCACCGACACCGACCTGCATGACCTCGACCTGCACGACACCGATCTGCTCGACACCGAGTACTTCGGACATGACACCGAGTACTTCGGACATGACGATGTGGACGCAGATCCGCACGCAACTCACACGTTCGACGCCGCCACACCCGACGCTGCTGATCTCGACGCCGCTGATCTCGATGTCGCAGAGGCCGACACGTTGCTCGCAGGGCGTCCGCGTCGGCGGGGCAAGCGGAAGCGTCGGCGTGTGGTGATCGCTCTCGCGCTCGCCTGCATGCTGGTCCTGGTGATCGGCGTGGGCTATGTCGGAGCGCGCAGCTTCGGGCTGCTCGATTCGCGCAAGGACTACACCAATGCGGCCGGCACGGCGGACGTCATCGTCGACATCCCGGACAACTCGACGCTGCAGGACTTCGGAGAAATCCTCGTCGACAAGAATGTTGTCGGGAGTGTCCGTGCTTTTACGAAAGCCGCCGACGGACAAGCAATCTCGGGCGGAATCTACAAGCTGCGCACCGAGATCCCGGCCGCCACCGCCGTCGACATGCTGACCGACGGCACCCAGAACCGGGTCGGCCGTGTGGTGATTCCCGCCGGCCGGCAACTCGATACGAAGACCCGCGCCGACGGCATGGTGACGCCGGGCATCTTCCAGATGATCGCCACCGCAACGGGTGTCACGGTCAACGGAGTGCAAGAGGGTGTGACCGTCGAGGAACTCGAGCAGACCGCGGCGACCGCATCTCCGGAAGCCCTCGGCGTGCCGAGTTGGGCCCGTGAACCGGTGAACGCACTCACCGGCGACCATCGGCGGATCGAGGGTCTGATCGTGCCGATCGCCTGGGAGCGGATCGACCCGTCTCATTCCGCGCTCCAGATCCTGCACGACATGATCACGCAGAGCGCCCGTCAGTTCGCCCAGTGGGGTCTGCCGGGGCAGATCCAATCCGGCCTCTCGCCGTACGACACGCTGATCGCCGCGTCCTTGGTGCAGGGTGAGGTGAGTCAGCCCGACGACTACGCCAAGGTCGCCCGCGTCATCATCAACCGCCTCGACAAAGGCCAACGGCTGCAGTTCGACTCGACCGCCAACTATGCGGCCAAGGTCACCGATCTGAATGTGCACAGCGACGTTCTCAAGGGCGACACGCCGTGGAACACCTACGTGCACAAGGGATTGCCGCCGACGCCGATCGGCGCGGTGGATGAGCAGGCGCTCGAGGCGATGGAGCGTCCGGCACAAGGAAACTGGCTCTACTTCGTGACCATCGATTCCAACGGCACCACGCTGTTCACCGCGGACTTCAACCAGCATCGCCGCAACATCGGTCGCGCTTGCGCGAACGGTTTCATCACGTGCAACTGACCGGACGACACATGGACTCGGCGGTGGTACTCGGGCGTCCCGACCTCAGCGACCCGGCCGGCGGCCGCACCGCTCGTCGTGCGGCGGTGCTCGGATCACCGGTCTCGCACTCGCGATCACCCGATCTGCACCTCGCCGCGTATCGGGCTCTCGGTCTGCCGGACTGGTCCTATGAGCGCATCGAGTGCACGGCGGAGCAATTGCCGGCTCTGGTCGACGCACTCGACGCCGAGTTCGTCGGCCTGTCGGTGACGATGCCCGGCAAGCTGGCTGCGCTCGACCACGCCGACGTCAGTACCGAGCGCGCGCGTCTGGTCGGCTCGGCCAACACCCTGGTGCGGACCGCGGACGGCTGGCGTGCCGACTGCACCGACATCGACGGAATGCTGGGCGCGCTGCGCGCACTGGATGTCGATGCGGCGCAGCCTACTGCGGTACTCGTCGGCGCCGGTGGCACCGCACTCCCGACGGTGGCCGCGTTGGCTGCCACGGGCTTCGAGGAGATCACCGTGGTGGCGCGCGACGCGGCCCGCGCCCGGTCGGTGATCGAGTTGTGCGATCGGCTGGGAATCGCGACCACGGTGTTGCCCTTCGAACCGACGCCGACGCTGGATGAGCGGTGTCGCGACGCGGGGGTCGCGGTGTCGACCGTCCCGGCCTCGGGGGCGGCCACCGTGGCCACCTCGGTGGCGCATGCGAGCCGCGTCGTCGACGTCATCTACGACCCATGGCCGACCCCGTTGGCGCAGGCGGTCACCGCCGCGGGCGGGCAGGTCGTCGGGGGCCTGGTGATGCTGCTGAACCAGGCCTTCAGCCAGGTGGAACAGTTCACCGGCCTGCCCGCCCCACGAGAGGCGATGACCGCCGCGCTCGACCCCTGACACTCTGTGTCCTGTTGGAGAATCTGTGTGCTGCAGCACACAGATGGCCCGATTCAACACAGAGTGCGCGGCGTCGGGAGAACCCTGTGGATGGTCGAACGCCAGAGGTCGACCGTGCCCCCATGCTGAGGCGATGGCTTCCTGGGCGGTCCTGATCTGGCTGGTGAGCATCGGCGAGCATGATCGCCGCACTCGTCGGATTCCGAATGTTCTCGTGTGGCCGGGGATCTGTGCGGTATCGGCCACCGCGGTCGTGCACCCGCAGGTCGGCGTCGCGGCGGCGGTCGCCCTGACGCCGTACCTGTGGTGCCATCGCGCGGGCTGGTGCGGGGGAGGAGACGTCAAGCTCGCCCTGGTGTGTGGAGGCCTCGCGGCGCACTGGGATGCCGCACTGGTCCTGGTGGCCGTCGCGGCGCTGACCAACGCCGGTGCGTTTGCGCTGCGTCGTGGCGGGGCGGCAGGCGCCCATGGTCCGTTCCTGGTCGCGGCGACGATCGTGATCGCCGGGCCCTGGTGATCAAGGTGGTGATCGGGCGTGATCGACGGGTGCCGGACGGGTGCCGCTGAGTTTTGGCGCGCATGGAACAATTGACGACTGTGTTGCGCTGGATAACCGCCGGAGAGTCACATGGCCCGGCACTCGTCGCCCTCGTCGAAGGCATGGTGGCCGGAGTCGAGGTCACCTCGTCCGACATTGCCGAACAATTGGCCCGTCGCCGTCTGGGCTACGGCCGTGGCGCGCGGATGAAGTTCGAGGCCGACAAGGTGACCCTGATCGGCGGGCTACGGCACGGCGCGACGATGGGCGGTCCGGTCGCCATCGAGATCGGCAACACCGAGTGGCCGAAGTGGGAGACCGTGATGTCGGCCGATCCCGTCGACCCGGCCGAACTGGAGGGCAGTGCGCGCAATGCGCCGCTGACGCGTCCTCGGCCCGGCCACGCCGACTATTCCGGGATGCTCAAGTACGGCTTCGACGATGCTCGCAACGTCCTGGAACGCGCGAGCGCACGGGAGACGGCGGCCCGCGTCGCCGCCGGTACCGTCGCACGCAACTTCCTGCGGCAAGTTCTCGGTATCGAGGTTCTCTCGCACGTCATCTCCATCGGCGACAGCGAACCGTACGCCGGCATGCCACCGCGCTACGACGACCTCGTCGCGATCGACGCGAGTCCGGTGCGGGCCTTCGACGCCGACGCCGAACAGTCGATGATCGCCGAGATCGAAGCCGCCAAGAAGGACGGCGACACACTCGGTGGCGTGGTCGAGGTCGTGGCGACCGGGGTGCCGGTCGGACTCGGGTCCCATGTCAGCGGCGAGACCCGACTCGACGCGCGACTTGCCGGTGCGCTCATGGGCATTCAGGCGATCAAGGGCGTGGAGGTCGGTGACGGGTTCACCACGGCGCGTCGGCGGGGGAGTCAGGCGCACGACGAGATGGTGCCCGGCCCGGACGGCGTGCTGCGATCGACCAACCGTGCAGGAGGACTCGAGGGCGGTATGACCAACGGCGAGGACGTGCGCGTCCGGATCGCGATGAAGCCCATCTCGACGGTGCCCCGGGCGCTGTCGACCGTCGACATGTCGACCGGTGAGACGGCGAGCGCGATCCACCAGCGCTCGGACGTGTGTGCGGTGCCCGCCGCGGGTGTGGTCGCGGAGGCGATGGTCGCGCTGGTGCTCGCCCAGGCTGCGCTCGAGAAGTTCGGTGGCGATTCGGCGGCCGAGACCGCGGACAACGCGCAGCGTTATCGCGCCGTCATCGAGGCCCGGCCGCCTCGTGGCTGACAGCGAGACCCCGACACCGGCGCGCCCGTCGGGCAGGCAACCCGCGGCGGTGCTCGTGGGCTTCATGGGTGCGGGAAAGTCGACCGTCGGTCGCCTGCTCGCCGACCGTCTGGGCGTCGACTTCGTCGACACCGACACCGAGATCGTCCGGCGAACCGGTCGCAGTATCCCGGAGATCTTTGTCGCCGACGGCAATTCGGGTTTCCGGAAGATCGAGCGCAACGTCGTCGCCGACGTCCTGCGCAATCATGCCGGGATCGTCTCGCTCGGTGGCGGAGCGGTCACGACCCCGGAGATCCGCGAGGCGCTGATCGGACACCGCGTCGTGCATCTGCGCATCGGACCCGACGCCGGATTCGCCCGGGTCGCCGGCACCGACCGTCCGCTCCTGGGCACCGACGATCCCAGGGCCCGCTACGCCGAACTGCTTGCCGAGCGCGCCGACACCTATGCCGGGGTCGCCACCATCGAGGTCGACGCGCATGCCGACCCGGAGTCGGTCGCCGACGAGATCGTCACCGCACTCGCCCGTGAACTGCTACCCGAGAGGACGACATGAGCGAGCCGAACTCGGCTGAACCCATCTCACCCGAGCCCGTCTCCATCCGGGTCGATGCGGGTGCACCGTACGACGTGATCATCGGACGCGGCCTGCTCGGCGAGCTGGCCACGGCGGCCGCCGGTGCCGACCGAATCGCGATCCTCTACCAACCGCCGCTTGCGAAGACCGCCGAACAGATCCGAGAGTTCCTGGCCAACAAGGGGTTTGAGGCACATCGCATTGAGATCCCGGATGCCGAGGCGGGCAAGGACCTGTCGGTGGCTGCCTTCTGCTGGGAGGTCTTCGGGCGGATCGGGCTCAAGCGCAACGACAAGGTGGTCAGCCTCGGCGGCGGCGCCGCCACGGATCTCGCCGGTTTTGTCGCCGCCACCTGGATGCGGGGCATCGGCGTCATCCACGTCCCGACAACGCTGCTGGCCATGGTCGACGCTGCGGTCGGCGGAAAGACCGGAATCAACACCGACGCCGGCAAGAACCTGGTCGGCTCGTTCCACGAGCCCGACGCGGTGCTGATCGACATCGGAACCCTGGAAACGGTGCCCCGCAACGAAGTGATCGCGGGGCTCGCCGAGGTCATCAAGACCGGCTTCATCGCCGACCCGACCATCCTCGACATCATCGAAGCCGACCCGGAGGCGGCGCTCGATCCGACGGGCGACGTCCTGCCGGAGCTCATCCGTCGGTCTGTCCAGGTCAAGGCGGACGTCGTGTCGGCGGATCTCAAGGAATCGTCGCTGCGCGAGATCCTGAACTACGGGCACACGCTCGGGCATGCGATCGAACGTCGCGAACGCTATCGGTGGCGCCATGGCGCGGCAGTGTCGGTGGGGTTGGTCTTCGCGGCCGAGCTCGCCCGAATGGCCGGGCGTCTCGACGACGCCACCGCGGATCGCCACAAGTCGGTCCTCCAACTCGTCGGCCTGCCCACCAGCTATGACCCCGAGGCGCTCGGCGACCTCATGGAGGGGATGGCGGGGGACAAGAAGAACCGGTCGGGTGTTCTGCGCTTCGTGGTGCTCGACGGCCTGGCCAACCCTGGCCGCCTCGAAGGCCCCGACCCGTCGCTGATCGCCGCCGCATACTCGGTGGTCGCCGGCGACAGCACCGACCACGGGTCGTCCGTGCTGCTCTGATCGTCAGGTCGTATTCCCCAGCGTATTTCTCGTGTTTCGGCGCTGGCCACCCGACTATTCGGATACGCGACCTACCCGCCATCGTCGGCGACCGTGGAGGCAGGAATCAACGCCGTAGATCTGCGCCAGGTGGTGACTGAAATCTACGGCGTAGGTCATTGGAAACGTTGTATATCGAAATCCGGCGAGACAGATGTGTCCACGCCCTGCGGTCGCTGACATTGTCGGCTTGCGTGGTTTCGATACGCGCGTGCTCGCAGGCTCACACGGCGCTACTCAACCAGCAATACGTTTCCGCAGTTCAGGGGGCCGAAGGCAGTGCTCTTAGAGTCAGCGCGTGGCGACCTCGGTGGTCTCGGCGTCGTCGTGGTCGTTGTCCTCACGGACCGACCAATCGTCGTCGCGGTTCTTGTTCTGATCGCGACGGATGATCCAGCGACCCACAGCGGCGCCCACGAACGCGGGAACGAACACGAGCAATGCGGTGAATGAACCACCTGCGATCAGTTCGACGAAGAAGCTGGACTGTCCGATGCCGGCGAACCACAGGGTGCCGAGCAGCCAGCAGATGGGACCGGACAGAACGCCCGCAACCAGACCGGCCTGCAGCCAGCGAACGGTGAGGTCCTCGTAGTCGTCGGGGTCGGGGTTGGCCCGGGCGTCGCGAATGCCGTCGATGCCACCCCACACCAGGGCGACCAGCACGACGGCAGCGACCGCGATGGTCTTCCACACGGTCGAGTGCAGCGGGGCCTGGACCACGGCCACACCGAGCAGGACACGCGCGAGGATGTGAACAGCGGCCATCACCAGGCCACGGGGCAACCACGAAGTCATAGCGGACAGGCTACCCAGCGTCGACGTGTTACGGAACACATGCCCCCGCCGGGGCGAGCGGAGCGACGGGGGATGACTTCGGCGGGACCCGAATACGACACCGCGCCGTGCACCGTCGTAGCGTGGCAGTCGTGGCAACGACAAGCACGGCAACGACCCAGGCTCGGCGACAGCGGGTCCGTGACCAGCTGGCGGGGGCGGATGAGCCGGTGGCGGCCTTCGTGGTGTCGAACCTGATCAACGTCCGCTACCTGACCGGATTCACCGGGTCCAACGCCGCAGTTCTCATCGACGCCGAGGATCCCGGACTCGACCGGATCTGCACCGACGGCCGCTACCTGACCCAGGTGGCCCGTCAGGTGCCCGACCTCGAAGCCGTGATCGAACGCAACTGTCCTCCCGCGCTCATCGAGCAGGCACGCAGTGCCGGTCGGACACGGATCGGTTTCGAATCCGACACGATGACCGTCGCCGCACACCACGGCTTGAGCGAGCGGTTCGCCGACGCCGGCATCGAGCTGATCGGCATCTCGGGCCTGGTCCAGGAACTCCGAGCGGTCAAGGACGCCCACGAGATCGCCCTGCTCCGAGCGGCATGCGCGATCGGCGACGCCGCACTGGCCAGGATCATCGCCGACGGGGTGATCCGGGCGGGCGCCACCGAACGCGAGGTCGCGAGGGCGCTCGAATGGGCGATGTACCGGCTCGGTGCCGACGGGATAGCGTTCGAGACCATCGTCGCAGCGGGCGCCAACTCGGCTGTTCCGCATCATCGTCCGACCGATGCCGCGCTGGCCGACGGCGACCTGGTCAAGATCGACTTCGGGGCGGTCTATGCCGGATACCACTCCGACATGACCCGGACTCTTGTGCTGAACCGGGCGGCCGATTGGCAGCGCGAGCTCTATGAGCTGGTGGCGACCGCGCAGGCGGCCGGTCGAGCGGCCCTGCGGCCGGGCGCAGACCTGCGCGCGGTGGATGCCGCCGCACGCGACGTCATCGACGCGGCCGGACACGGTGAGCGCTATGTGCACGGCCTCGGACACGGCGTCGGCCTGGAAATCCACGAAGCGCCGGGAATCGGGAAACTCGCTGCGGGTACACTGCCATGCGGCGCAGCGGTGACCGTGGAGCCCGGCGTATACCTCCCAGGGTGTGGTGGAGTACGCATCGAGGACACACTCGTCGTCACCGATGGTGAACCGGACCTGCTGACCGCCACCGACAAGACGTTCACCGTCATCTGACGGGCATTTCGATGTAGAGAGAAGAGACTGACGATTATGGCGACCACCGCCGATTTCAAGAACGGCCTCGTGCTGCGCATGGACGATCAGCTTTGGCAGATCCTGGAGTTCCAGCACGTCAAGCCCGGCAAGGGACCCGCATTCGTGCGCACCAAGATCAAGAACGTGCTGTCGGGCAAGACCGTCGACAAGACCTTCAACGCGGGCGTCAAGGTGGAGACCGCGACCGTCGACCGTCGCGACATGCAGTACCTGTACAACGACGGCACCGACTACGTCTTCATGGATCAGCAGGACTACGAGCAGTTCGCGATCCCGCCGGCCACCGTCGGCGACGGCGCGCGGTTCCTGCTCGAGAACATGACCGTCCAGGTCTCGCTCAACGAGGGCAACCCGCTGTTCGTCGAGCTCCCGGTCACCGTCGAGCTCATCGTCGAGCACACCGATCCCGGCCTGCAGGGTGACCGCTCGACCGGTGGCACCAAGCCCGCGAAGCTGGAGACGGGTGCCGAGATCAACGTGCCGCTGTTCATCAACACCGGAGACAAGCTGAAGGTCGATTCGCGCGACGGCAGCTACCTCGGCCGCGTCAACTCGTAGTAGCCAGTGAAACAACCCGGAACCCGGCACAAGGCGCGACGCCGAGCCGTCGACCTGCTCTTCGAGGCGGAAGCCAAGCAGGTCAGCCCCGCTGCGCTCGTCGCCGAACGCCGCGAACTCGTGCGCGACGATGAGAGTGTCGGCGCCATCCACGACTACACCGCGACGGTGATCGAGGGACTCGCCACCGATCAGCCACAGATCGACGCCGTCCTGTCATCGCACCTGCGTGACTGGACGCTCGAACGGCTGCCCGCCGTCGACCGCGCGATCATGCGTCTCGCGACGTGGGAGCTGTTCAATTCGGTCGACGTCGACACCATCGTCGTCGTCGACGAGGCGGTCGAGCTCGCCAAGGAACTCTCCACCGACGACTCGCCCGCGTTCGTCAACGGCGTGCTCGGGAAGATCGCCGAGCTTGCCCCGCAAGTGCGGGCCGCGGCCGCCGCAGGTGATGCTGACGGCAGAACCGACGGACCCGCGCGCTGATCCGAAGAGTTCGGTGATTAGCGCTCTGACCTGCACATAAGCGTCCACCACCCCACCGCTCTCTGAGGTGCCCGAGGCGCCGGCCGAGGGATGCCTCGAAGGGCAGGTGAACGGGCCACGTCAGCGAGGCGCCGGGCCACTGAAAGTAGGGGAAGGTTCTTCCCCTACTTTCTGTCCCTGCTTGTTGAGTCGTCCGCGAGAAAATTCGCGGGGAGGACTCCAGGGATAGGGGACGAGTTTCTTCCCCTATTTTTCGTGGATCATCGTTGCCGCGTCGCGCTCCACGGCCCTCTTCCCGCCTCCACGATCGCCGCCGCAGGCGGCGGGTGGGTCGCTGATCCGAGCGTTCGTGGCCGATCGCGCTCTCGCTCGTGACGGCCGGCTGATGACAGCTTCGAGGCAGGCCCGCACCCTTCGGGACGCTCGCATGCGCTGCTCGTGCCGCCGCGCCGCACGGCCGGGTCGCCGGTCCGTGTAGAGTGTCGCGAGACAGACATCCTTTAACGATCCGTCCCGAGAGGCGGAGAAGGAGGTCGGCTTTGGCCAGCCCGCATGGCAGGGTCTTGCTCGACGCCGCCGATGTGTCCCGGACGATCGCCCGGGTCGCCCATCAGGTGATCGAGAAGACAGCGCTCGACTCACCCGACGCACCTCGCGTCGTTCTCATCGGAATCCCCACCCGCGGAACAACTCTTGCGACTCGGCTGGGAGCCAAGATCAATGAGTTCGCGGGCACCGACATTCCCGTCGGCTACCTCGACATCACGCTGTATCGCGACGACCTGCGCGCCAAACCGCACCGTCCGCTCGAACGGACCATGGTGCCGCGCGGTGGTGTCGACAACGCCGTCGTCATCCTCGTCGACGACGTCCTCTACTCGGGCCGGACAGTTCGCGCGGCGCTCGACGCCCTGCGCGACCTCGGCAGACCGGCCGCGGTGCAACTGGCGGTGCTGGTCGATCGTGGTCACCGTGAGCTGCCGCTGCGGGCCGACTACGTCGGCAAGAACATCCCGACCTCGCGCGACGAGAACGTCGCCGTGCACCTCGTGGAGCACGACGGCGTCGACGAGGTGGTCCTGCGTCCGGCATCGGGTCCGGCATCCGACGAGGCTGATGCGTGATGCGACATCTGCTGTCGACCGCGGACCTGACCCTCGACGAGGCCACCGAACTGCTCGACGACGCGGAGCGGTTCGAGCAGGCACTGATGGGCCGGGAGGTCCGCAAGCTACCGACGCTCCGCGGCCGCACGGTGATGACCGTGTTCTACGAGAACTCCACCCGCACGCGCGTGTCCTTCGAGGTCGCCGGCAAGTGGATGAGTGCCGACGTGATCAACGTCAGCGCCTCGAGTTCGTCTGCGGGCAAGGGGGAGTCGCTGCGCGACACCGCGAAGACGCTGCGCGCCGCGGGTGCCGACGCGCTGATCGTGCGCCATCCGGCGTCGGGTGCGCCGGCCCAGATCGCGGACTGGACCACCGGTCCCGATGGTGACGGACCTGCGGTGATCAATGCCGGCGACGGCACTCACGAACACCCCACGCAGGCACTCCTCGATGCGCTGACCCTGCGCCAACGCCTCGGTTCGCTCGACGGCCGACGGATCGCCATCGTCGGCGACGTGGTGCACTCGCGGGTGGCGCGCTCGAACGCGCACCTGCTGGCCACGCTGGGCGCCGAGGTGGTGCTGGTTGCACCGCCGACGCTGCTCCCGGTCGGTGTCGAACAGTGGCCGGTTGCGGTGTCGGGGAATCTCGACGCCGAACTCGCCGCCGTCGACGCGGTGATGATGCTGCGGGTGCAGGCCGAGCGGATGAACGGCGGGTTCTTCCCGAGTGCACGCGAATACTCGGTGCGGTTCGGCCTCAACGAACGACGACTCGCGCTGCTGTCCGACGACGCCGTGGTCCTGCATCCCGGGCCGATGCTGCGCGGGATGGAGATCGGCTATTCGGTCGCCGACTCGCCACGGGCGGCGGTGCTCGAACAGGTACGTAACGGCGTGCACGTCCGCATGGCGGTGCTCTTCCGACTCCTCGTCGGAAGCGATTCGGCAGGAGCGCAATTGTGAACACCCCGGCGAGTGGATCGGTGCTGATCTCGAGCGTCCGGCCGTACGGCGAGGGCAATGCGGTCGACGTTCTCGTCGAGGACGGCACCATCACCGCGATCGGCACCGACCTCGACGCGCCCGAGAACATCGAGCGGGTCGACGGCAACGGCGGCGTGGCGCTGCCGGGGTTCGTCGACCTGCACACACACCTGCGCGAACCCGGTCGTGAAGACACCGAGACCATCCGAAGCGGTTCTGCCGCAGCGGCATTGGGCGGTTACACCGCCGTGTTCGCGATGGCCAACACCAACCCGGTCGCCGATAATTCGACCATCACCGACAACGTCTGGCGCACCGGCCGGGAGGTCGGACTCGTCGACGTCCACCCGGTCGGGGCCGTCACCGTCGGACTCGAGGGCAAGCAACTGGCCGAGATGGGCATGATGGCGGCCGGTGCCGCCGGTGTGCGCATGTTCAGCGACGACGGCAAATGTGTGTCCGACCCGCTGCTCATGCGGCGCGCCCTCGAGTACGCAAAGGGACTCGACGTCCTGATCGCCCAGCACGCCGAGGAACCGCGTCTCACGGTGGGTGCGGTCGCGCACGAGGGGCCGACAGCCGCACGGCTGGGTCTCGCGGGCTGGCCACGCGCCGCCGAGGAGTCCATCGTCGTGCGCGACGCATTGCTCGCACGCGACGCCGGGACCCGCGTGCACATCTGCCACGCGTCGACCGCGGGCACCGTGGAACTGCTGCGCTGGGCCAAGGACCAGGGCATCTCGATCACCGCCGAGGTCACCCCGCATCACCTGCTGCTCGCCGACGACCGTCTGGCCACCTATGACCCGGTGAACAAGGTCAATCCGCCGTTGCGCGAGCCCAGCGACAATCTTGCCCTGCGGCAGGCGCTTGCCGACGGTGTGGTGGATTGCGTCGCCACCGATCACGCACCTCACGCTGCGCAGGAGAAGTGCTGCGAGTTCGCCCTCGCTCGCCCCGGCATGCTCGGTCTGGAGACCGCTCTGCCGATCATCGTCGAGACCATGGTGAAGCCGGGTCTGCTCGACTGGCGCGGTGTCGCTCGGGTGATGAGTGAACGCCCGGCCGCCATCGTGGGCCTGACCGATCAGGGGCGCCCGATCGAGGTCGGCGAGCCGGCCAACCTGGCCATCGTCGACCCGGACACCTCGTGGGTGGTCCGTGGCGCCGACCTGGCGAGCCTGTCCCGCAATACGCCTTACGAGGCGATGACCATGCCCGCCACCGTCACCGCGACACTGCTGCGCGGCGTGGTGACCGCAGTCGACGGGCGGGTGAGTGCGTGAGCGACGCCGCATACGACATCGTCATCGTCGTCATCGTGGTGGTGGCCTGGGCCGGTTTGGTGGCCCTGATTCTGCGCGGCTGGCGCAACCGTGGCCGTCGGCAGGCCGATCTCATCGGTGAGATGCCCACGCCGCCGGCAGATCTCGGCGAGGCGCAACTGGGCCCGCACACCGGACTGTACGTCGGCAGCACGTTGGCGCCGAGTTGGCAGAACCGCATCGCTGTCGGGGACGTCGGTGACCGGGCAAGCGCGTCGATGAGCGCCTACGCGGCGGGAATCCTGCTCGAGCGCAGGGGCGCCAGCACAATCTGGATTCCGCGCGAGTCCATCACCGCGGTGCGGACCGAGCGGGGACTCGCGGGCAAGGTGATGACCGCCGACGGCGTCCTGGTGGTCCGTTGGGTATTGCCGACCGGCACCGAGATCGATTCCGGTCTGCGCGCAGACGACAAGACGATCTACCCCGACTGGGTGCATGCCTTCGCCGATCAGCCATCGAGCGAAGCCGATGCCCCGGGATCGGGTTCAGAGGAACAGGGGAAAGAGCAATGAGCACAGCGGTTCTGGTGCTGGAGAACGGCCAGGTGTTCACCGGCCGGGCTTTCGGTGCAGTCGGCGAGACCCTCGGTGAGGCGGTGTTCTGTACCGCAATGACCGGGTATCAGGAGACGCTGACCGATCCGAGCTACCACCGCCAGATCGTGGTGGCCACCGCGCCGCAGATCGGTAACACCGGATGGAACCGCGAGGACGGCGAATCCACCGGAAGCGCAGGCAGTTCCGACGCCGACGGCGATTCCGGAAAGATCTGGGTCGCCGGGTACGCGGTGCGCAATCCCACTCGGCGGGTGTCGAATTGGCGCGCGACGACCTCGCTGGAGGACGAACTGGTGCGGCAGGGGATCGTCGGCATCGCCGGGATCGACACGCGTGCCGCGGTGCGCACCCTGCGCGACCACGGCTCGATGCGTGCCGGCGTCTTCTCCGGCGCGGCTGTCTCCGACACCGACGAGTTGCTCAGCCGGGTGCGCAACCAGCCGGAGATGAAGGGCGCCAACCTGGCCGGGGAGGTCACCACCGACACCGGCTACGTGGTGGAGCCGAAGGCGCCGGCCCGATTCACCGTCGCCGCAATCGATCTGGGCATCAAGACCAACACCCCGCGGATGTTCGCGCAGCGAGGCGTGCGGGTCCACGTGCTGCCGTCGAACACCGACCTCGCGGCCATCACCGCCCGCAATCCCGACGGTGTGTTCCTGTCCAACGGTCCCGGCGACCCCGCGACGGCCGACGCGATCGTGAACCTCACCCGGGATGTCCTCGGCGCCGACCTGCCGCTCTTCGGCATCTGCTTCGGTAACCAGATCCTCGGCCGCGCGCTCGGCCGCGGCACCTACAAGATGAAGTTCGGCCACCGCGGGATCAACATCCCGGTCATCGACTCTGCCACCGGCAAGGTGTCGATCACGGCACAGAACCACGGCTTCGCCCTCGACGGCGAGGCGGGCGAGGAGTTCGACACCGACTTCGGCCGCGCCCGCGTCAGCCATGTGTGCGCCAACGACGGCACCGTGGAGGGCGTCGAATTGATGTCCGGCCGGGCCTTCTCGGTGCAGTACCACCCGGAGGCCGCGGCCGGTCCGCACGATGCCGCCTACCTCTTCGACAAATTCGTGACACTGCTGGAAGGACGTGGGGCCTGATGCCACGCCGTACCGACATCTCCCACGTCCTGGTCATCGGTTCCGGACCGATCGTCATCGGACAGGCCTGCGAGTTCGATTACTCGGGCACGCAGGCATGCCGGGTGCTCAAGGCCGAGGGGCTGCGCGTCAGCCTGGTCAACTCCAACCCGGCGACCATCATGACCGACCCGGAGTTCGCCGACGCCACCTACATCGAGCCGATCACCGCCGAATACGTGGAGAAGGTGATCGAGGCCGAACGCGACGCCGGTCACCCGATCGACGCCGTGCTGGCCACCCTCGGTGGGCAGACCGCACTCAACACCGCTGTCGCACTGCATGATCGGGGATCGCTGGAGAAGTACGGCATCGAGCTGATCGGTGCCGACTTCGACGCCATCCAGCGCGGCGAGGACCGGCAGATGTTCAAGGACATCGTCGAGAAGGTCGGCGGTGAGAGCGCCCGATCGCGGGTATGTCACACCATGGACGAGGTGCGTGACACCGTCGCCGAACTGGGCTTCCCGGTCGTCGTGCGGCCGTCGTTCACGATGGGCGGGCTCGGCTCCGGCATGGCCTACGACGACGCCGACCTCGAGCGGATCGCCGGCGGCGGTCTGGCCGCCTCGCCGACTGCGAACGTGCTGATCGAGGAGTCGATCCTCGGCTGGAAGGAATACGAACTCGAGCTGATGCGCGACAACCGCGACAACGTCGTGGTGGTCTGCTCCATCGAGAACCTCGACCCGGTGGGCGTGCACACCGGCGACTCGGTGACCGTCGCGCCGGCGATGACGCTCACCGACCGCGAATACCAGATCATGCGTGACCTCTCGATCGACATCCTGCGCGAGGTCGGCGTCGACACCGGCGGCTGCAACATCCAGTTCGCCCAGGACCCGCGCGACGGTCGGCTCGTGGTGATCGAGATGAACCCGCGTGTGTCGCGGTCGTCGGCATTGGCTTCCAAGGCAACGGGTTTCCCGATCGCCAAGATCGCCGCCAAGCTCGCCATCGGCTACAGCCTCGACGAGATCGTCAACGACATCACCAAGGAAACCCCGGCCTGCTTCGAGCCGACCCTCGACTACGTGGTCGTCAAGGCGCCGCGGTTCGCCTTCGAGAAGTTCCCGGGTGCCGACGACACCCTCACCACCACCATGAAGTCGGTGGGCGAGGCGATGAGCCTCGGACGCAGCTTCGCCGAGGCGCTCGGCAAGGTGATGCGCTCGCTGGAGACCAAGGCCGCCGGGTTCTGGACCGAACCGGCCCGCCAAGATCCGGCCACCATCGACCTGCCCGCACTTCTGGAGGAGCTTCGTACGCCGAAGGACGGTCGGCTCTACGGGCTGATGCTGGCGTTCGACGCCGGCGCCACCATCGAGCAGCTCTACGAGGCGACCGCCATCGACCCGTGGTTCCTGGCCGAGATCGGCGGGATCGCGGCACTCGGGGCCGATATCCGCGACGCCGGACGCCTCGATGAGGATCTGCTGCGCGAAGCCAAGAGCACCGGGTTCTCCGACAAGCAGATCGCCGCGCTGCGTGACGATTTCGCCGACGAGGACGCCGTGCGCGAATTCCGGGTGGGTCTCGGCGTGCGTCCGGTCTACAAGACCGTCGACACGTGCGCGGCCGAGTTCGAGGCGCGTACGCCGTATCACTACTCCACCTACGAACTCGATCCCGCCGCGACGAGTGAGATCGCACCGCAGACCGAACGGGAGAAGGTGCTGATCCTCGGTTCGGGCCCCAACCGCATCGGGCAGGGCATCGAATTCGACTACTCCTGCGTGCACGCGGCGCTCACGTTGTCCGAAGCGGGCTACGAGACCGTGATGGTCAACTGCAACCCCGAGACGGTGTCCACCGACTACGACACCGCCGACCGTCTCTACTTCGAGCCCCTCACCTTCGAGGACGTTCTCGAGGTGTTCTACGCGGAGTCGAAGTCGGGTCGGGTCGCCGGTGTCATCGTGCAGCTCGGCGGCCAGACACCGCTGGGTCTCGCCGACCGTCTGCAGGGCGCGGGGGTGCCGATCGTCGGCACCTCGCCGGCCGCGATCGACCTCGCCGAGGACCGTGGCGAATTCGGCAAGGTGTTGACCGCGGCGGGGTTGCCCGCCCCTGCCTTCGGCACCGCGACCAGCTTCGACGAGGCTCGTGACACTGCTGCCCGGATCGGTTATCCGGTGCTCGTGCGTCCGTCGTACGTGCTCGGCGGGCGCGGCATGGAGATCGTCTACGACGAGCAGTCGCTGGCTGATTACATCTCCCGCGCAACGGAATTGACGCCCGACCATCCGGTCCTCGTCGACCGGTTCCTCGAGGACGCGGTGGAGATCGACGTCGACGCGCTGTGCGACGGCGACGAGGTCTACATCGGCGGTGTGATGGAGCACATCGAGGAAGCGGGCATCCACTCCGGCGACTCCGCGTGCGCGCTGCCCCCGGTGACGCTCGGCCGCGCCGACCTGGCGATGGTGCGCGAATCCACCGAAGCACTCGCCAAGGGGATCGGCGTACGAGGACTGCTCAACGTGCAGTACGCGCTGAAGGACGACATCCTCTACGTCCTCGAAGCGAACCCGCGCGCAAGCCGGACCGTTCCGTTCGTATCCAAGGCGACCGCCGTGCCGCTGGCCAAGGCGTGCGCCCGGGTGATGCTGGGTGAGTCGATCGCCGACCTGCGCGCGAGTGGACTGCTGCCCGCCGAGGGCGACGGCGGCGAGGCCCCGGCGCATGCGCCCATCTCGGTCAAGGAAGCGGTGCTGCCGTTCAACCGGTTCCGCCGCTACGACGGCACCGGGGTGGACTCCCTGCTCTCGCCGGAGATGAAGTCGACCGGCGAGGTGATGGGTATCGACGCCGACTTCGGTCGAGCCTTTGCCAAGTCGCAGACGGCGGCCTACGGGTCGCTGCCCACGTCGGGCGCGATCTTCGTGTCGGTGGCCAACAAGGACAAGCGGGCGCTGATCTTCCCGGTCAAGCACCTCGCCGACCTCGGGTTCACCATCCTGGCCACCGAGGGCACCGCGGATGTCCTGCGGCGCAACGGCATCGAGGCCACCACGGTCCGCAAGCACTTCGAGTCGGGACCGGGGGAGACCAACATCGTCGACACCATTCGGGCCGGCGAGGTGAGCATGGTGATCAACACCCCGTACGGCCAGTCCGGACCTCGCGTCGACGGCTACGAGATCCGCAGCGCCGCTGTGACGGTGGGTATTCCGTGCATCACCACGGTGCAGGGTGCGAGCGCCGCGGTGCAGGGCATCGAGGCAGCCATTCGCGGCCAGGTGGGCGTGCAGTCGCTGCAGGAACGTCACCGCGCGCTGGTGGGTGAGGGATAGGTGACCGATTCGGGCTTCGCGGCGCGCTACCGGCAGGCCGTCGACACGCGCGGCCGGCTCTGCGCGGGTATCGATCCACACGCCGAGTTGCTCGAGCAGTGGGGTCTGCCGGTGTCCGTGGACGGGCTCGCCCGGTTCGCCGAGGTGTGTGCCGAAGCACTCGGGCCGGTGGCCGCCGTGATCAAACCGCAGGTCGCGTTCTTCGAGGCGTTCGGTTCGGGCGGTTTCGCGGTGCTCGAAGAAACCATCCGTCGCTGCCGGGAACTCGGCGCCCTGGTGCTTGCCGACGCCAAACGCGGTGACATCGGCACCACCATGGCCGCCTATGCACACGCGTGGCTCGACGACACCTCGCCGCTGTGCTCGGACGCGGTGACGGCCTCGCCCTACCTGGGATTCGAGTCGCTCCGTCCTGCGCTCGACGCGGCTCGACGGTCGGATCGCGGGGTGTTCGTCCTGGCTCGGACGTCCAACCCGGAGGGCGTTGGGGTGCAGCTCGCCGACACCGGGGCCGGATTTGTCGCGCAGTCGATGGTCGACGCCGCCGCGGCGGAGAACGGCGAGGGTGTGACGGTCGGCCTCGTCGTCGGCGCCACCCGCAACCATGGCCTCGACCTGAGTGGCTTCACGGCGCCGATCCTCGCGCCCGGACTCGGTGCGCAGGGCGCCACCCCGTCCGACCTGCCCGCGGTGTTTTACGGTGCACACCTGCGCTGGGTGCTGCCCGCCAGTTCCCGCGGCGTCCTGCGGCATGGCCCCGATGTGGTCACGTTGCGCGCGGCGTGTGAACAGACCATCGACGAGGTCGAAGCCGCGCTGTCGAGGTGACGCGACGCCCTCGTCCGGGATCTACGTTGCGGGTGACGCGTCGGCGATAGACTCGGCGGGTGATTGGGGAGCCGAGGTGAATGCGCTGGTGACAGTGGTCGTCGTCGATGATCATCCGTTCTTTCGTGACGGCCTCGCGCGTGGACTGACGAGCAGCGGTCGCATCTCGGTGGTCGGGGAGGCCGGCGACGGGCGTGCCGGGCTCGACATGATCCGCGAGACCGCACCGGATGTCGCGGTCGTGGACTACCAGATGCCGGGGATGACCGGGGCCGACGTCGCGCATGCAGTGACCCGCGACGGACTGAGCACCCGGGTCCTGTTGCTGTCCGCGGTGACCGACGCGCCGATCGTCTTCGAGGCCCTGCAGCGCGGCGCGAGTGGCTACTTGTCCAAGGACTCGGATCGGGACGCGATCGTCGGCGGCGTGATGCGCGTCGCGAAAGGGGAGACCGTGGTGCCGGCCGAACTGGCCGGTGGTCTCGTCGACCAGATCCGCATGCACACCGCGCCGGAGACCCCGGCACTGAGTGAGCGGGAGTCGCAGGTGCTCGCCGGATTTGCCCGTGGGCTGTCGATCCCGCAGCTTGCGGCTGAACTGTTCATCGGGGCGTCGACGGTGAAGACCCACACCCAGCGCCTGTACGAGAAGCTTGGGGTCTCCGACCGCGCCGCCGCGGTCGCCGAAGGCCTGCGGCGCGGGCTCATCGACTGACGCCGATGGCCGACGACGAGCGCGGTCTTGCAGCGGTGGCCGACGAGGGCGCGATCCGCGAGATCCTGCTGGACCACGGATTGCGCGGAATCCGGATCCAGGTGTTGTTGCGAGTGATCCTCGCGGCGTTCGTCGTGCTCGTGATCGCCTTCGATCCGCCCGCCGACTATCTCGTCGCAACCTGGATCGTGGTGGGCTGCTACGTGATCTGGTCGGTGATCACCGTCCTGTTGGCCCGCCGCGGAGACGCGGTGACGGTGCGGCTGATGTGGTCGGCGGTGTTCGTCGACCTGGGTGCGCTCACGGTGCTCGCCGTCCTCGCCAGTCGCTCCGACTCGATCAGTTGGACCTCCGACGTATTACTGACCGGCTTCGCGATCATCCCGATGATGGGTGCGACGTCGCTGCGCCCATGGGTCCCGACCGTCATCGCAGTACCCACCGTGGTGGTCTACTTCGCGACGACCGCCGCCGCACGTCCCGCCAACGGTGAGCCGTGGTCGCTGGTCATCCTGCACACCGTGGTGATCGGTGCACTCGCGCTGGCCAGCGTTCTGCTGTCACTGCTGCAACGCTCCCGGGTGATGACGATCGGGTCGCTCGCGGCCGACCGGGCCCATCTGCTGAGCGAAACGCTGCTGATCGAGGACCGGGAACGCCGTGATCTCGCCGACGCGCTGCACGACGGTGCGATGCAGTACGTGCTCGCTGCCCGGCACACCCTCTCCGATGTCCGGCGCGGCGACGATCCCGACGCCACCGACCGGCTCGACGCGGCGCTCACCGAATCCAGTCGGCTGCTGCGCTCGACGTTGACGACGCTCAATCCGGCGGTGCTCGATCACCACGGGCTCGCGGTGGCACTCGATGAGCTCGGTCGCTCGGTCGCGGTGCCCGGAGGCCTCGACGTCGTGGTCGACGTGGCGGGATGGTCGCCCGAAGGTTCCACATCGGTGGATGCGTTGCTGTACGCCACTGCGCGAGAGTTGGTCGCCAACGTCGTCAAACACGCCGGTGCCGATCGCCTCGAGCTGAGTGCCGAGTGGGACGCCGGCCAGGCTCGGCTGGTGGTCGTCGACGACGGGGTCGGCATCGGCGCAGACCTCGCGTCGGACGCCGGCGGCAGTGATCGGCTCGCCGAGCGGCTGACCGAAGGGCATCTCGGTCTGATGTCGCGCCGGGTCCGGCTCGAAGCGGCCGGTGGCACGCTGACCGTCGACGCCCGACCGACCGGGGGCACTGTCGCGATCGCCGAGGTTCCGGTGCGTCAGGGAGGCTGATGTGCCCCGAGGTACTCGGCCCGCTCGCTTCGCTCCCGGCGCCGGTTGACCTGCGTGAATCGGCGAGTTCATCGGCACGACACACCGGAGCGGGCCACCAAGTCTAGGAAGATTCGAGGATGCGCTTGCGTCACACGCGTCACAGCCGTAGCGGTGTCGCGGCAGACTCTCGCGCGGTCGATAATGCGATCTGACCTGCGGGTATGCATGCCCGGCGAGCTGTCCGTACCGGGTTGTCGGTGCCGCAAAGTACAACATGTGCACGGAAGCTCTGCGCGGGGGTCGCGCTCGAATTGCCTGCTCACGTTGGGTACGGTCGAGCACGCGTCCGCGTTTGTACAGCGGCCGAGTGGGTTACATGGTCATGTGATCCCGACAGACTGATCGAAGTAGAACGAAATACGGAGGAATCGTGGCCCTTCCCCAGTTGACAGACGAGCAGCGCGCGGCAGCCTTGGAGAAGGCTGCTGCTGCTCGGCGAGTTCGCGCCGAACTGAAGGAGCGCCTCAAGCGCGGCGGCACCGACTTGCAGCAGGTGCTCAAGGATGCCGAGAACGACGAGATCCTCGGCAAGATGAAGGTCTCCGCCCTGCTCGAGGCCCTGCCCAAGGTCGGCAAGGTCAAGGCGCAGGAGATCATGACCGAACTCGAGATCGCTCCGACCCGCCGTCTGCGCGGTCTCGGTGATCGTCAGCGCAAGGCTCTGCTCGAGAAGTTCAGCTCCTGAGCGAGCAACCGACCGAACGCACGAGGGGCCGACTGATCGTTTTGGTCGGCCCCTCGGCCGTCGGCAAGTCCACCGTCGTGGCGCGAGTTCGTGCCGCTGTGCCGGATTTGTACTTCAGCGTCTCCGCGACCACACGCTCGCCGCGCCCCGGCGAGGTCGACGGACGCGACTATTTCTTCGTCGGCTCCGACGAGTTCGACCGGATGATCGCCGACGACGAGCTTCTCGAATGGGCCGAGATCCACGGTGGGCTGCAGCGTTCGGGCACGCCGAGCCGACCGGTCCTCGACGCACTCGCTGCCGGATCGCCGGTGCTCGTCGAGGTCGACCTGGTCGGTGCGCGCAACGTGGTCGCCCACCTTCCCGAGGCCACAACTGTGTTCCTCGCGCCGCCGAGCTGGGACGATCTGGTCGCCAGATTGACCGGTCGCGGCACCGAGAGCCCCGAGGCCATCGAGCGTCGGCTCAACACCGCACGGACAGAGATGGCAGCTCGCGACGAGTTCGATCACGTGATCGTGAACAGCGAAGTCGACCGAGCGGCCAGTGAGTTGGTATCCTTGCTGGTCGGACCTTCTCAGCCCGCCGCACACCCGCGGCAGGATGCCGCAGGCAACCGCTGAGGACCGCCCACCGGCCGGTACCCGACCGACCCGAACCACAGACTTTCCACGTCACCGCAGCAGCAGGAGATCGAGTGAGCACGCAGACCAACTTCGACATGACCGAGATCGCCGACGCGCCGGCCTATGACACGCCGCTGGGCATCACCAACCCGCCGATCGACGACCTGCTCGAGCGCGCGTCGTCCAAGTACGCGCTCGTGATCTACGCGGCCAAGCGTGCACGTCAGATCAACGACTACTACAACCAGCTCGGCGACGGCATCCTCGAGTACGTCGGTCCGCTCGTCGAGCCGGGTCTGCAGGAGAAGCCGCTGTCGATCGCGCTGCGGGAGATCCACTCGGACCTGCTCGAGCACACCGAAGGCGAATAAGTCCACGCAGCCTCGATGAGCGACACTGCCGCGATGAGCAGATCGGGTGGAGCACGTCGACGCATCATCGTCGGTGTCGGAGGCGGCATCGCCGCCTACAAGGTGTGCTCGGTCATCCGGCATTTCACCGAGGCCGGTCATGACGTTCGCGTCGTGCCCACTGCGTCGGCGCTCAAGTTCGTCGGTGCCGCCACCTTCGAGGCGCTCAGCGGCCATCCCGTGACCACCGACGTCTTCGACGACGTCGACCAGGTCGCCCATGTCCGGCTGGGGCAGGGTGCCGACCTCGTGGTGATCGCGCCTGCCACGGCCGACCTGATGGCCCGGGCCGCGGGCGGCCGCGCCGATGACCTGCTGACCGCTTCGCTGCTGACGGTCCGCTGTCCGGTGCTGTTCGTGCCGGCCATGCACACCGAGATGTGGGAGCACCCCGCCACGGTGGCCAACGTCGCAACTCTGCGCGCACACGGTGCCACCGTGATGACTCCGGCATCCGGCCGCCTCACCGGCACCGATTCGGGCCCCGGCCGGCTCCCCGAACCGCAGGAGATCGCGCTGCTCGCCGATCTGCTGCTCGAGCACGCCGACGCCCTGCCCTACGACCTCGCGGGAGTACGTTTCGTCATCAGCGCCGGCGGCACCCGTGAACCCATCGACCCGGTGCGCTTCCTGGGCAATCACAGCTCCGGAAAGCAGGGCTTTGCCCTCGCCCGAGCCGCAGCGCAGCGTGGCGCCAAGGTCACCCTCGTTGCCGGCTCGACCGCCGACCCCGGCAATCCGTCGGGCGTGGACATCGTCCGGGTGTCCACGGCTCGCGAACTCGCCGACGAGATGACCAAGCGATCGGCCGAGGCCGACGTGGTCATCATGGCGGCCGCGGTGGCCGACTTCCGTCCGGTCTCGGTCGCCGACGCGAAGATCAAGAAGGGCGACGCGGGACCCGCGCCCATCGAGCTGACGACCAACCCGGACATCCTGCGGGGCCTGGTGGAGAGCCGCGCAGCGGGCGCGATCCCGGCGGAGACCGTGATCGTCGGTTTCGCTGCAGAGACCGGCGACGAAACGGGCGGGGTCCTCGACCACGGACGGGCGAAGCTGGCCCGCAAGGGCTGTGACCTGCTCGTCGTCAACGCAGTGGGCGACGGAAAAGCGTTCGGCACCGAGGACAACACCGGCTGGCTGCTCTCTGCGCAAGGCGCCGAAACCGCGCTTCCGCTGGGTTCGAAAACCCTCATGTCGAGCCGAATACTTGACGAAGTGCGCGGCCTGGTGCCTGATGGTCGGGGTGCGTGACCCACACCGCGCGGGCTGTCTGCGTGGGTGTGTAGGTTGGAACGCACTCACATTGGCGTCCTGGGGGAACAGTGGTGACCTCCCGGACGCAACCATGCACTCCTGCGACCTGTGCTAACGCGACCCGCCTTGAGAGGACCCGATGACCACCTCCGCGTCACGCCTGTTCACCAGTGAATCCGTCACCGAGGGACATCCCGACAAGATCTGCGATGCGATCAGCGATTCGGTGCTCGACGCCATCCTGACCGACGACCCCAAGGCGCGGGTCGCCGTCGAGACCCTGGTGACCACCGGTCAGGTGCATGTCGCCGGTGAGGTGACCACCACTGCCTACGTCGACATCCCCGGCATCGTCCGCGCGAAGATCCTCGACATCGGTTACGACTCGTCGACCAAGGGATTCGACGGCGCGTCGTGCGGCGTCAACGTCGCGATCGGTGCGCAGTCGCCCGACATTGCCGGCGGCGTGTTCAACTCCCACGAGAGCCGCAGCGGAATCTCCGAGGACGAGATCGACAACCAGGGCGCGGGCGACCAGGGTCTGATGTTCGGCTACGCCAGCAGCGAGACCCCCGAACTCATGCCCCTGCCGATCGCGCTCGCGCATCGCCTGTCACGTCGGCTTACCGAGGTCCGCAAGACCGGTGTGCTGCCGTATCTGCGCCCGGACGGCAAGACACAGGTGACCATCGAATACGACGGCGACAAGCCGGTCCGGCTCGACACCGTGGTGCTCTCGACGCAGCACGCCGCCGACATCGATCTCGAGAACATGCTCACGCCGGACATCCGGTCCGAGGTCGTCGAGGCCGTTCTCGCCGACCTGCAGGTGTCGACGCTGAGCACGGAGGGCTACCGCCTCCTGGTGAACCCGACCGGCAAGTTCGTGCTCGGCGGACCGATGGGCGACGCCGGCCTCACCGGCCGCAAGATCATCGTCGACACCTACGGCGGCATGGCCCGTCACGGTGGTGGCGCCTTCTCCGGCAAGGACCCGTCGAAGGTCGACCGGTCGGCGGCGTACGCGATGCGCTGGGTGGCCAAGAACGCCGTTGCCGCGGGTCTGGCCGACCGCATCGAGGTGCAGGTCGCCTACGCGATCGGCAAGGCCGCCCCCGTCGGGCTGTTCGTGGAGACCTTCGGAACCGAAAAGGTCGACCCCGCTGTCATCGAGCGGGTCATCTCCGAGAACTTCGACCTGCGTCCGCTGGCGATCATTCGCGATCTCGACCTGCTGCGTCCGATCTACGGGCCGACCGCCGCCTACGGGCACTTCGGGCGTACCGACGTCGATCTGCCGTGGGAGCGGACCGATCGGGCCGACAAACTGCGCGCAGCCGCAGGACTCTGACACCCGGCCCACAGGTGAGCCTTCCGCTCCCTGAGGTGCGAGGAGCGCAAGCGACGAGCCTCGAAGGGCGCGGCGAAAAGGGTGCACCAACGCGAGGGCGGACCGCTCGAAAGGGCGCCCGCACACCCGCCTCGTCGCAACCGGTGGCTCAGGTGCTTCCGTTCCTCGGGCTCACACATCTAGACCGCCCTTTCGACTACCTGATCGACGCCGAACAGGACGCGATCGCGCAACCCGGGGTTCGTGTGCGAGTTCGATTCGCCGGGCGCCTCGTCGACGGCATCCTGCTGCAACGGATCGAGGAGAGCGACCATCCAGGCAAACTCGGGTGGCTCGACCGCGTGGTCTCGGCCGAACCCGTGCTGGGACCCGAACTGGCCGCCCTGTGCCGGGCGGTCGCCGATCGGTACGCCGGCACGATGGGTGACGTCGTTCGCCTGGCGATCCCGCCACGGCACGCGCGCACGGAGAAGGAACAAACCCCGGAACCCACGTCGGTGGTCACGGCTCCCGACCGCGCATCCTGGCAGGTCTACCGGTCGGCGGAGGGCTTTCTGGATTCCCTCGCCGAGGGGCACCCGCGTGCCATCTGGCAGGCGGTGCCCGGCGAGGACTGGCCGAATCGGCTCGCCGAACTCGCTGCGACGACGGTCGCCGCGGGACGCGGGGCAATCATCGTGGTGCCCGACCAGCGCGACCTCGACCGCCTGTCGGCAGCGTGCGAACCGCTGCTCGGTGACCGGTGCGTGACGCTCGCGGCCGGACTTGGTCCCACCGCGCGCTATCGACGCTGGCTGGCCGCACGACGCGGCGCCGCGCAGGTGGTGCTCGGCACTCGCAGTGCCATCTTCGCCCCGGTCCGCGACCTCGGGCTCGTCGTCGTCTGGGACGACGGTGACGACAGCCTCGACGAACCCCGTGCGCCCTACCCTCACCCTCGCGAGGTAGCGGTCCTGCGTGCGCACCTCGAGCAGTGCGGGATGGTCATCGGCGGGTTCGCGCGGACCGCGGAGGCGCAGGCGCTCGTGGCCGCGGGCTGGGCGCATGACCTGGTGGCCGATCGGGCACAGGTGCGCTCCCGCAGCCCACGGGTGCAGGCGATAACCGATGACGACGCCCAAGTGGCCCGCGATCCGCAGGCACGCTCGGCGCGCATTCCGGCAGTCGCGTTCGACGCCGCGCGTGCTGCTCTGGCCGCCGACCTGCCCGTGGTCTTCAGCGTGCCGAGGCGCGGATACCTGCCGTCCCTGGCCTGCACGCGCTGCCGGGAACATGCGCGGTGTCGCGCATGCCACGGCCCGTTGCAACTCGACGGTGCCGGTCACGTCAGTTGTCGGTGGTGCGGGCGTGCCGAATCTTCCTTTCGATGCCCGGCATGCGGCGGTACCCAGGTCCGGGCCTTGGTCACCGGGGCCCGCCGAACCGCGGAGGAGTTGGGGCGGGCATTTGCCGGGGTACCGGTGGTCACGAGCGGTGGGTCGTCGATCGTCGACGAGATCCCGGCCGGCGCACGAGTCGTCGTCGCCACTCCGGGTGCGGAGCCCGTCGCCCCGGCCGGCTACGGTGCCGCGATCATTCTCGACACCTGGGCGCAACTGGATCGCGCCGATCTGCGTGCCGGCGAGAACGCGGTCCGGCGGTGGATGGCGATCGGTGGGCAGGTGCGGGCGCACGGCGAAGGTGGACGGCTCGTGATCGTGGCCGACTCGGCATTACCGCCAGTGCAGGCGATCATCCGGTGGGATCCGGTCGGCTTCGCCGAGACCGAGCTTGCCCAGCGCGACGAACTGGGGTTTCCGCCCGCTGTGACCATGGCGTCGATCGACGGCACCCCGGCAATGCTGACCGAGTTCACCGGTCACCTCGAGATCCCGGCCGGCGGAGATGTGCTCGGTCCGGTGCCGCTGCCGCCCGGCGTTCGACCCCCCGCCGGTGCCGACCGCGACGACGCCGACACCGAGTTCGATCGGGTTCTTGTGCGTGTGCCACGTCGTGACGGACGGTTGCTGGCCGATGCGCTCGTTGCCGCGCAGATACGTCGAAACGCCCGACACGAGACGGGGCCGATTCGCGTCCAGGTCGACCCGCCTACCATCGGATGAGCATTCCAGAGAGGACCGAGTCGTGCGCATAGTGTTCGCGGGCACCCCCGACGTCGCCGTACCGTCGTTGCAGGCGTTGCTCGACTCACCCGAACACGACGTCGTCGGGGTCATCACCCGGCCCGACGCGGTGTCCGGTCGGGGACGCAAGGTGTCCCGATCACCGGTCGGGTTGGTGGCAGACGAACGCGGTGTGGAGGTGATCACCCCGCGTCGCCTCGCTGAGCCGGAGGTCGCCGAGGTGCTGGCGCGATGGAATCCCGACTGTGGTGCGGTCGTCGCCTATGGCGGCCTGGTGCCGGCGGACCTGCTCGAACTTCCCGACCACGGTTGGGTCAACCTGCACTTCTCGGTCCTGCCGGCGTGGCGGGGAGCGGCGCCGGTGCAAGCGTCGATCGCAGCGGGCGACGAGGTGACCGGCGCGAGCACGTTCCGGCTCGAGAAGGGTTTGGACACCGGCCCGGTGTTCGGCGCGCTCACCGAGACAATCGCACCTGGTGACACCAGCGGAGAGCTGCTGGACCGTCTGGCGGTGGCCGGCGCGGGCCTGCTCGTGCGCACTCTCGACGGCATCGCCGCGGGTGAACTGGCTCCCACGCCGCAACCGGCCCACGGCGTCAGTCATGCTCCCAAGATCGAGGTCGACGATGCCCGCGTGCGCTGGGAACTGCCCGCCCACATCGTCGAACGCCTGATCCGGGCACACACCCCGGTGCCGGGCGCGTGGACCGGCCTCGACGACGCGCGGATCAAACTGGGACCGGTCAGGGTCGTGGGCGACGACGAGCCGGACCGGCCCGCCGACCGTCTTGCACCGGGTGCGGTCGCGGTCACCAAGAAGGCGGTGTTCGTCGGCACCGGCACCGCGCCGGTGCGACTCGGGACGGCTCAGCCGCCCGGGAAGAAACCGATGCCGGCGGCGGACTGGGCGCGCGGGGCGCGACTCGGCGACGAGACGACGCTGCGGTGAGCGGCGACTCGCGGGGCGGGGACTCGAGGGGCGGGGACCGCAAGTTCCGGCAGAAGGACCTCGACCCGGCTCGGGTGGCGGCCCGCGACACCCTGCGTGCCGTCCGGGAACGGGATGCCTACGCCAACCTCGTGTTGCCGAAACTGTTGCGCGAGCGGCACATCACCGGCCGCGACGCCGCGCTGGCCACCGAACTGACCTACGGCACCGCACGGGCTCAGGGCACTCTCGACACGATCATCGCCGCGGCCGCCGGACGCGACATCGCCGACATCGACGGGGCGCTGCTCGACGTGGTGCGGATGGGTGCCTACCAGTTGCTGCGCACGCGGATCGGCGCACACGCCGCCGTGTCGACGTCGGTGGACCTGGTGCGATCCGAACAGGGTATGGGCCCGTCCGGATTCGTGAATGCGGTGCTGCGCAAGGTGTCTCAGCGGTCCGAGGACATCTGGGTGGATGAGCTGGCTCCCGACATCGCCGACGACCTCATCGGTCACCTGGCCTTCCAGTACGCCCATCCGCGCTGGATCGCGGAGGTGTTCTTCGACGCGCTTGGTGGGTCGGCCGGGCAATTGCAGGCCGCGCTGGCCGCCGACGACGCCCGGCCACCGGTACATCTGGTGGCGCGCCCCGGGCTCATCACCGCCGAGGAACTGGCCCTCACCAGCGGGGGAGAGGTGGGCGACTACTCGCCGTACTGCGTCTACCTGCCCGGTGGCGATCCCGGTGATCTCGACGCGGTCCGTGACGGTTTCGCCGGGGTGCAGGACGAGGGCAGTCAACTCGTCGGCCGCGCCGTGACGGTTGCGCCCGTCGACGGACCGGATGGCGGGCGCTGGCTCGACATGTGCGCCGGACCGGGCGGAAAGGCCGCGTTGATCGGCGCGCTCGCCGACATCGACGGCGCACATCTCGACGCGATCGAGGTGTCCGAGCATCGAGCGGAGCTGATCCGCAAGGTGGTGTGCGACCTGCCGGTCGATGTCCGCGTCGCCGACGCCCGTGATGCAGGCCTCGAGCCCGGATACGACCGGATACTTCTCGATGCACCCTGCTCTGGACTGGGCTCCTTGCGCAGGCGTCCGGAGGCACGCTGGCGTCGGAGGCCCGAGGATGTCGCGGAACTCGTTGTGCTGCAACGAGAATTGCTCACCGAAGCCGTGCGACTGGTGCGTCCGGGCGGCGTCGTCGTCTACTCGACGTGTTCGCCGCACCCGGCGGAGACCGTCGAGGTGATCTCCGCGGTCCTCGACTCGGTACCCGATGCCAGTCAACTCGACGCGCGACCGATGGTGGCCGTGGGGCGGTTCGCCGGCGCGGACGCGACGACGCTCGGCGACGGTCCGCATGTCCAGCTCTGGCCGCACCTGCACGGCACCGACGCGATGTTCCTCTCGGCGGTGACGAGGACTGAGCCGTAGCCCGACCGGGCATCTCGATGGGCAACCCATACAATCTGCGGCATGTGTAACCCTGGCAGCACACCCATGATCGCCCCGTCGATTCTGTCCGCCGACTTCGCGAACCTCGCGGCCGAGGCGGCAGCGGTCGAAGGGTCGGACTGGCTGCATGTGGATGTGATGGACGCCCACTTCGTGCCGAACCTGACCCTTGGGTTGCCCGTCGTCGAGAGTCTGCTCAAGGCGACCGACATACCGATCGACTGCCACCTGATGATCGAGAACCCCGAGCGCTGGGCGCCACCGTATGCCGAGGCGGGTGCCTACAACGTCACCTTCCACGCGGAGGCGACGTCGGACCCGATCCCGGTGGCGCGCGACATCCGCGCGGCAGGCGCCAAGGCCGGGCTGTCGATCAAACCGGGCACTCCGCTCGAGCCGTACCTGGAGATCCTCAAGGACTTCGACACGCTGCTGATCATGAGCGTCGAACCGGGCTTCGGCGGTCAGAAGTTCATGCCCGAGGTGCTCGCCAAGGCGCGTGCCATCCGCGAACGCATCGATGCCGACGAACTGCAACTGCTCGTCGAGATCGACGGCGGCATCAACGCCGACACCATCGAAGAAGCCGCGGAAGCGGGCATCGACTGCTTCGTCGCGGGGTCCGCCGTCTACGGCGCCGAAGATCCGGGGGCCGCCGTCGCCAAGCTGCGCGAGCAGGCCGCATCGGCGCGCGCCGGAGCAGCCGGGAGCTGAACCGGCCATGGCCGTCGGCGATCTGGACGTCGTTGCGCTCATGCGTCGAGCGATCGACGCATCGGTGGCCGCGCAGGGAAGCAGCAGCCCCAACCCGCCCGTCGGAGCCGTCATCCTCGGGGCCGACGGAAAGGTGGTCGGGATCGGACATACGCAGCCGCCCGGCGGCCCGCACGCCGAGGTGATGGCACTGCGCGCGGCCGGGGAACGCGCGCGGGACGGGATCGCGATCGTCACACTCGAACCGTGTAACCACACCGGCCGGACCGGGCCGTGTGCGCAAGCACTTATCGAGGCCGGGGTTACCGAGGTGCACTACGGCGTTGCCGACCCGAATCCGGCGGCCGCGGGCGGAGCCGAGACCCTGCGCCGCGCCGGTGTTCTCGTCACGGGAGGAGTCGCAGCCGACGAGATCACATCGGGCCCGCTGCAGCCCTGGCTTCATCGGCAACAGCACGGCCGACCTTTCGTCACGGTGAAACTCGCGACGACGATCGACGGTCGCATCGCCGCGCCGGATGGCACGAGCAAATGGATCACCGGGCCGGGCGCGCGAGCAGTGGCGCATCGGCAACGTTCCCGCATCGACGCGATCGTCGTCGGTACCGGGACCGCGCTGGCGGACGATCCGTCGCTCACCGCGCGTCGTCCCGACGACACGCTGTATGACCATCAACCGATTCGGGTGGTGGTCGGCGACCGCGAGGTGCCGGACGGCGCGAAACTCCGGGACGGTGTGGCACCCTTCGTCCACGTACGAAGCCACGATCCGGCCGCGGTCCTCGACGCGCTCGACGACGCACTGTGGGTGCTGGTGGAGGGTGGCGCAACGCTCGTCGGGGCCTTCTTTGCCGCAGACCTCGTGGATGAACTGGCGGTCTTCGTCGCCCCCACGGTTCTCGGCGCCGGCCGGAACGCGGTGGACATCCCCGGCATCACCACCCTCGCGGATGCCCGCCGATTCGAAACACGTGAGGTACGCCTCGTCGACGGTGGGGACGTGTTCATCCGGATGACGCGCTGATCTGCCGGTGCGACGCACACCGCAGCAGGATCGTTTCGAACCGTGAATGTCGTTGGTCCACAGTCCTATCGCGACTGCGCGGAGTGCCGGCACTTGGTCGTTTGATCAGAACCTTCGCTTCTCGGACCAGTCGTTTCGATTGCTGGACAGATCGATGTGTGGTCGCTCAGAGTCGCGTTACGCGACCGTAGGTTACTGATGAGTTGGGTAGGGGGAGGGCTCATCCAGTGTCCGGGAACGGTGGGTGGCGGCCGAACGCGGTTATATCGATGCGGTGATCGAGCCGTCCCATACCCGGCTCGAGATTCGCCGGGCATTGGCCATGCTGGCCGACAAAGAGGGTTCCCACGGCGCACGAAAGCATCTGCTGATGCCTCTCTGACCCACCCCGGTTTCGTTCACCGGGAGCACAAGGCGATCTGTGTTGCGTCGCGTGCTAGCGTCGAAGGCACCAGTTCTCGGGGCGGGGTGAGATTCCCCACCGGCGGTGATGATGTCGCGAGGTCCTGCTCGTGACACCGAGCCCGCGAGCGCCTGCCGACGCAGGGACAGCAGATTCCGGTGCGATTCCGGAGCCGACGGTCATAGTCCGGATGTGAGAGAACAGGCGACACGAGGCCGTCTGCGTCTGCTCCGAGCAAGCAGGAGGAGCACGTGTTCACCGGAATCGTGGAGGAGCTCGGCGAGATCGCCGCCCGCGAAGACCTTCCCGACGCCGCCCGCATCACCGTCCGCGGGCCCATCGTCACCTCAGACGCCGGCTACGGCGACTCGATCGCCGTCAACGGTGTCTGTCTCACGGTCGTGGAGAAACACGACGACCGATTCACCGTCGACGTCATGGCCGAGACTCTGCGTCGCAGTTCACTGTCCGATCTCGGGCCGGGCAGCCGGGTCAATCTCGAGCGCGCGATGCCTGCGGGAGGACGGTTCGGCGGGCACATCGTCCAAGGACATGTCGACGGGACCGGTGAGGTCATCTCCGTCTCACCGTCGCAGCACTGGACGGTCGTGCGAATCGCGGTACCCGCGGCGCTGAGCCGCTACCTCGTCGAGAAGGGGTCGATCACCGTCGACGGGGTCTCGTTGACCGTCTCCTCCCTCGGCGTGACCGATGCGGCGGACTGGTTCGAAATTTCCTTGATCCCGACCACGTTGTCGGAGACGAATCTCGGGTCGGCGCAACCCGGCACGGTGGTCAACCTCGAGGTCGACGTCATTGCGAAGTATGTGGAGCGGTTGAACTCGCCCCATGTTCCGGAAGTGAAGTGATTGTGATGAGCGAGAGCCTGATGAGTGATACCCCCGAGAACGTTGCCGACTCTGCAGGGTCCGATGTGCAGCTGGACACGATCGAACGCGCGATCGCCGACATCGCGGCGGGCAAGGCCGTGGTCGTCGTCGACGACGAGGACCGGGAGAACGAGGGCGACCTGATCTTCGCCGCCGAGAAGGCGACCCCCGAACTCGTCGCCTTCATGGTCCGGTACACGTCCGGCTATCTCTGCGTCCCGCTCGACGGCGACACGTGCGATCGCCTCGGCCTGCCGCCGATGTATTCGATGAACCAGGACAAGCACGGCACCGCCTACACGGTGACCGTCGATGCCCGCGAGGGCATCGGCACCGGCATCAGCGCATCCGACCGCGCCACCACCATGCGGCTGCTGTCCGCGCCGGACAGCACGGCCGGCGACTTCACGCGGCCCGGCCACGTGGTCCCGCTGCGGGCGAAGGACGGCGGCGTGCTGCGGCGCCCCGGACACACCGAGGCCGCCGTCGACCTGGCGCGGCTCGCCGGCCTGACACCGGCGGGCGTGATCTGCGAGATCGTCAGTCAGAAGGACGTCGGCTCGATGGCGCAGACCGACGAGCTGCGGGTCTTCGCCGACGAGCACGACCTCGCCCTGGTCTCGATCGCCGACCTGATCGCCTGGCGGCGCCGGCACGAAAAGCATGTCGTACGGGTCGCCGACGCCCGAATCCCCACGCGCCACGGCGATTTCCGCGCGGTCGGTTATTCGAGTGTCTTCGATGACGTCGAGCACGTCGCACTCGTCATGGGCGACATCGCCGGTGCCGACGGTGCCGGCCACGACGTTCTGGTCCGGGTTCACTCGGAATGTCTGACCGGTGACGTCTTCGGCTCGCTTCGCTGCGACTGCGGACCGCAACTCGATGCGGCGCTGGAGATGGTGGCCGCCGAGGGTCGCGGGATCGTGCTGTACATGCGCGGTCACGAAGGCCGCGGTATCGGCCTCCTCCACAAGTTGCAGGCGTATCAACTGCAGGACGCCGGCTCGGACACGGTCGACGCCAACCTGCAGTTGGGCCTGCCGGCGGATTCCCGGGATTACGGACTGGGCGCACAGATCCTCGTCGATCTCGGCGTGTCGTCGATGCGATTGCTGACCAACAATCCCGCCAAGCGAGTGGGCCTCGACGGCTACGGGCTGCAGATCGTCGAACGGGTGCCCATGCCGCTTCGTGCAAATCCGGAGAATCTGCGGTACCTGCGTACCAAGCGTGATCGCATGGGACATGATCTGGAGGGCTTGGACGTCGAACATCCGCATGGCCCACATGATCTCGGCCCCGGAACTGATCTCGGCCCCGGAACTGATCTCGGCACCGAAACGTCCTCCAACGGCGGGAGTCCGGCATGAGCGGGCACGGCGAACCGCAACTGGAGCTCGCCGACGCCGGCAAATTGCGGCTCGCGATCGTGTCGTCTCAGTGGCACGAGACCATCTGCACCGCGCTGCTCGACGGCGCGCGCCGCGCGGCGAGTAAACACGGGATCGACGACCCCACCATCGTGGCCGTCGCCGGTGCGATCGAACTACCGGTCATCGTCCAAGCGCTGGCGCGATCGCACGACGCGGTCGTGGCGCTCGGCGTGGTGATCAAGGGTGAGACGCCACACTTCGACTACGTGTGCGACGCGGTCACCGCCGGCCTGACCCGGGTCTCCCTCGACGAGTCGACCCCGGTCGGTAACGGTGTGCTCACCGTTTTGACCGAAGACCAGGCCATCGCGCGTGCCGGCCTACCCGGGTCCACCGAGGACAAGGGCGCGCAGGCGACGGTCGCCGCGCTGGCGTCGGCGCTCACGCTGCGCGCGCTGTCCCGCGGCGAGGATCTGCCCTCGGTCGGCGCGGCACCCGCCGCGACGGACGCGTGAGCGCGGGGGAGAACTCGGCCGACGGTGACTGGGACTTCGTGTACCGGCCACATCGGATGCCGAGGTTCGCGATTGCGGCGGCGGTCGTCGTCCTCGCGATCCACATCACGTTCGGCATCCTGCTGACCATCTCCGACACCGGGCCCCGCAACATCGGAACCGCCGACCAGGCCGCGATCATCCTCATCGGCATCCTGATCTGCGGGGCCATCCTCCTGCTGACCCGCCCCCGTCTACGGGTCGGCCGGGCGGGTATCGGGGTGCGGAATCTGGTCGGGGAGAGGCTGTTCGGCTGGGACGACGTGGTCGGGCTCACCTATCCGGAACGCGGTTTCGGCGCGCAACTCGAACTACCCGCCGACGAACACATCCCGGTCCTGGCCGTGCAGGCCGGTGATGGTGACCGCGCCGTCGAGGCGATGAACCGCTATCGGGAACTCGAGGAGCGCTACGGAAACGTGCAACGGTCGCGCTGATGCAGGCCGGGCACACCGCGACTGCTGTCAGCGTCGGCGACTAGCCTGGAATCCGTGGCCGACCCGATGACGTACCGTCCCGCACCCGGGACGATTCCTACCGAACCCGGGGTCTACCGCTTCCGCGATGCGCACGGTCGGGTGATCTACGTCGGGAAGGCCAAGAGTCTGCGGTCGCGGCTCACGTCGTATTTCGCCGACATCGCGTCCCTGCATCCCCGGACCCGCCAGATGGTGACCACCGCTGCCTCGGTGGAGTGGACGGTGGTGGGCACGGAGGTCGAGGCGCTTCAGCTCGAATACAACTGGATCAAGGAGTTCGACCCGCGGTTCAACGTCCGGTATCGGGACGACAAGTCTTACCCGATGCTGGCCGTCACCCTCAACGAGGAGTACCCCCGCCTGTTCGTCTACCGCGGGCCGCGGCGTCGGGGCGTTCGCTACTTCGGTCCGTATTCGCACGCCTGGGCGATCCGGGAGACGGTGGACCTCCTGACGCGTGTGTTCCCGGCACGCACCTGCTCGGGCGGCGTGTTCAAACGTCATCGGCAGATCGATCGGCCGTGTCTGCTGGGCTACATCGACAAGTGCGCCGCCCCGTGCGTGGGTCGCGTCAGCGCCGCCGAGCACCGCGAGATCGTCGACGACTTCTGCGACTTCCTGGCCGGCCGCACCGACCAGATGATCCGTCGGATGGAACGTGAGATGTCCTCGGCCGCAGAGGAACTCGACTTCGAGCGCGCGGCGAGACTGCGCGACGACATCGGGGCCATGCGGCGCGCCATGGAGAAGCAGGCTGTGGTGCTCGGTGACGGCACCGACGCCGACGTGATCGCCTTCGCAGGGGACGATCTCGAGGTCTCGGTGCAGATCTTCCACGTGCGTGGCGGACGTGTGCGCGGCCAGCGCGGATGGGTGGTGGAACGCTCGGACAACGGTACCGTCGGCGAGATGGTCGGTGAGTTCCTCACCCAGTTCTACGGCCAGCAGGTCGATCTCGACGCGACCGTCGACATCGGCACCGACCGGGCGCGTGGTGAAGCGGTGCCGCGTGAGGTCCTGATTCCCGAAATGCCCGGTGATGCCGAGGAACTCGAAGACTGGCTGTCGGGACTGCGCGGCAGTCGTGTCCGCTTGCGGGTACCGCAGCGCGGCGACAAGAAGGCGCTGTTCGACACGGTGGGCCGCAACGCTTCCGAAGCTCTGGCCCAGCACAAGCTCCGGCGCGCCGGTGACCTCACGACCCGCTCGGCGGCGCTCACCGAGCTACAGGAGTCGCTCGCCCTCGATCAGGCGCCGCTGCGGATCGAATGCGTCGACATCTCCCATGTGCAGGGGACCGACGTGGTGGCCTCCCTCGTCGTGTTCGAGGACGGATTGCCGCGCAAGTCGGACTACCGTCATTACTCCATCCGGCACGCCGCGGGCGACGGGCGTTCCGACGACGTGGCGTCGATCGCCGAGGTCACCCGGCGACGCTTCCTGCGCCACCGCGCAGATCAGCAACCCGCCGATCAGCAAATCGAGGCGGCGGGACCAGATCATGTGCCGCCGACGGTTCCGAAGAAGTTCGCTTATCCGCCGAACCTGTTCGTCGTCGACGGCGGTGCGCCCCAGGTGCACGCTGCCGCGGCAGTGCTCGACGAACTCGGGATCACCGACGTGTCCGTCATCGGTCTCGCGAAACGACTCGAAGAGGTGTGGCTGCCCGACGATGACGAACCGGCGATCCTGCCGCGGTCCAGCGAGGCGCTGTTCCTGCTGCAGCGGGTCCGGGACGAGGCACACCGATTCGCGATCACCTTCCACCGCAGCAAGCGCAGCAAACGGATGACCGAGTCCGTGCTCGACGGGGTTCCGGGTCTGGGACGGACGCGCAAGACCGCGCTGGTCACCCACTTCGGTTCGGTCGCACGGTTACGTGAGGCATCCTTGGAGGACATATCGGAGGTTCCGGGGATCGGGCGCTCGACCGCGCGAGCGGTGCTGACCGCACTGTCGGTGTCTGGGACGACGACTGTGGATCAGGCGAGCCGAGAACACACCAACACAGCTCAACCAAGCACAGCTCACACGGGCACGGATCAACCACACGGAGGCGACGATGACGACTGACGACGAGACGCCCACCGACGACCTCACCGTTCTGTTCGTCGCGGGGATGTCGGGCGCCGGTCGGTCGACGGCCGCAAACGTTCTCGAGGACGACGGCTGGTATGTCGCCGACAATGTTCCACCGTCGTTGATCTCGAAGATGGTGCAGATGGTTCGCGACAGCGACCCCGGGATCACGCGCCTCGCAATGGTGCTGCGCGCGTCGGACCCCGATCTCGCGACGGAACTCGAGGCACTTCGAACGTCCTTGGAGGACGGCGGAATCCGTACCAAACTGCTCTACCTCGACGCCAGCGATCACGCGCTGGTCCGGCGATTCGAGCAGGTGCGCCGACGACATCCGTTGCAGGGCAGGGAAACCCTGACCGAAGGAATTGCCCGGGAGCGGGCCATCTTGGCACCGATCAAGAACGTAGCCGACCTGGTGGTGGAAACCTCGGCGCTGACCGTGGCCAAGCTGCGGGAGGTGGTCGAGGAGGCCTATCCGCATTCCGACAGCAGCCTGTCGGTGGCCGTCCTGTCGTTCGGCTTCAAATACGGCCTGCCGATCGACTCCGATCTCGTCGTCGACGTGCGCTTTCTGCCGAACCCGTACTGGGTCGACGAATTGCGTGACCACAACGGCCAGGAAGCGCCCGTGCGCGACTACGTGCTCGGTCACCCCGACGCCGCGGGTTTCCTCGATCTGTATACCGAGCTGGTGGGCATCGTGGGTCGCGGCTATCTGCGAGAGGGCAAGCGCTACATGACGATCAGCGTCGGCTGTACCGGTGGCAAGCACCGCAGTGTGGCGCTCTCGGAGGAACTCGCCCGGCGACTCGGCGAGATGACCGACGACACCGGCGCAGCCCCGTACGACGTGCGGGTGCTGCATCGTGATCTGGGGCGCGAATGACCGGCGTCGGTCGCATCGTCGCGCTCGGCGGCGGGCACGGCCTGTACGCGACGCTGACCGCGATGCGATATCTGAGTCCCGACGTGACCGCGGTGGTGACGGTCGCCGACGATGGCGGATCGTCCGGGCGACTTCGGGCCGAACTCGGGGTGATCCCGCCGGGGGATCTGCGAATGGCCTTGGTGGCGTTGATGTGTGCGCCCGCCGCCCTCGACGAACTTGCTGCCCGTGATGAGAGCGGCGAAGACCGCGCTCGTCACGATCGTTGGGCGCACGCCCTCCAGCACCGATTCGGCGGCCGCGGCGCGCTCGCCGGCCATCCCATCGGCAATCTGTTGCTCGCCGGACTCACCGAGGTCCTCGGCGGTACCGAGGCCGCGCTCGACGAACTGCGGACGGTCTTCGGGATCGACGGTCGGGTGCTCCCGATGTCGACGGTGCCACTCGACATCGAGGCCGACGTCTCGGGCCTGGAATCCGATCCGCGGATCAGCCGGTGCATCCGTGGCCAGGTGGCGGTGGCGACCACACCCGGAAAGGTGCGTCGTGTGCGTCTGCTGCCGGCAGAACCGCCCGCGTCCCGTGCCGCGATCGACGCGATCGACGCGGCCGATCTCGTGGTTCTCGGGCCGGGATCGTGGTTTTCCAGTGTGATTCCGCACGTTCTGGTCCCGGAACAACTTCAGGCTCTGCAGCGCACCGCGGCCCGCAAGATCCTCTTTGTGAATCTGGCACCGGAACCGGGTGAGACACCTGGGTTTTCGGTCGAACGGCATCTGCATGTGCTGCACGCCCATGCCGACCGGTTCCGCGTGGATCACGTTGTGGTCGACGCTGCGTCCGTGCCCGCCGGACGCGAGCGTGATCATCTGATCCGCGCTGCGGAGATGTTCGGTGCGCACTTGCATGTGGGTGACCTGGCCAAGGACGGGCAACAGGTCCATGACCCGGCCAAAGTCGCGACTCTGGTGAACGAACTGTGCGAACGTGAAGTCAGCCGCTAGGCTTGCCGGGCAGCGTGGGCCCCGTGGTGGTCCAGCGATTCTGGTGGCGACGGCCACGTGACAGGAGGACAGGGACTGGTGGCGATGACCGCGGCGGTGAAGGACGAACTCAGTCGTCTCGCGGTGACTCAGGTGAGTTGCCGAAAAGCCGAGGTGTCGGCGCTCCTGCGGTTCGCGGGCGGATTGCACATCATCGGCGGTCGCGTGGTGGTCGAGGCCGAAGTCGACATGGGCAATGTGGCCCGCCGTCTGCGTCGCGAGATCTTCGAGTTGTACGGATACAACTCCGATGTGCACGTGCTACGCGGTGGCGGTCTTCGGAAGTCGGCGCGCTACATCCTGCGGGTGACCAAGGACGGCGAGGGGCTGGCCCGGCAGACCGGGCTGCTCGATCTGCGTGGCCGCCCGGTGCGCGGTCTGCCGGCCCAGGTCGTAGGCGGCAGCGTGGCGGACGCGGAGGCGGCCTGGCGCGGAGCATTCCTTGCCCACGGTTCGCTCACCGAACCGGGCCGTTCGTCGGCGTTGGAGGTCAGCTGTCCCGGGCCAGAGGCGGCGCTCGCCCTGGTGGGCGCGGCCCGCCGGCTCGGTGTGGCCGCCAAGGCGCGCGAGGTGCGCGGCGCCGACCGCGTGGTGATCCGCGACGGCGAGGCGATCGGCGCGTTGCTGACGCGGATGGGCGCACACGACACCAGGCTCGTCTGGGAAGAACGGCGGATGCGGCGCGAGGTGCGTGCGACCGCCAACCGGCTCGCCAACTTCGACGACGCGAACCTTCGCCGATCGGCCCGGGCCGCCGTTGCCGCCGCCGCGCGCGTCGAGCGCGCACTGGAGATCCTCGGCGACGAGGTACCGGATCACCTGATCGCGGCCGGCCAGTTGCGGATCACCCACCGCCAGGCCTCGCTCGAGGAACTCGGCCAGCTCGCGGATCCGCCGATGACCAAGGACGCGGTCGCCGGACGTATCCGCCGGTTGCTGTCGATGGCCGACAAGAAGGCGCGGCAGGATGGCATTCCCGACACGGAATCCGCGGTGACCTCCGATCTCCTCGACGACGCCTGACTCTGACCCCGACGGGTTCACCTCCCGTTCACGTTCGCTCGTCCATTCACCCCTTACGTGCACCCTTCGGGGCATGTCCTACTAGGCTTAAGGATGGCGTGTCCGTGTTCGCGATCCTCACGAGCCCGGGCACGATCCCCGCAGAGCTCGATGAGGAAACCGCTAAGGAGCGCAACAGTGACTGTTCGGGTAGGCGTCAACGGATTCGGCCGGATCGGCCGCAACTTCTTCCGCGCCGTTGAAGCACAAAAAGCATTGGGCACCACCGACATCGAGATCGTTGCGGTCAATGACCTGACCGACAACGCGACTCTCGCCACCCTCCTGAAGTTCGACTCCATCCTGGGTCGTCTGCCCGAAGACGTGGGCCTCGAGGGCGACGACACCATCGTCGTCGGGGACAAGAAGATCAAGGCATGGGCCATCAAGGAGGGTCCGGCCGCGCTGCCGTGGGGCGATGTGGGCGTCGATGTCGTCGTCGAATCCACCGGCATCTTCACCGACGGCACCAAGGCGAAGGGTCACCTCGACGCCGGCGCCAAGAAGGTTCTCATCTCCGCTCCGGCGAAGAACGAGGACATCACCATCGTGATGGGCGTCAACGACGACAAGTACGACGGCAGTCAGAACATCATCTCCAACGCGTCGTGCACCACCAACTGCCTCGGCCCGCTGGCCAAGGTCGTCAACGACGAGTTCGGCATCGTCAAGGGTCTGATGACCACGATCCACGCCTACACGCAGGATCAGAACCTGCAGGACGGACCGCACTCCGATCTGCGTCGCGCGCGTGCGGCCGCCCTCAACATCGTCCCGACCTCCACCGGTGCGGCGAAGGCCATCTCCCTGGTGCTGCCCGAACTGACCGGCAAACTCGACGGTTTCGCGCTTCGTGTGCCGATCCCGACCGGCTCGATCACCGACCTCACCGTCGAACTCGAGAAGGGCCCCACCGCCGACGAGATCAACGCAGCGCTCAAGGCCGCCGCCGACGGACCGCTCAAGGGCATCCTGAAGTACTACGACGCGCCGATCGTGTCGAGTGACATCGTCACCGACCCGCATTCGTCGCTGTTCGACTCCGGTCTCACCAAGGTCATCGGCGGCAACATGGCGAAGGTCAGCTCCTGGTACGACAACGAGTGGGGCTACTCCAACCGCCTCGTCGACCTGGCAGGCCTCGTCGGCAAGTCCCTCTGAGCCTCGCTCCACCGACCTCAGGAGTCACACGAGAATGGCTGTACCCACACTGAAAGACCTTCTGGACGAAGGCGTTTCGGGTCGGGGAGTGCTGGTTCGATCGGATTTCAACGTCCCGCTCGAGGGGTCGACGATCACCGATCCGGGCCGCATCCTCGCCTCCCTGCCCACCTTGAAGGCGTTGATCGACGCCGGCGCCAAGGTGATCATCACCGCCCACCTCGGGCGGCCGAAAGGGGAGCCCGATCCGAAGTACTCGCTGGCACCGGTCGCCGAGCGGCTCGGTGCGGAGCTTGGCCGCAACGTGCAACTCGCCGGCGACGTGGTCGGCTCCGACGCGCTCGCCCGGGCCGAGGGCCTGACCGACGGCGATGTACTCCTGCTGGAGAACATCCGCTTCGATCCGCGCGAGACCTCCAAGGACGAGGCCGAGCGTGAGTCCCTGGCCAAGGCGCTGGTGGAGCTCGTCGGCGACGACGGAGCGTTCGTCTCGGATGGCTTCGGCGTGGTGCACCGCAAGCAGGCGTCGGTGTACGACGTCGCCAAGCTCCTCCCGCACTATGCGGGAGAGCTGGTGGCCACCGAGGTCAATGTGCTGGCAAAGCTGACCCACGACGTGTCGCGCCCGTACGCCGTGGTGCTCGGCGGGTCCAAGGTGTCGGACAAGCTGGGTGTCATCGAGGCACTTGCGCCCAAGGTCGACACGCTGGTGATCGGTGGCGGTATGGCCTTCACCTTCCTTGCTGCACAAGGACATTCAGTGGGTTCGTCGCTGTTGCAAGAAGATCAGATCGACGTCTGCAAGGACCTCTTGGAGCGGTTCGGTGACGTGATCCACCTGCCGGTGGACGTGGTGGTGGCCGACAAGTTCGCCGCCGACGCCGAGTCCGACACGGTGTCCACCGATGCGATCCCGGACGGCTGGATGGGTCTGGACATCGGGCCGGAATCGGTGAAGCGGTTCGCCGCCGTGCTCGGCGGCGCGGAGACGATCTTCTGGAACGGTCCGTCGGGTGTGTTCGAGTTCGAGAAGTTCTCGGCAGGCACCAAGGGGGTGGCCGAGGCCATCGCCGGTGCCACCGCCAAGGGTGCCTTCACCGTCGTCGGCGGCGGTGACTCGGCGGCTGCGGTGCGGACGCTCGGGCTGCCCGATGATGGTTTCTCGCACATCTCGACCGGCGGCGGCGCGTCGTTGGAATACCTGGAAGGCAAGGAATTGCCCGGACTGAAGGTGTTGGAGAGCTGAATGTCAGGTTCACGTAAGCCGCTCATCGCGGGCAACTGGAAGATGAACCTGAATCATCTGGAGGCGATCGCGCTCGTCCAGAAGATCGCGTTCGCGTTGCCGGCGAAGTATTTCGACAAGGTCGACGTGACGGTCATCCCGCCGTTCACGGATATCCGCAGCGTGCAGACCGTCGTCGACGGCGACAAGTTGCTGCTCACCTATGGTGCGCAGGATCTGTCTGCACACGATTCCGGTGCTTACACCGGCGAGATCAGCGGTGCGTTCCTCGCCAAGCTCGGCTGCACTTTTGTGGTGGTCGGGCATTCGGAGCGTCGCACGATGCACGCCGAGACCGACGACGTGGTGCTGGCCAAGACCAAGGCGGCACTCAAGCACGGTCTCACGCCGATCGTCTGCATAGGTGAAGGACTCGACATCCGCGAATCCGGCGAGCACGTCGCGTACAACGTGGCGCAGCTCAAGGGCTCGCTGGCCGGGTTGTCGGCGGAGGAGATCGCGAAGGTCGTCATCGCCTACGAACCGGTGTGGGCGATCGGTACCGGCCGGGTGGCCAGTGCCGACGACGCGCAGGAGGTGTGCAAGGCGGTTCGCGAGACTCTCGTCGAGATCGCCGACGATGCCACCGCGGCATCGGTCCGGGTCCTCTACGGCGGATCGGTGAACGCCAAGAACGTCGGGGACATCGTCGGCCAGGCCGACGTCGACGGTGCACTCGTGGGTGGGGCCTCGCTCAAATCGGACGAGTTCGCCACGCTGTCGGCGATCGCCGCGGGTGGCCCGCTGCCCTGATTCGGGTACACCATCTGTACACTGTGGCAGGTTGGTCTCGAGACGCCTCGTGACCGGCCTGCCATCGGTGTCTTCGAGACATTTCTGATGGCTGACCTCAGACTTCTCGACAGAACAGGATCGCAAGCCAGTGTCAGTGGAAACCGCGCTCGATATCGGACTGATCGTGACGAGTGTCCTGCTCATCGTGCTCGTGCTGCTGCACCGCGGTAAGGGCGGCGGCCTGTCGTCCCTGTTCGGTGGCGGTGTCCAGTCCAGCTTGTCGGGTTCGAGCGTCGTGGAACGCAACCTCGACCGACTGACGATCTTCGTCGGCCTCATCTGGTTCATCCTCATCATCGGCGTGGGCGTCAACATCAAGCTGTCCTGACGCGCACGGCGCACCCCGCATCCAACCCGATGGCACCTGTGCCGTCGGGTTGTTGCATTTGTGACGAGAGTGTCCCTGCGGATCGGCGCCTCCGAGATGCCCCGACGACCGTTAGCCGGAATACTGAACGGCATGACTGAATCCCTCCCGTCACGGGGTGCCCCGGAATGGCGTCCGACAATCACCATCGCCGACCTCATCTCCGTCGACGACGAGGGTCGTGCGCTCACCGAACCGCTGCGCGAGGACATCAGGCTGCTGGGTGGAATCCTGGGCAATACCGTCCGTGAGCACGCGGGCGACGAGGTGTTCGACATCGTCGAGACGGCACGGACCGCGGCCTTCAAGATCCGTCACTCCGAGATCGATCGCGACGAACTCGCCGGCCTGTTCGTCGACCTGGACATCTCGGTGGCGCTGCCGGTGATTCGGGCCTTCAGCCATTTCGCCCTGCTGGCCAACCTGGCCGAGGACATCCACCGCGAACGGCGCCGGGCGATCCACGTTCGTGCCGGGGATCCACCACAGGACAGCAGCCTGGAAGCCACCTACGCCAAGCTCGCAGCGGCCGGACTCACCGACGACGCGGTCGGCAAGGCCCTCGCCGATGCCACCGTCGTCCCGGTCATCACGGCTCACCCCACCGAGACCCGCAGGCGGACGGTGTTCGAGGCGCAGAATCGCATCACCGAACTGCTCCGGTTCCGCAATCGCACCGAGCTGATGCCGGACGAGGACGCCACCGTCACCGAGTCGATCCGGCGACAGATCCTCACGATGTGGCAGACCGCATTGATCCGGTTGGAACGGTTGACCATTCAGGACGAGATCCGCTCCGGACTCCGGTATTACGACGCCTCGTTCTTCGACGTCGTGCCCAAGATCAACAATGCGGTTCGAGCCTCGCTGCGCGCCGCATACCCCGACGCCGGACTGGCCGACGATCCGATTCTCCGGATGGGTTCGTGGATCGGTGGTGACCGCGACGGCAACCCCTTCGTGACCGGCGAGATCGTGGAGATGGCAACCACTTTGGCTGCACGCACCGCGATCGGACATCACCTCGACGAACTGCACAAACTCGCGCAGGAACTGAGCATGTCGACGCGGCTGATGAACCCGGGCTCCGAACTCTACGAGTTGGCCGGTGTGTCCGCCGAGGAAGCCGCGGCCGACGAACCGTTCCGGCTTGCCCTGCGCCACATCCGTTCTCGGCTCGTCACCACGGCGACCGAGCTGTTCGGCGAGGAAGTGATGAAGGCCTCCGACCTGTTCCTGGTCAACGGGCGGCCGGCCTATGCGTCCGCCGACGAACTGCTCGCGGACCTCGACGTGCTCGATGCCGCATTGCGTGTCGGCAAGGACGACATCATCGCCGACGACCGTCTGCTCACGCTGCGAGAATCGGTGCGTACCTTCGGTTTCAACCTGTCGGGTCTGGACATGCGCCAGAACTCCGACATGCACGAGGAAGTGATCGGCGAGCTGCTCGCCTGGTCGGGGGTGCACCCCGACTACGCCTCGCTCGACGAGGACGAGCGGGTGGCGATCCTCTCCGCCGAGCTTCAGGCACGGCGCCCGCTGACGCGACCCGACGCCGACCTGAGCGAACTCGCGATCAAGGAACTGAACATCGTGCGTGCCGCGGCCGGCGCGGTTGCCAAGTTCGGTCCGCAGGCTGTGCCGAACTACATCATCAGCATGTGCACCTCGGTGAGTGACATGCTCGAGCCGATGATCCTGCTGAAGGAAGCGGGCCTCATCGACATCGACCCGGAATCGGGCAAACTCGTGTCCACGGTGCGCATCGTGCCGTTGTTCGAGACCATCGAGGACCTGCAGCAGGGCGCGACGACACTCCTCGCCGCGCTGGACCTGCCGTTCTACCGGGACCTCGTCGACTCACAGTCCGGAATGCAAGAAGTCATGCTCGGCTATTCCGACTCGAACAAGGACGGCGGCTACATGGCCGCCAACTGGGCTCTCTACCGCGGCGAGCTCGATCTGGTGGAAGCCGCCGAGAAAGCCGGAATCCGGTTGCGGCTCTTCCACGGTCGCGGCGGCACCGTCGGCCGTGGTGGTGGACCGAGCTACGACGCGATCCTTGCCCAGCCGCCCGGGGCCGTGCAGGGTTCGCTGCGCATCACCGAACAGGGTGAGATCATCGCGGCGAAATACGCAGAGCCGGTGAGCGCGGAACGCAACCTCGAGACGCTGCTCGCGGCGACCATCGAGTCGTCGCTGCTCGACGTCGAAGGCCTCGGCGACGACTCGGAAGACGCGTACACGAACATGGACGAGATCGCGGCGCTGGCGCGTGCGGCCTACAGCAAGCTGGTGCACGAGACCCCCGGCTTTGTGGAGTACTTCACCACCTCCACGCCGCTGTCGGAGATCGGTGCGCTCAACATCGGCAGCCGGCCGGCGTCGCGGAAGCAGACCGAGAAGATCTCGGATCTGCGCGCGATCCCGTGGGTGCTGTCGTGGACCCAGTCGCGCGTGATGCTCCCGGGCTGGTACAGCACCGGGTCGGCGTTCGCGGAGTGGATCGGCGATTCCGACGAACGGCTCGCGACGCTGCAGCGCTACTACAAAGAGTGGCCGTTCTTCCGGACCGTCATGTCGAACATGGCGCAGGTGCTCGCGAAGTCGGATATGGGCCTGGCGCACCGCTACGCGCAGCTGGTTCCCGATCAAGAGTTGCGCGACAAGGTGTTCGGGATGATCGTCGACGAGCATGCCCTGACGATCGAGATGTACTCGAAGATCACCGGCACCGACGACCTGCTCTCGGACAACGCCGCGCTCAAGCGATCGGTGTACAACCGATTCCCGTACCTCGAGCCGCTGAATCTCCTGCAGGTCGAGCTGCTCCGACGCTTCCGCGCCGGTGACACCGAACCACGCATCCCGCGCGGCATCCAGCTCACCATGAACGGACTCGCGACGGCGTTGCGCAACAGCGGGTAGAGGTCGATCGGTAGCAGTAGTGGGCGGCGGGCGCGCACTATTGCTACGAAATCTTCTCCGCAGCGGCGTCGTCGAGGAACCAGATGGTCTCCTCGGTGCCGTGTGCGCCGGCGCACGGCCAATCGGCGGGATCGGCTCCTTCGTGCGCAGCGGCGACCGCCTCGGCCTTGTCGGCGCCGGCGACCAAGAACCACACGGCCTTGCTGCGGTTGACGACGGGAAGCGTCAAGGTGATGCGACGCGGGGGCGGCTTGGGTGAATCTTCAACCGCGACAACCGACTTCACGGACTCTGCGGTGGCCGGTGTGTGCGGGAACAGGGAGTTGATGTGCCCTTCGCCGCCCATGCCGAGGAGATGGAGGTCGAAAAGGGGCGCAACCCCGTCGGAGGAGTTGGCGGCCAATACCGCTGCGTAATCGGCTGCGGCAGCGTTGATGTCGTCACCGAACGGCCCGTCCGAAGGTGCCATCGGATGGATGCGGTCGGGGTTCAGCGGGACCTTGTCGAGCAGCGCCTCGCGGGCCTGGCCGTCGTTGCGTTCCGGATCGTCGGCGGGGACGAATCGGTCGTCGCCCCAGTACACGTCGACCCGTGACCAGTCGACCGAGCCGCTGTCGGCGGCCAGCGCGGCGAGGATCGCGATGCCGTTGCTGCCACCGGTCAAGACGACGTGCGCATGACCGCGCTCCTGCTGCGCACGGGTGATCAGATCGACGAAACGCGTTGCGGCAGTAGCGACGAGCTCGTCCTTGGTATCGAAGACGAGGGTCTCGGTACTCATCAGGCGATACCTTCCACGATGATCTCGGTCGCACCGCGCAGTGCGTCGGCGTACACCTCGTCGGTGTCGAGTCGGCGCAGCTCCTCGATGAGGCACATGGGCAGATCGCGCCTGCTCATGGCAACTCGGCCATCGGGCTTGCCGGGTTCGGTGATGACGGCGTTGTTGTTCTGGTCGATCGCGAGGATCGTCGGCCCCTGCTGCCGTTGCAACCGAACCTCGAAGCTGCCCATCCTCCGGTAGACGGGCACCCCGAGGGCGGCGCGCATCCAGCCGGCGAGCAGGTCGACGGCGGGGGACAGTTGCGGTCCGGTGACCTCGACCGCCGTGATCGGATCGTGCGGCGGACGGTCGACGGTAGAGGCGAGAAGGGCTCGCCAATGGGTGATCTGGGTCCACGCGAGGTCGGTGTCACCGGGCGAGTACGTCGCCAGCCGGCGCGCGAGCACCGTCTCGGGATTGGCCGACTTTGACGCGTCGAGGATGCGTCGGCGACCGAGCTGACCCAGGGGATCGGCGGCCGGATACTCGGGCGCGGCACCGGGCCACCAGGTGACGACGGGGGTGTCTGGCAGGAGGAACGGCGTCACCACGCTGGCCGGCTGATCCGACAACTCACCGTGCAGCGCCAGCACCACGACTTCCGAGGCACCGGCGTCGCCGCCGACGCGGTACTGGGCGTCGAGCCGCGACTCCTCGTCTCGACTCCCGCGCGACACCACGATGACGCGGCTGGGGTGTTCACGGCTCGCACCGACAGCGGCTTCGATGGCGCCTTCGGTCGGCTCACCGTGATCCGCGCACACGACGAGCGTCAGCACACGGCCCAGGCTGATCGCGCCGCCGGACTCGCGGACGGAGACGATCTTCTTGGCCACCTCGTTGGTCGAGGTGTCGGGCAACTCGATGATCATCGGGTGATCTCCTCAGTGAGCGGTCGGGAGTGAGCTATCACGGCCGACGCCATGACCGTCCGGTCCGTTCGAGCATCTCGTCGGCCGACGCCGGACCCCACGTGCCCGATTCGTAGCTGTCCGGCGAACCCTCTTGCGCCCAGCAGTCGAGCACGGGATCGAGTATTTCCCAAGACAATTCGACTTCCTCGTTGACCGGGAACAGCGATGGTTCGCCGAGCAGCACGTCGAGGATGAGCCGCTCGTAGGCCTCGGGCGACGCCTCGGTGAACGCGGTGCCGTAGCTGAAGTCCATGTTCACGTCGCGAACCTCCATGCTGGAGGCAGGCACCTTGGAACCGAATCGCAGTGTGATGCCCTCGTCGGGCTGCACGCGGATGACCAAAGCGTTCTGGCTCAGTTCCTCCGTCATCGTCTTGTCGAAGGGGAGGTGTGGCGCGCGTTTGAACACCAGCGCGATCTCCGTGACGCGTCGGCCCAACCGCTTGCCGGTACGCAGGTAGAACGGCACGCCGGCCCATCGTCGGGAATCGACCTCGAGGGCGATCGCGGCATAGGTCTCGGTGGTCGAGTCCTTGGCGAACCCCTCTTCGTCCTTGAGTCCCGGAACCTTCTCACTGCCCTGCCAGCCCGGTCCGTACTGACCGCGGGCGGTGTTCTCCGCGATCGGCAAGATGTTGCTCGTCGCCGAGAGCACCTTGATCTTCTCGGCCTGTAACTGCTTGGGTTCGAAGGAGATCGGCTCTTCCATCGCGACCAGGGCCATCAGCTGGAGCAGGTGGTTCTGGATGACGTCACGGGCCGCGCCGATCCCGTCGTAGTAACCCGCGCGCCCACCGAGGCCGATGTCCTCGGCCATGGTGATCTGCACATGGTCGACGTAGTGCGAACTCCACAGCGGATCGAACAGCTGATTGGCAAAGCGCAGCGCAAGGATGTTCTGCACCGTCTCCTTGCCGAGGTAGTGGTCGATGCGGAACACCGACGACTCCGGAAAGACGCTGTTCACAATGGCATTGAGCTGTTTGGCGGATTCGAGATCGTGTCCGAAGGGCTTCTCGATCACCACACGTCGCCAGTTGTCGCGGTTGGACGAGGTGGCCAGGCCACTGCGATGCAGTTGTTCGCACACCGTCGGGAATGCGTTCGGCGGGATCGACAGGTAGAAGGCGTGGTTGCCGTCGGTCCCGCGTTCTTTGTCGAGGGTCGCGAGCGTGTCCTTGAGCCGGTCGAACGACGCGTCGTCGTCGAACGAGCCCTGGACGAACCGGAATCCCTCGGTGAGTCGTTCCCACACCTCCTCGCGGAACCCGGTGCGGGCGTGCTCACGAACGGCGTCGTGGACGACCTTCGCGAAATCCTCGTCGTCCCAATCGCGCCGCCCGAACCCGACCAGCGCGAACGACGGCGGAAGCAGACCGCGGTTGGCGAGATCGTAGATCGCCGGCATCAACTTCTTGCGGGCGAGGTCGCCCGTAACACCGAAGATGATGAGACTGCACGGTCCGGCAATCCGGGGGAGCCGCTTGTCACGTGGGTCGCGAAGCGGGTTGGACCAACGCTTCTCACCCCTGGGCACGCGCGTCAGCCCTGTGCGGCGGTCAGCTGCTCGGCGGTCGCGCTGAGCAGATCGTTCCAGGCATCCTCGAACTTGCTCACGCCCTCGGTCTCCAGAACCTCGAAGACGTCCGCGAAGTCGATGCCGACCGCGGCGATCGCGTCGAACACCTCCTGGGACTCCTGACCGAGCCCGACGATCGACGAGGTGTTGACCCAGCCGTGGTCGGCGAAGGCATCCATCGTCTTGCCCGGCATGGTGTTCACCGTGTTGGGTGCGACGAGTTCGCTGACGTAGAGGGTGTCGGGGTAGTCGGGATTCTTCACGCCGGTCGAGGCCCACAGCGCTCGCTGCGGCCGCGCGCCCTGCGCCAGCAGGTCCGGGAAGCGCGACTCCACCTCGAAGATCTCCTGATACGCCTGGTAGGCCAGGCGCGCGTTCGCGAGGGCAGCCTTGCCGCGCAGTCCGAGGGCATCGGGGGTGCCGATGGCGTCGAGGCGCTTGTCGACCTCGGTGTCCACGCGGGAGACGAAGAACGACGCCACCGAGTGGATCGACGACAGGTCGTGACCGGCCAGGGCGGCCGCATCCAGGCCGTCGAGGTAGGCGTCCATGACCCCCTTGTAGCGCTCCACGGAGAAGATCAGCGTGACGTTGACGCTGATGCCCTCGGCGAGGACCTTGGTGATCGCGGGCAGCCCGGCCTTGGTCGCCGGGATCTTGATGAGGAGGTTGGGGCGGTCGACGATCTTCCAGAGTTCGACGGCCTGTGCGACCGTGCCCTCGGTGTCGTGAGCGAGGCGGGGATCCACCTCGATCGACACTCGACCGTCCACACCGTGGGACTCCTCGAACACCGGAGCCAGGACGTCGCACGCGTTGCGGACATCGTCGGTGGTGACGGTGCGAATGGTCGCGTCCACATCGGCTCCGCGCGCGGCCAATTCGTTGACCTGCGCGTCGTAGCTGGTGCCCTTCGACAGCGCGGCCTGGAAGATCGACGGGTTGGTGGTCACGCCGACCACCGATTTGGTGGCGATGAGGTCGGCGAGGTCGCCGGAGGAGATCAGGTCACGGGACAGGTCGTCGAGCCACACGGACACTCCGGCGGCGGACAGTTCGGCGAGCTTGCTGTTCTGGGTCACGGGTTTCCCTTTCGGGTTGCGCACGCAGGATGCGTACTTGTGGTGCGCTCGGGATCGCCGAACGCGATGGCGCCTGAGGTCAGGTTTTCCTCTGGTGACACGTCGATGTGCAGTTGTCAGCTCTTGTTCTCGATCGCGCGCTGCGCGGCACCCACCACGGCCTCGGCGGTGATGCCGAACTGCTGGTAGAGCACCTTGTAGTCGGCGGAGGCACCGAAGTGCTCGAGCGAGACGATCTCGCCGCCGGTGCCCACGATCCGGTACCACGGCATGGCGATACCGGCCTCGACCGCGACGCGCGGAGTCGACGGCGGCAGTACCGAGTCGCGATAACCCTGCGGCTGCTCGTCGAACCACTCCACACACGGCATGGACACGACGCGAGCCGCGATTCCCTTCTCCGCCAACGCCTTCTGGGCGTCGACCGCGAGGTACACCTCCGACCCGGTGCCGATGAGGACCACCTGTGCGTCGTTGTCGGAGTCGCTGAGCACATAGCCGCCCTTGGCCACACCGTCCGCGGAGGTGCCCTCGAGGATCGGGATGTTCTGGCGGGTGAGGGCGAGGCCGACGGGATGGTTCCGGCGGGACAGCAGGTGCTGCCATGCATAAGCGGTCTCGTTCGCGTCGGCCGGGCGGACGACGTCGAGGTGCGGGATAGCGCGCAGCGCCGCGAGGTGTTCGACGGGCTGGTGGGTCGGACCGTCCTCGCCGAGGCCGATCGAGTCGTGCGTCCAGACGTAGATCGGATCGATCTCCATCAGCGACGCGAGACGAACCGCCGGCCGCATGTAGTCGGCGAACTGCAGGAACGTGCCGCCGTAGGCGCGCGTCGGGCCGTGCAATGCGATACCCGAGAGGATCGAGCCCATCGCGTGCTCGCGGATGCCGAAATGCAGGGTGCGACCGTACGGATCGGCGGTCCATTTCTTGGTGCTGATCGACGACGGGCCGAACGACAGGGCGCCGTCCATGGTGGTGTTGTTGCTGCCGGCGAGATCGGCCGAGCCGCCCCAGAGTTCCGGCAGGATCGGCGCCAGGGCCGTGAGGACCTTGCCGGAGGCGCTGCGTGTCGCCACGTCCTTGTCGCCGGGCGTCCAGCTGGGCAGTGCGTCGGTCCAGCCCTCGGGCAGTTCATGTGCGTGCAGGCGGTCGAAGAGCGCCTTGGCCTCGGCGTTCTTGCCTGCCCATGCGTCGAAGCCCTTGGCCCACTCGGCCTTCGCCGCGGCGCCGCGCTCGGCGAGCTTGCGGGTGTGGCCGATGACCTCGTCGGTCACCTCGAAGTCCTTGTCCGGGTCGAAGCCGAGGACCTTCTTGGTGGCCGCCACCTCGTCGGCACCGAGTGCTGCACCGTGAATCCCGCCGGTGTTCATCTTGGTCGGCGCAGGGAAGCCGATGATGGTGCGCAGGCAGATGATCGACGGCTTGTCGGTGACGCCCTTGGCCGCCTCGATCGCGGCCTCGATGGCCACGACGTCCTCGCCACCCTCGACGGTCTGCACGTGCCAGCCGTAGGCCTCGTAGCGCTTGGCGACGTCCTCCGAGAGGGCGATGTCGGTGTCGTCCTCGATCGAGATCTGATTCTGGTCGTAGAAGACGATCAGGTTGCCCAGCTGCTGTGTGCCGGCCAGCGAACTCGCCTCGGAGGTGACACCCTCCTCGATGTCGCCGTCGGAGGCGATGACGTAGATGAAGTGGTCGAACGGGCTCGTGCCGGTGGGGGCGTCGGGGTCGAAGAGACCGCGTTCGCGGCGGCTGGCCATGCTCATCCCGACCGCCGACGCCAGACCCTGTCCGAGCGGACCGGTGGTGATCTCGACACCCTTGGTGTGCCGGAACTCCGGATGGCCCGGGGTCAGCGACTCCCAGGTGCGCAACGCCTCGAGGTCGGCGAGCTCCAGACCGAAGCCACCGAGATACAGCTGGATGTAGAGCGTCAGGCTCGAATGACCGCAGGACAGGACGAAGCGGTCGCGTCCGACCCAGGTGGTGTCGACCGGATCGTGCCGCATGACCCGCTGGAACAGCGTGTAGGCCAGCGGCGCCAGGCTCATCGCGGTTCCGGGGTGTCCGCTTCCGCATTTCTGGACCGCATCGGCCGCGAGCACCCGGGCGGTGTCGACCGCGCGAGTGTCGAGATCCGACCAGTCATCGGGGTGGCGAGGGGTGGTCAGTGCGCGGATCTCGTCTGTGTCGGCCACGGTCGTGGTGTCTCCTGTGCCTGCTCGGTGCTGGACGGTGAACAGGCCGACAAGCATTTCCCGACATACGGGAAGTCGGCCTGTACTCGTCACCAGAGTAATCGGCCGCCACCGAGGGCTGCGCGGCGAGTGGGCGATGCGTCGCCCCGATGGCCCGATTGCAGGTCAGCGCGGTGGTCAGGGCTCGATTCACGGATCGAGTTGGCATACGTCTACCATGCTGTGTAGTAGCCCGCCAGGCCCGTTTTCGGGCCGTGAGCCCCTCTTGCACACAGTTCGGGGCAGGCAGACGAGGAGAGCCGTGAGGATTGGGGAGCGCGTGAGCGGAGATCACACCGCCGCATCCCGTCCCACCGGATCCCAATCCGCGTCCCGTGCGACGGTGCAGGAGTCGCCGGCCCCGACGCCGTCGTGGCCACGGCGCCTCCAGGCGACAGTGCTGGCCTACATCGCGCTGACCAAGCCCCGCGTCATCGAACTCTTGCTGGTTGCGACCATCCCGGTGATGCTCCAGGCCGATCGTGGCCATGTCGACCTCGCGGTGATCGCGTGCACGCTCTTGGGCGGATGGCTGGGTGCGGCGAGCGCCAACACCCTCAACATGGTCGTCGACGCCGACATCGACAAGAAGATGAAACGCACCGCCCGACGGCCGTTGGCGCGTCGTGCCGTGGCTCCACGCAGCGCACTGATATTCGGCATCGTGCTGTGGGCAGCGTCCTTCGCGGTCCTCTGGCTGGCGGCGAATCTGCTGAGCGCGCTGCTGGTGTCGGCGACGATCATCTTCTACGTCGGCGTCTACACGATGATCCTCAAACGCCGCACGTGGCAGAACGTCGTGTGGGGCGGCGCTGCGGGATGCATGCCGACGCTGGTCGGATGGGCAGCCGTCACCGGGTCGCTGAGCTGGCAACCGATCGTCCTCTTCGGCGTGATCTTCTTCTGGACGCCGCCACACACCTGGGCGCTGGCGATGCGCTACAAGGAGGACTACAAGGCTGCCGGCGTCCCGATGTTGCCGGTGATCGCCACCGAGGAGCGGGTCACCCGGCAGATGGTGATCTACACCTGGCTGACCGTGCTGTGCTCGTTGGTGCTCATCCCCGCGACCAGCTGGATCTACGCCGCGGTCGCGATCCTGGCCGGCGCCTGGTTCGCCAGCCGTGTCCACATCCTCTACCGCGACACCCGACGCGGCGCCGAGGTCGCACCGCTGAAGATCTTCCTGCAGTCCAACGAGTACCTCGCCATCCTCTTCTGCGGGCTCGCGATCGACGCCGTCATCGGCCTGCAGACCATCGCCGACTACTTCTGACGCGACGAGGCTTCAGCCGGGGAATCAGTACGTGGCAGCCGAGTCGAGTGCACTGTGCATCCGCCGGGCTGAGGCATACAGCATTGCGCGCAGGGTGTTGGGGCCCACCTCTCAATCGGGCAGCAGCACCGTCGACCCGGTGGTCGCACGCGCCTCGAGATCGGTGTGGGCCTGCGCGGCGTCGGCGAGGCGGTAGCGCTGGCCGACCCGGACGTCGACCGTCCCGTCGGCGACGGCACCGAGAAACTCGCCCGCCCGCCAGCGCAACTCATCGGTATCGGCAATGAAGTGGGCGAGCGTCGGGCGTGTCACCGACAATGACCCCGCCGGGTTGAGACGCTGCAGATCGAACGGCGGGACCGGCCCGCTGGCCGCACCGAACAGCACGATGATGCCGCGCACGGCGGTCACCGCGAGCGACTGCTCGAAGGTGTCCGCGCCGACGCCGTCGTAGGTCACCGGTACGCCGCGCCCGCCGGTGATCTCTCGTACCTGCGAGACGAGGTCGTCGCCGTATCGGAGCACGTGGTCGGCGCCCGCGGCCGTCGACAGTTCGGCTTTCTCGTCGCCGGACACGGTGGTGATCACCGTCAGCCCGCGATTCTTGGCCATCTGGGTGAGCACCAGACCGACGCCGCCCGCGCCGGCATGGACAAGCACGGTGTCGCCGGCGGACGGATGTGCGCTGCCATCGAGGAGGTAGTGCGCCGTGAGGCCGCGCAACAGCGACGAGCCCGCGGCCGCGTCGTCGATGCCGTCCGGCACGGGTACGAGACGGGAGGCGTCGACCGCGACGATTTCGGCGTAACTACCGGCACTGTCGCACCAGCAGACGCGCTGCCCGACCTCGATGTCGGTGACCTCAGACCCGACCGACACGACGACACCGGCTCCCTCGCTGCCCGGAATGTAGGGGGGAGTCGACGGGTACAGGCCGCGTCGGATGTAGGTGTCGATGAAGTTGACGCCGATCGCGGTGGTTCGCACCAGTGCCTCGCCCGGGCCCGGGATCGGGTCGGGGGCCGTGCCGTAAGCCATCACATCGGGTCCGCCATGGCGAGTCACCTGGATTGCACGCATGCCTTCTGTCTACACGTCGACGTCGGCGGACGGGGCCATAACAGTGTGTGACAGGAGCTACGTGCGTCGTCGGGCGAGGCTACCGCCCGGTATGCTCACCACCATGAGCGACGCCGCGACGACCCAGCCCACCGACGATCGAGCCGGCGACCAGAAGCCCACTGTGAGCGCTCCGAGTGACGTGGTTGCGTCGATCCGCAGCTTCGTCGGTCGCGAAGGCGGCGAGGCCAAAGCCGTACTGCAGCCCATCGGCAACGCGGGCGTGCGCATCACGCTCGTCGGCGAGCAGGGTGGCATCCTCGGCGATCGGGTGGTCGACGACATCGCCACCGCGAACGCCGTGGTCGACGCCATCGACGGCGTCGAGATCGCCGAGTGGGACCGTGAACTCACCTCGGCCGCGAACGTGAAGCCGTCGCACTACCGCAAGATGGCCGGCTGGGTAGCGGGCCAGAAGCGGTTCCCCAAAGCCCGTAACTCCGCGATCCTCTAGGGTCTTTTCCCGGGTCAACCCGCAAGAAAATAGGGGAGGAAACTCTTTCCCCTGGCCTCAGAGTCGTCCCCTATAAATTTCTAGGGGACGACTGTGAACCCCGGGGAAGAAACTCTTCCCCTAGATTTTTGCGAGCACGGCACCGACGCATTTGTCCAGGTCAGCGAGCCGGTCACCGACGCTTCGAATCAGTGGGCGCTGTCCGCAGTCTCTGGCGCAGTGTCGCGAGCAGCGGTCGGGGTGAATTCGAGCACCAGCCATGTTGCCCCGATGAGGAGTGCGGCGCTGCCGATCATGTGCGCGATCACGAGGGCGATGGGCAGGTCCGTCGCGTACTGCACCGCACCGATGACGCCTTGCAGGGCGAGTAGTCCGGCAAATGTGAGCGCGACGCGCTGTTGCGGCAGTTTCATCACGCGCGTGAACACCAGCAGCGCCAGGGCCAGTCCGATCAGCACGAACACCGCGTCTGCGTGCAATTGCGTCGCGTTGTCGGGAGCCAGGCCGTTGCGTGGCGCGTTGGCGTCCCCGGCGTGCGGACCGGAACCGGTGACGACGGTGCCGAGGTAGATGGTCACCCAGGTGGCGACGTAGGTGATCCAGGCGAGTTGCCGTCCCAGACGGGTCACCGCCGCCGATCTCGCCGGCTCCGGCTGCACGGGCGTCGTCAGGCGGGTGCGGTACACCAGCACCGTCGACCCGGAGACCAGCGCCATGGACAGCAGGAAGTGCAGTGCGACGACCCACGGGTTGAGGTCGGTGAGGACCGTGATGCCGCCGATGACGCCTTGGAAGGGGATTCCGAGCGCGAGAACGAGGACCAGCCACCGATCGGCACGTGTGCTGCCTGCGTGGCGCCACACGGCGGTGAAGGCAGCTATCGCGATGGCGATGAGCACCCAGGTGAGCATGCGGTTACCGAACTCGATCGCGCCGTGGTAGCCGAGAGCTTGGTGCGGCACGAACGAATTGTCGGTGCATTGTGGCCAGGTGGGGCAGCCGAGGCCCGAACCGGTGAGCCGGACCGCGCCGCCGGTCGCGACGATGCCGACGTTGGCCACCAACAGCGCGATCGCCCACCGAAACACGAATCGTGCGGTGGGTACGCCGAATCCCGGAACCCGCGACATCGCGCCGCCTCGGGGCCCGGCACCTGCCGGGTCGGTGCCGCGATCGGAGATTGCCGACCGCGATTCGTCGGAGATCGCCGAGGGTTTGGACGCAAAGGGTTTGGATGTCGTCATTCGAACCGGAACCACCTCACCGCCAGTGCGCCGGCGACCGCCGTCCACACGAGCAACACACAGATACCGAAGACATCCACCGTCGCATGCGATGCCCGTTCGAGCGCCTCGGTGAGGGCGCCCGACGGGGTGCAGCGCGCGACCCACCACACGGCGTCGGGTACGCGCGAGTCGAGTACCACGAGGCTTCCGATGCCGACCATCGCGAACCACAGAAGGTTGGCGAGTGCGAGCACCACCTCGGCCTTCAGGGTCCCGCCGAGCAGCAGTCCGAGGGCGGCAAAACATGCCGTCCCGATCGCGATGACCGCGGCACCCAGCAGCAGACCCAGCACGGCCGGGCGCCACCCGAAGGCAGCCCCGATCAACCCGAGCACGATCGACTGGAGGATCACCACCAGCAGGACCGCGACGGATTTGCCGACGATGATGCCCCAGCGTGGAATAGGTGTGGCACCAAGGCGTTTCAGCGCCCCGTAGCGCCGGTCGAATCCGACCGCGATGGCCTGGCCGGTGAACGCGGTGGACATCACGGCGACGGTCAGGATCGCTGGGACGAAGACGTCCGCACGCGCGGCCGGGCCGTCGCCGAGGCCTGTGTCGACGGGCAGCAGACACAGTCCCACCAGCAGTGTGATCGGGATGAACATGGTCAGGAGCAATTGCTCGCCGTTACGCAGCAGCAGTTTGAGTTCGAGTTGCGATTGCGCCGCGATCATCGCGGCGATGCGCGCGGGCTGCGGACGCGGGGTGAAGGTGCCCGCGGGGAAGAGTGTGCCGGAACTCATGAACGCAACGCCCGCCCGGTCAGGTCGAGGAACACGTCCTCGAGGCTGCGGGTCTCGACGCGCAGGTCGGTTGCCAGCACGTTGATCTTGGCGCACCAGGCGGTCACCGTGGCCAGCACCTGCGGCGTCACCTTCCCGACCACCAGGTAGGTGCCCGGCGCCGATTCGGAGCAGTGGTAGTCCTCGGGCAGGGCAAGCTCCAGCATCGTCAGATCCAGACCCCGTGGCGCGGTGAAGCGCAGCTCGTTCTCGGCGCCGCGGCTGGTGAGGTCGGCAGGGGTGCCGGCCGCGACGCAGCGGCCCCGGTCGATGATCACGACCTTGTCGGCGAGTTCTTCTGCCTCGTCCATCAGGTGGGTGGTCAGCAGGACCGACACGCCATCGGCTCGGAGGCGGTCGACGAGATCCCAGACGACCAGGCGCGCGTGCGCGTCGAGTCCGGCGGTCGGTTCGTCGAGGAACACCATCTCCGGACGGCCGACGATGGCGCACGCCAGTGAGAGTCGCTGTTGCTGGCCGCCGGACAGCCGGCGGAAAGAGGTGCGGCGCACGTCGGTCAGGCCCAACGCGCCCAGCAGCCAGTCGGTGTCGATCGGGTCCGCCGAATACGACGCGACAAGTCGCAGCATCTCCTCGGTGCGAGCCCCGGGGTAGGCGCCACCGCCTTGCAACATCACACCGATGCGCCTGCGGAGTTCGTCGTTGTCCGAGCGTGGGTCGAGACCCAGAACGCGGACCGATCCTTCGTCGGGGGCGGCGAATCCTTCGCAGATCTCGACCGTGGTGGTCTTGCCGGCGCCGTTGGGGCCCAGCAGGGCGAGGATCTCGCCGCGTCGGAGTTCGAGGTCGAGACCGTCGACGGCGGTGTGCTCGCCGTACCGCTTGACCAGTCCGCGGACGGTGAGTGCAGGGTCGTCGTGACCGGGAACGTGTTTGACGGCGTCACTGCCGCGGCGATCCACCTTGGGATCGTCGCTGTTCAACCGGTGAGACGTCGTGCCGTGCACAACGCTCAGCCTAGGCGCTCGATCACGCCGAACGAAAAACGGTGTACCCGGATGCGATCGCGCTCACGTCGTCGTACGCGATGGCTCGGTGGTGTCGCCCGAGGCCTGCCGTCTTCGGCGCCTGCGGGTGATCGGATCGTCCTCGAAAAAGACCGCGGTGAGCACCGCGACCATGATGACGCCGGCCAGAACGCCCTGTGCCAGTACGACTCCACTGGTGTTGGAGCTGGTCGGCATGACCACGATCGCGATGATCGCCGACGCCGCGATGGTCGACAGGCGGAACCATGGACCGGTCGCCCACGCGGCGAGCGGGATGACGGCCCACAGCAAGTACCAGGCCTGGACGAACGGAAAGAACACCACGACTGTGGCCATTGACACACCGAGGGCGCCCAGCGGATGAAGGCGGCCTCCCAGGGTCGCGAGCATCCATCGCACGATGAACACCCCGGCGATCAGCTGGCCGATCGGGCGGCCGACCTCGAGAACCGCCTGGGTGTGGTCGCCCAGGCCGAGGTTGACCCCGATTCGACCGGTGGTCACCGACAGCAGTGTGGGCATCGACATCCACGAGCGCACGATCGCGCCGGTCGACAGTGTGCCGGTCCAGCCGAAACCGAGGCCGGTGCCGAATCCGATCACGAGCATCACCACGCCGACGACCACGATGTAGAAGCCCGCCGACATGGACAGCGCATAGACCGTGTGTCTCGATCGCGACCACCACTGACTGGGCGGCGCATGCCGCAGCGCGGGCAGGGTTGCACCCCACCGGAGCGCGAGTGCGATCCCGACGAATCCCAGTGCGAGCATCGAGGTGAACTTGACCATCGTCGACGCGGCGAGGATGGCCGCACCGGCGATGAGAATCCATCCGCTTCGCGTGGGGATGAGCGTGCCGGGTTTTCGGAGCAGATCGGCACTGTAGATCGCTCGGAAACTGAACTCGAGGCCCACGAGCATCAGGCCGAGCATGAGCGCCTCGTTGTGGATGCCGCCGACCAGATGCAGGATGAGCAGCGGATTCATCGCGCCGAGCCAGATCGCCGCCACCGACGACACCCCACATCGCTTGGCCAGACGGGGCAGCGCCCAGACGATCAGGGCGATGCCCACGAGGGCGACCATGCGGTGCAGGAAGATCGCGGCGGTGATGTTGTCGCCGGTGATCGCGGTGATGCCTTCACCGAGCCACAGGAACAGGGGGCCGTAGGGGGCGGGGGTGTCACGCCAGAGGTTGGGTACCGAGCGGGTGAGCACGTGCTCGATGCCGAGCCCGTTCATCGGGCTGACCGTGTAGGGATCCATTCCCCGGTAGGCGATCGCGCTCTGGGCGAGATACGAGTAGATGTCCTTGCTCAGCAGCGGTGGCGCGACGACGATCGGCGCGATCCACAGCAGCAGGGTCCGGTCGGCCTGCCGGCGGCTCATCCGGCGTGCTGGACTTCGGCCGTTGCGGACCTCGACAGACAACCTGCCGACCGCGAACCGGCCCAGCAACAGCCAGGCGACGACGAGCGTGATGGTGCCGCCGATGGACAACGCAAGCGCCGTGCCGAACATCCGTGAAGGCAGCGACAGCACGCGCATCCCGGCCACCGGATTCTGCAGCACGGGGATCGCGCCCGTGCCGAGGGAACCGATCAGGATGAGCACGGATCCGGTGGCACCGAAGAGCTTGATTCGGCGCAGTCGGCGGGTCTCCTCGGCATTGAGCGGACCGACCTCGCGTTCGTCGTCGTGAAGTCGTGCGACGGCCTTGCCATAATTTCCGGGCCGGTCGATCGCGTCGCCTGCAGAGGATGGCGTGGTCGTCTTGCTCAGTCCGAAGTAGTCCAGCGCACGGCGCAAGACTGTGGTTTCGGGCACAGGACGACTGTAATCGGCGCTGCACAATGCCGGGTGAGCGGCCCGCGGCGGTTGGTCGGGGCACGATCACTCGGCTCGCTAAGGGCACCCTTGCTGGAACGCGGGAATCAATTACGTCACACTTGTGTTGTGAAAACCATGCGGAACGATCCTGTGCTGTCTGCCGACAGCTCCGGTGCCGTCCCGTCCGGTTCGGCCGAACCGGCCACGCATCACGATGGCGAGACCCGGGCTGCGGTGGTGACACTGCTCGTCGAGGACGGCCCGCTCACTGCGGGTGAGATCGCGGCCCGTCTCGGAATCAGCGCCGCCGGAGTTCGTCGGCACCTCGATACCCTCACGTCAACCGGTGATGTGGAGATCTCGTCGTCGGGCTTCGGTCAACGCGGCCGTGGCCGACCGGCGAAGTGGTTTCAACTCACTGCGACCGGCCGGGGTAAGCTGCGCCACGCCTACGACGACCTCGCCGGCGCCGCGATGCGCAAGCTACGCGACATCGGTGGTGGGGACGCGGTCGAGAACTTCGCCCGGGAACGGGTGGAGCGGATCGTCGCGGGTGTTCGGCCCACCGGGGAGACGGTGAGCGTCGCCGAGACGGTCGGCGACATCGCCGACGCCCTCACCAGCGCCGGATACTCGACCAACACCCGTGAGGTCGGGACCGGGTTGCAGATCTGCCAGCATCATTGCCCGGTCGCGCACGTGGCAACCGAGTTCCCCGAGTTGTGCGAGGCCGAAACCGCGGTCTTCACCGAATTGCTCGGGACCCATGTGCAGCGGCTCGCGACGATCGCCAATGGCGACTGCGTGTGCACCACCCACGTGCCGCTACACCCTGTACCGCAAGTCCCGACCCAGCAAGTCCAGACCGAGCAAGCCCCGAGCGACGCACAGCCCGCGCCGACTCCCGCCCAGAAGCTCCCGCAAGGGACAACCCGAAAGGTCTCGCGATGACAGTCACCGAGCCCACCGCAACCGACGGTGCACCGATCAAGGCCGCACCGCTGACCCAGGAGGAGACGATTGCCTCCCTGGGCAAGTACGGTTACGGCTGGTCCGATTCCGATGTCGCGGGTGCCAGCGCCCAGCGTGGCCTGTCGCCGGCAGTCGTCGCTGACATCTCGGCGAAGAAGAGCGAGCCCGAGTGGATGCTCGAGCAGCGGCTGAAGGCCCTGAAGATCTTCGATCGCAAGCCCATGCCGCACTGGGGTGGCGAACTCGACGGCATCGACTTCGACAACATCAAATACTTCGTCCGCTCCACCGAGAAGCAGGCGACGAGTTGGGAAGAGCTGCCCGAAGACATCAAGAACACCTACGACAGGCTGGGCATCCCCGAGGCGGAGAAGCAGCGCCTCGTAGCCGGTGTCGCCGCCCAGTACGAGTCCGAGGTGGTCTATCACCAGATCCGTGAGGACCTCGAGCAGCAGGGTGTCATCTTCCTCGACACCGACACCGGTCTCAAGGAGCATCCGGAGATCTTCCAGGAGTACTTCGGGTCGGTGATCCCGGCAGGCGACAACAAGTTCTCCGCGCTCAACACCGCGGTGTGGTCGGGTGGCTCGTTCATCTATGTGCCGCCGGGCGTGCATGTCGACATCCCGCTGCAGGCCTACTTCCGCATCAACACCGAGAACATGGGTCAGTTCGAGCGGACGCTCATCATCGTCGACGAGGGTGCCTACGTGCACTACGTCGAAGGCTGTACCGCACCGATCTACAAGACGGATTCGCTGCACTCGGCGGTCGTCGAGATCATCGTGAAGAAGGGCGGACGCTGCCGTTACACGACGATCCAGAACTGGTCGAACAACGTCTACAACCTGGTGACCAAGCGTGCCAAGGCAGAGGCCGGCGCCACCATGGAGTGGATCGACGGCAACATCGGGTCCAAGGTCACCATGAAGTACCCGGCGGTGTGGCTGACCGGTGAGCACGCCAAGGGCGAGGTGCTCTCGGTCGCGTTCGCCGGTGAAGGTCAGCATCAGGACACCGGATCGAAGATGGTCCACCTTGCGCCGAACACGTCGAGCAACATCGTCTCGAAGTCGGTCGCCCGTGGCGGCGGACGTGCGTCCTACCGCGGTCTGATCAAGGTCAACAGCGGTGCCCACGGCAGCCGGTCGACGGTGAAATGCGATGCGCTGCTTGTCGACACGATCTCCCGCAGCGACACCTATCCGTACGTCGACATTCGCGAGGACGACGTGACGATGGGCCATGAGGCGACCGTGTCCAAGGTGAGCGACGACCAACTCTTCTATCTGATGAGCCGTGGTCTCACCGAGGACGAGGCTATGGCCATGGTGGTGCGCGGCTTTGTCGAGCCGATCGCGAAGGAACTCCCGATGGAGTACGCACTCGAACTCAACCGGCTGATCGAGCTTCAGATGGAAGGAGCGGTCGGCTGATGGCGGACCCGACACTGGCACCTGCTGCCAATTCGATTGCCGGCAACAAGGGTGAGCAGTTCACGTCCTTCGACGTCAACGCCTTCGAGGTGCCGAGTTCGCGCGATGAGGCGTGGCGGTTCACTCCGTTCCGCAGGCTTCGCGGTCTGCACGACGGTTCCGCGACGATCTCGGCCGAGGCGACCGTCGAGGTCACCGGGGTCGCCGACGGCGTGACCGTCCAGACCGTCGGCCGCGATGACAAGCGGCTGGGTGACGGTGGTGTGCCCTTCGACCGCATTGCGGCGCAGGCATATTCGTCGTTCACCCAGGCCACGGTGATCACCGTCGGCAAAGAGGTCGAACTCGGCGAACCGGTGGTCGTCCACCTCGACGGCCCCGGTGAGGGCGAGGTCGGGTACGGACACATCCAGGTTCGCCTCGAACCGTTCGCCCGCGCGGTGGTCGTCCTCGATCAGAAGGGCAGCGGAACCTACGCGGAGAACGTGGAATTCGTGGTCGGCGACCAGGCCGCACTGACGCTGGTGAATGTGCACGACTGGGCCGACGACGCGGTGCACGTGGCCGCTCACCATGTCCGGGTCGGACGCGACGCGACCGTTCGTCACTTCGCATTCAGCCTGGGCGGCAACCTGGTTCGACTCTCCCCGGTGGTGCACTACGACGCACCGGGCGGAGACGTCGAACTGTGGGGCCTGTACTTCGCCGACGCGGGGCAGCATCTCGAGCAGCGCCTGCTCGTCGATCACAGTCAGCCGCATTGCCGGTCGAATGTCGTCTACAAGGGTGCGCTGCAGGGCGACACCTCGGGCGATCGGTCTCGCGAGGCGCACACCGTGTGGATCGGCGACGTGCTGATCCGCCCGGAAGCCGAGGGCACCGACACCTTCGAGTTGAACCGAAACCTGGTGCTCACCGACAACGCACGCGCCGACTCGGTGCCGAACCTGGAGATCGAGACCGGCGAGATCGTCGGCGCCGGACACGCCAGTGCCACCGGGCGATTCGACGACGAGCAACTCTTCTACCTGCAGGCCCGCGGCATCCCGGAGGATCAGGCGCGCCGCCTGGTCATCCGCGGCTTCTTCCGCGAGATCATCGCGAAGATCTCCGTGCCGGACATCCGCGAGCGTCTCGAAGCCGCAATCGAAGAAGAACTCGAACTCGCCGGCGCCTGACCACTCGACCATCTCGCCCACAGCCCACAACGAAAGACCGTTCATCATCATGACCACACTGGAAATCCGAGACCTGCATGTCGACGTCGCACAGACCGACGCCGACGCCGAGCCCATCCACATCCTCAAGGGTGTCGACCTCACCGTGAAGTCGGGGGAGACCCACGCGATCATGGGCCCCAACGGTTCCGGCAAGTCGACGCTGTCGTATGCCATCGCCGGTCACCCCAAGTACGAGGTGACCCAGGGGTCCATCACCCTCGACGGTGAGGATGTTCTCGAGATGAGCGTCGACGAGCGGGCGCGCGCCGGACTGTTCCTGGCCATGCAGTACCCGGTTGAGGTTCCCGGAGTCTCGATGTCGAACTTCCTGCGCACCGCCGCCACCGCCGTGCGCGGCGAGGCCCCCAAGCTGCGGCACTGGGTCAAGGAGACCAAGGAGGCGATGACGGCGCTCGAGATCGATCCGGCGTTCGCCGAACGCAGTGTCAACGAGGGCTTTTCGGGCGGCGAGAAGAAGCGTCACGAGATCCTGCAGCTCGATCTGCTCAAGCCGAAGATCGCGATTCTCGACGAGACCGATTCGGGCCTGGACGTCGACGCGTTGCGCGTGGTGTCCGAGGGCGTGAACCGCTACAAGGAGAACGAGCACGGCGGCATCCTGCTGATCACGCACTACACGCGGATCCTGCGCTACATCAAGCCCGAGTTCGTGCACGTGTTCGTCAACGGACGGGTCGTCGAGTCGGGCGGTCCCGAACTTGCCGACGAACTCGAGGAGAACGGCTACGTGCGGTTCACCTCCCCGGCCAAGGCCGGCTGAGTCCGACCGAAGGAGGTGTCATCAGTGACGCTGTCCACCCAAGCCGCGGCTCCGGCGTTCGACGTCGAGGCGTTGCGGGCCGACTTCCCGATTCTGTCGCGCACGGTGCGGGATTCGAAACCGTTGGTGTACCTGGACTCCGGGGCCACCTCGCAGCGGCCCGTGCAGGTACTCGACGCGGAGCGCGAGTTCCTGACCCAGCACAACGCCGCTGTTCACCGCGGTGCGCACCAGCTGGCCGAGGAAGCCACCGACGCCTATGAGGATGCGCGTGAGGTGATCGCGCGTTTCGTCGGTGCCGACGCCGACGAGCTGGTGTTCACCAAGAACGCCACCGAGGCGTTGAATCTGGTGTCTTACACGCTCGGTGACGATCGCAGTGCGGACATCTTCGGCGGGAGGCAACTCGGCGGAGGCGACACCGTCGTCATCACCGAACTCGAGCACCACGCGAATCTCGTTCCGTGGCAGGAACTGTGCCGCCGGACGGGTGCGACGCTGCGCTGGTACGGCGTCACCGATGACGGTCGGATCGATCTCGACTCACTCGAACTCGACGACACCGTCAAGGTGCTTGCGTTCACCCATCAGTCGAATGTGACCGGCGCCGTCGCCGATGTGGCCGAACTCGTGCGCCGGGCCCGAGCAGTCGGTGCTCTCGTCGTGCTCGACGCCTGCCAGTCGGTTCCGCACATGGGGGTCGACTTCCGAGCGCTCGACGTCGACTTCGCCGCCTTCTCCGGGCACAAGATGTTTGGTCCGTCGGGTGTGGGTGTCCTCTACGGCCGCGCGGAGTTGCTGAATGCGTTGCCGCCCTTCCTGACCGGCGGGTCGATGATCGAAACCGTCACCATGGAGGTGTCGACGTACGCGCCGCCTCCGCAGCGGTTCGAGGCCGGTGTGCCGATGACGTCGCAGACGGTCGGCCTGGGCGCGGCGGTGCGCTACCTCGAGGCGATCGGTATGAACGCGATTGCCGAGCACGAGCATGCGCTGGTCGCCTACGCATTGGAGCGCTTGTCGCAGATCGAGGGACTCCGCATCATCGGGCCGGCGACCGCCGAGAATCGTGGTGGGGCAGTCTCGTTCGTGGTCGACGGAATCCATGCCCACGATCTCGGGCAGATCCTCGACGACGAAGGGGTCGCCATCCGCGTCGGACATCACTGCGCGTGGCCGCTGCACCGCCGGTTCGGGATCGCCGCGAGTGCGCGCGCTTCGTTTGCCGCCTACAACACGCTGGCCGACGTCGACGCACTGACGGCAGCAATCGTGCGTGCCCAGGACTTCTTCGGGAGCCGGTGAGTGCATGCGGATGGAGCAGATGTACCAGGACGTGATCCTGGACCACTACAAACACCCACACGGGCGCGGACTGCGTGAACCGTTCGGTGCCGAGGTCCACCACGTCAACCCCACCTGCGGCGACGAGGTGACGTTGCGCGTCACGGTCTCCGACGACGGCGCCACGATCGCCGACATCTCCTACGACGGGCAAGGATGTTCGATCTCGCAGGCCTCCACGTCGGTGCTCTACGACCAACTGGTCGGCCAATCGGTGGAATCGGCTCTGGCGACCGTGGATTCGTTCAATGCCATGATGACCTCCCGCGGCAAGGATCCCGGTGACGAGGAGATCATCGGTGACGGGATCGCCCTGACCGGAGTGAGCAAATACCCCGCGCGCGTGAAATGTGCCCTCCTCGGATGGATGGCCTTCAAAGACGCGCTCGCACAGACCATCGACGACCGAGCGGAGTCAGCATGAGTGACGAAACCACCACCACCGAGGCACCTGAGTCTTCCGGGGCGCCCACCGCGGAGACGGGTCCGGCCGGAACCCCTTCCGCGCCGGCCACGTCTTTGCCGGCGCTGGAGGATGTCGAGGAGGCGATGCGCGACGTCGTCGACCCGGAACTGGGCATCAACGTCGTCGACCTCGGATTGGTCTACGGCATCGAGATCACCGACGACGCGGTCGCCAAGATCGACATGACCCTCACCTCGGCGGCCTGCCCGCTGACCGACGTCATCGAGGATCAATCCCGCGGCGCCCTGGTCAACAGCGGACTGTGTACCGACATGGAGATCAACTGGGTCTGGCTGCCGCCGTGGGGACCCGACAAGATCACCGACGACGGCCGAGAACAGTTGCGCGCCTTGGGTTTTACCGTCTGAGACGATCTCGCGACGCGCTTCTCAGCCGCTGCCGGATGTCTTCTTGTGGTCGCCCAGGAGCACCGGATCGTGGGCGCACACGACGTCGACAGGCAGCTCGCCTTTACCGAACGTTGCAGACAATCGGCGGCGTGTGTCCTTTGCCACTCGTCGGCTGATGGCCGAGATGCCCTCACTGGTGCGCACAACGAATGGCACGGAGCCACCGCGAATGGTCGCGTGGTGATAGAAGGCGTCGCCGCAGTGTAGGAGCCAGCGGTCACCTGTGTTGACGGCGACCCCGGCATGTCCCGGAGTGTGCCCCGGCAGCGAGACCAAGAGCACGGAATCCCCGACGCCCCTCACTGGTGCGGCGTCGAAACCATGCCAGGGCGTGGTGAATTCGGCGTACCGCTCGACGGTGGGTTCTGGTGTCGAGCGCCACGAGCCGTAGCGAATCTTCGCCGACAAGCCGGGTGCGGTCCCGGCGTACTGATACTCGCTGTCGGTGACGTGGAGGGTTGCCTCGGGGAAGTCGGCGATTCCGCCTGCATGGTCGAGATCAAGGTGTGTGACCACCACATGCCGCACATCTCGCCGGTCGAAGTCGAGTGCTTCGATCTGTGCGATCGCCGTCTCCTCGTACTTCAGGTCGGGCCGGAGCACCTTTCCCATCAGCCCGAGTCGAGTCGGCTGCTCGATGTCGCACAGCCCGAATCCGGTGTCGACGACCACGATGCCGTCGTCGGTCTCGACGGCCAGAACATGGCAGATCATGCGGGGCGAGGCCAGCGGACGCATGCTTCCGCAGTTGAGGTGGTGTACGCGTACGGTCATGTCCGGCAACGATAGCGATGCGGACGAGAGGGAGGAGCGAAACAGCTTGTCTGGTCGGCGCTCGGCAGGCAGGCTGGAATCATGTCCGAATCCGAGGGCCATTTTCGACGCATCCGCCGGTGGCGCCCGCCGGTCGGGGAGTCCCGGGTGGAGAAGATGATCCGCGAGGCCACCGAGCGCGGTGAGTTCGACAACCTGCCCGGCATGGGCAAACCCCTCGACCTCTCCGACGCCGACGATCCGGACTGGTGGGTCAAACGCAAGATCCGCGACGAGAACCTCGACTCGTCGGCACTGCTGCCCGCACCTCTTCAGTTGCGCAAAGAGGCACAAGGTTTCCCGGAGTCGCTCCGCGGCATCGCCGACGAGGACGCGGTCCGCGACATCCTCACCGACTTCAACCGGCGCGTGCGCGAAGCGCATCTCGCGACTCGCGCCGGCATGCCGTCGCTGATCACCGCTCATACCGTCGACGTCGATGAAGTGGTCGCGCAGTGGCGGACATTGCGGTCGCAGTGATCTCCCTAGGGCGTGTCTCCCAACATGTTCACGACGTCGGTCAACCTTGGCAGTAGCGTTCGATTCCAGGACCGCTCGATCCCGTTGCGCGCGTATCGCTGATAGCGGTCCGCAATGTCGAAACCGCTCATCTGCCAGAACAACCGGGTACCCCGGCCATGCGGAAGCAGTCGGTAGTCCATCATCCAGCGCTGGGGCGGATTCCCACGAAGGTCGGTCCAACTGTAGGCGAGGTGCCCGGGCTCGTCGGCCGCAACGACCTGACACGCCATCTCGGCGTCGGGTCTATCGCGTACCGCCACTTGAACGATGAACGTTGTCCCGACCACGGGCGCAAAGCCGATCACCGGCGAGAGCCATCCGGCGATCAGCTCTGGCTCCGTCAGCGCGCGCCACACAACCCGGGGTGGCCGCTCCACGAACAGCGCAAGATCGATCAGTGACGGGTCAGGCACCGAGTCGTCGAACACGCAATCACCGCCCGAGCACCGAGCGGATCATCGCCCCGCGTGTACTGCTGCCCGCCGCCGTGAACAGATTCGTCATCGTGGTCAGCACTCCCGAAAGGTTCTCGCGCTCGGACAGATAGGCGCGTTGCCGGCCGACGGGGAGGTGGGCGAAGGTGTCGAAGAATCGTCGGGTCTGGGGAGCGTCGAATGACAGAAGTGATCGCAGTCCCGCGCGTCGCAGCCGATAGACCTGCCGGGCCGAGAGCGACCAGATAGCGTCGTTCGGGTCCTTCTGTGCGGCAGCCGCTTTCGCCACCACCTCGGCTGCTTGCAGTGACGCTGCGACGCTGTAGCCGGTGGCCGGATGCATCAGCCCGCCACGTGCGCCGAACTCCATCACCTCGCTGCGCCACGGGCTGCTCTCGCCGAAGAGGCCGAAGGAGACGATCTCGTCGTCGATTTGGGTCAACGACAGATGGGCCAGGCGAGCGTCGAGCCGTCGGCGTAGCTCGCTGGGCGGCAACGCCGGGTCGCCGGCCAGGCACGTCTCCTCGAGTAGGACGCGGTTGTCGTCGAGCGGAATGGCGTAGAGGAACGACGGTGGGGCTTGAGAGTCGAGGCCCGGGAACACACCCCAGTCCATGAGGATGGCTTCGGCGCCGTCGAGCACGGGGAGTGCTTGGCTGCGTGGCACGATCCGCCCGAACGCGGTTTGTCGGGCGCCGCGACCGGTGATTCCGCGGGCATCGACGACGATGTCTGCCACGATGTGCTCACCTGAGCGCAGGGTGACCCGATCGGGGTGTACCGCGACGGTACGGTCGACGATGACGTGGGCGTCGGAGACGTCGAGGACCGACTGCAGCCCTTCGACGTCGAGGACGGTGTAACCGCGTCGAACCGCCACCCGCTCCGTGGACCGCATGTCGACCGAATTCACTTGGGCAGCAATGGAGTCCGTGGGCAGCCAGTGGGGCAGTTCGTCGGTCCAGCAGGCATAGGTCGCGCGCCATGCGCGATGCGGTGCCGGGTCCACGAGGGTCACTGCGACACCCTCGCGCAAGAGCCGATGCGCCAGGGCTCGGCCCGACGGACCGGCCCCGACGACGATCGCCTCGGTCACGCCTCGGTCCCGTCGGCCACGGTTACATATTGCCGGTCGAGAGCAGGCCGCCGTCGACCGCCAGCGTCTGGCCGGTGATCCACACGGCTTCGTCGCTGGCCAGGAACGCGGCGGCGCGGGCGATGTCCTCGGTCTCGCCGAGTCGGCCGAGGGGATAGCCCTTGATGGCGCGGGCTTCGTTCTCGCCGGCGATCAGGTCCTTGGCGAACCGGGTGCGGATGATGGCGGGTGCGATCGCGTTGACGCGGATGTTGTTGCTGCCGAGCTCCCAGGCCAACTCCGATGTCAGGCGGATCATCGCGGCCTTGGACGCGCCATAGGCGGCGATCACCCCGGTCGACCGCAGACCGGCGACGGAGGCGATGTTCACGACCGCGCCACCGCGATCGGACATGCCGGCGCGGAACGCCTCCTGGATGAAGCCCAGACCCGCAACCACGTTGGTGTCGAAGATCTTGCGGAAGGCCCCCAGATCGGCATCCATCAGCGGACCGAACAGCGGGTTGATCCCGGTGTTGTTGACCAGGATGTCGATGGCCCCGCCGAGTTCGACCGTCGCGGCGACCGCTTCGGTGCGGTGAGTTTCATCACCGGTGTTGCCGGGGCAGTCGACGACCCGGGCCTCGGGAACCGCAGCGCGGATCTCGTCGGCAGCGGCGGCAAGTGGCTCGGGTTTGCGGCCGGTGATGACCACCGATGCACCGCGTCGGGCCAGTTCGGTGGCGATGCCCAGACCGATGCCGCGACTGGCGCCGGTCACCAGCGCGGACTTGCCGGACAGGTCGGATGTGCTCGGGATTGCTGTGGGTTGCGTCACGTCGATCACCGTATCCTTCCCGTCGCGACGTCCGGGTGCGGTCCGGGTGGAAAATCCCGCTGACATGCACCGGTAGACTGGTCCGTCGTGATCACCGCGACCGACCTGGAAGTTCGAGCGGGCGCTCGGACCCTGCTGTCGGCGCCCGGCGACGCACTGCGCATCCAGCCCGGCGACCGGATCGGTTTGGTGGGGCGTAACGGAGCCGGCAAGACCACCACTCTGCGCATCCTGGCCGGCGAGACCGAGCCCTACGCCGGTGAGATCCGCCGGTCCGGCGATCTCGGCTACCTTCCGCAGGATCCGAAGGAGGGCGACCTCGACGTGCTGGCCAAGGACCGGGTGCTCTCGGCGCGCGGTCTGGACGCGATCCTGCGCGACATGGAGAAGCAGCAGGCGCAGATGGCCGAGGCCGCCGACGATCGCGCGCGTGACAAGGCAGTGGCGCGTTACGGGCGTCTGGAGGAGCGGTTCGCCGACCTCGGTGGGTATGTTGCCGAATCCGACGCGGCGCGCATCTGCCACAGCCTGGGCCTGCCCGACCGGGTGCTGGCCCAGCCGTTACGCACATTGTCTGGCGGTCAGCGTCGTCGCATCGAGTTGGCACGCATCCTGTTCGCGGCGTCCGACGACTCCGGGAAATCCGACACCACCCTGTTGCTCGACGAGCCGACCAACCACCTCGACGCCGACTCGATCGCATGGCTGCGCGGGTTCCTGCAGAACCACGAGGGCGGCCTGGTGGTGATCAGCCACGACGTCGACCTTCTCGCCGATGTGGTGAACCGGGTCTGGTTCCTCGACGCGGTGCGCGGCGAGGCCGATGTCTACAACATGGGGTGGCAGCGCTATCTCGACGCGCGTGCCACCGACGAACAGCGTCGTCGGCGCGAGCGGGCCAACGCAGAGAAGAAGGCGTCGGCCCTGCGCACGCAGGCGGCCAAACTCGGTGCCAAGGCCACCAAGGCGACGGCGGCGCAGAACATGCTCAAGCGCGCCGATCGGATGCTCGACGCCCTCGACGACGAGCGGGTGGCCGACCGTACCGCGCGCATCCGCTTCCCGGAGCCCGCGGCGTGCGGCAAGACCCCGCTGATGGCGGCCGGGCTGTCCAAGAGCTACGGCTCGCTGGAGATCTTCACCGGGGTCGACCTGGCGATCGACAAGGGCAGCCGCGTCGTGATCCTCGGCCTCAACGGTGCGGGCAAGACCACGCTCCTCAAACTTCTTGCGGGCGTGGAGAAACCGGATACCGGCAAACTGGAGCCGGGGTACGGCCTCAAGGTCGGGTATTTCGCGCAGGAGCACGACACGCTCGACGACATGGCCTCCGTGTGGGAGAACATCCGACATGCGGCGCCCGACGCGGGGGAGCAGGATCTGCGCGGACTGCTGGGTGCGTTCATGTTCTCCGGCGCTCAGCTCGATCAGCCGGCGGGCACCCTGTCCGGCGGTGAGAAGACCCGTCTGACGCTCGCCGGTCTGGTGTCGTCGGCGGCGAATGTGCTGCTGCTCGACGAGCCGACCAACAACCTCGACCCGATCTCGCGCGAACAGGTGCTCGACGCATTGCGCAGCTACACCGGGGCTGTCGTGCTCGTCACCCACGACCCCGGCGCCGCCGCGGCACTGGACCCGCAGCGCGTGATCCTGCTGCCCGACGGCACCGAGGATCACTGGTCGGACGAGTACCAGGAACTCATCGAACTCGCCTGATCAAAAGGGGTTCCCGATCGCCGGGCGATAGCCGTTGCCGGCCAGCCACTCCCGCGCACGGCCGGTCTTGCGCTCATCGCTGAAGTTGTTCCAGCGGGTGAGCATGTCCGGGTGGGAGTCGGCCTTGCGGTGCAGCACATCTCGGAAGCGCCGGAAAGCGCCGCGACCCTCGATCGCCATGCCGAGCAGTTCGGCGAGGTGTTCGTCCTCGACCTCCCACGCGATGAACTTCTCCATGTCGCGATAGCCCTGACGTGACCCCTCGCAGTCGATGGAGAGCCACCGGTCGGGGTCCTCGAGATTGTCTTCGGTCATTCCCATGTCGTCGAGGTCGGCGACGCCGGATTCGAACATGAAGTCCGGGTAGACCGTTCCGTCCGTCAGGTCGATTCGGCCCCCGCCCTGCATCGGGTCGCCTTCGAGTGACGACGAGATCATCTCGAGATCGACTTTCAGCTCCTTCAGCAGTGGCGTGGCACCTGTCCCGAGCGCAGATTCGATCTGGTCGGCCAGCTCGTCGTCGCCATACCATTCACGCTCCCGAAGGGCCGCGACACACTGCTCGGCCAACTCGGTGGCACCGTCGGTCTTCGACGCGAGCGCGACCAGCAGTCCTTCGCCTGCTGCCTGCAGGATGTCGTCCCACCGGTTGGCGCGCAGTACCGCAATGACGTCTTGGCCGATGTCGTTGCGGGTTGCCGCTCGAAGCGCGTGATCCCGGTCTGTTTCGTCGGCCATACCCCATCCTTCGCTCGTGACTACACCGCCGCTGCGGGCCAGTACTGCTTCCGCAGCTCGCCTTTGACGAGCTTACCGGTGGGTGTGCGTGGCAATTCAGAGACGAAGTCGACCGAACGCGGCGCCTTGTAGGCGGCGATGGATTCCTTGGTGAAAGCGATCAGCTCATCGGCGAGCTCGTCGGACGGTAGTCGGCCGTCGGCGAGCTGGACGCACGCCTTGGCGACCTCGCCGAGGTCGGGGTCGGGCACTCCGATCACCGCGACGTCGAACACGGCCGGGTGGTTGATGAGAACATTCTCTGCCTCCTGCGGGTAGATGTTGACCCCGCCGGAGATGATCATGAACGCCTTGCGGTCGGTCAGATACAGGTAGCCGTCGGCATCGACATACCCGACATCGCCTGTGGTGGACCAGTTCTCGTGCTCGGGGTGCTGAGATTTCCGTGTCTTCTCCGGATCGTTGTGGTACTGGAACGGCACCTCGTCGCGTTCGAAGTAGACCTGCCCGACCTCTCCGGTGGGCACTTCCTTGCCGTCCTCATCGCAGATGTGGATGACGCCGAGCAGCGGCTTGCCGACCGAGCCGGGATGGTCGAGCGCTTCCTGCGGTCCGATGAAGGTTGCGCCTGCCGCCTCGGTCGATGCGTAGTACTCGTGGATCACCGGACCCCACCACTCGATCATCGCCTGCTTCACCTCAACCGGGCACGGCGCTGCCGCGTGAACGGCCAGCTTCAAGCTGCCGACGTCGTACTTGGCGCGGATGTCGGCCGGAAGTTTCAGCATTCGGATGAACATGGTCGGGACCCACTGGCTGTGTGTCGCGTGGTACTTCTCGATCGCGGCCAGTGCGTCTTGCGGATCGAAGCGGTCGAGGAACACCACGGTTCCGCCGACCGAATTCGTCACGCCGCAATACCGCAGCGGTGCAGCGTGATACAGCGGCGCCGGGGACAAGTAGACCGCCGTCGGGTCGAAGCCGTACATCGGCGCGAAGATCGCGGTGTAGGCGTCGGGGATTTCATCGACCTGCCCCTGCGGCATCGGCGTCTTGATGCCCTTGGGCCGTCCGGTGGTTCCCGAGGAGTAGAGCATGTCGGTACCGCGTGGCTGATCGGTGCGTGACGCGTCGGACGCAGCAGCGAGCGCAGTCTCGTAGGAGTCGAAGCCCGGGATCTCGCCGCCCCAGGAGAGTCGATGCCCGGGCCGCTTCAGCGCATCGATCTCTGCGGAGTCGGCGACGGCGTCGGACACCGACGCGCCGGCGAACAGCACCTGAGCGTTGCAGTCGGCGAGGATGTAGTTGGTCTCCGCGGCGGTCAGGTGGTGGTTGATTGCCGTCACGTACAGTCCGCTGCGCAGCGCGGCCCAGTACACCTCGAACATGTGCAGGTCGTTCGCCGACACCATCGCGATGCAGTCGCCCGGCCGGAGTCCCAGTGACTCAAGGTGATTCGCCAGGCGCGTGGAGTTCTGGTCGAGCTCGGCGTACGTGAGCTGTTCTCCGGTGGCGGCGCGGATCACGGCGGGCTTGTCCGGGGTGGACTTGGCGAAGACTCCAGGAAACACGGCAGTCTCTCCTCTGCAGGTCAGGAATGCATGTGATGGCAGCCGAGCGAGCGCTCGGACGTGCTCGGCATCACAGTACCTGACGCGCCGCCAACGTCAGTGTCGGGCGAGGAAACGATCCATCGTGCGCTCGGCGAGTGCGGTGATCGTGAGGGACGGGTTGACGAGCCCGACGGCGCCGGGGCAGAACGAACCGTCGACCACATAGAGGTCGTCGTAGCCCTTGACCCCGCCGTCGGCTGTGGCCGCTTGCCCGATGACGACGCCACCCAGCCCGTGGAAGGTACTACCGGAACCGAATCCGAAACTGCGCGAGTACAGCGGAATGCCGTTCTGCGGGAAGCCGTATCGGGTTTCGGTGCGTTCGTGGAAGTGCTGGGCGAACGCGGCCCCGCGCCGATCGAGGACGCTCGTTCCCTCGGGATACGGATAGTTGAGCTGGGTGCCCCTGGTGGCGTGGTCGTAGTCGATGGTGCCGCGTTCGTCGGTGTGTACCTGAATGAGATGTGTGGTTGCGGTGCCACCGAGGGGAGACGGGAAAGGACTCGCCTGGTAGACGATCGCTGCGGGGCCGCCGGGCAGGCGGTCCTCCCGAAGCCGGCTGTAGCCGGGTCCGCCCTGGATCGGACCGTACTGCTCGCGCAGTGCGGTCCGCACGATGAGGAAGTCGCCGTTGCCGCCGAACCCGTCACCGATCCTCGGCGACAGTCGGGGCAGGGTTCCGTGCGCGCGGGCGCGGACCAGCAACGACGTCGTGTGATACGAGCCGGCCGCGAGGAACAGGTGGTCGGCCTCGGCGGTGACGATCCGGAGCGTGCGGTGCTTGTCGTCGATCACCCGGGCCCGCACGACGAATCCCCGTCGGCGGCTGCGTGGTCGGATCTCGAAGACCTCGTGCATCGGCTTGATGGTGACGTTGCCCGTGGCCTCGGCGGCCGGCAGGTAGTTGTGGTCGACCGAGTTCTTGGCCCCGCTGTTCACGCCGTAGGAGAGGTCGCCGATGCTGACGCCTGGCCGGACGCGCCCGGAGAGTTCCTTGCGGACGAGGTCCCAGTTGATGGAGTAGTCGATGAAGCTCGGCCGGACTCCGTAACGTGCGACCGTCCGCAACCACGATCGGGCGCCGACGTAGTTGGGGTGGGCGAGGATGTCCGGTGGCAGCGGTGTCGCGTTGAGCATGCGCCGAGCGCGCGGATAGTAGGTCCGCGCGAGACCGTCGTAGTCGGTGCCGCCGGGGAACAGCATCTCGAAATCGGGTTTGTCGGGCTGAGCCGAAAAGGCGCCGAACACAAGAGATCCGCCGCCCACGCCCGCGCCGTAGACGGACTCGATGCCGTTGCCCTTGATCGCATCCAGGACGCCCGGGTAACGCTCGACCGGGACCTGCAACGAGCTGGAGATGCCTGCGGTGTCGGAGAACCAGGCGGCTCGGCGGTCGGGCCGATCGAAAGTGGCAAAGGTGTTGCCGTCTGGACGAATCGGCCAGCGTCGTCCGCGTTCGAATACCGTTGTCCGAAAGCCTGCCTGTCCAAGGCGAAGTGCCGCGACGGCACCGCCGAATCCGCTGCCGATGACGATCGCGGTGCCGCGTTCGGCGGCGGCCGTGGCGCCGGCTCCGCGTCCGATAGCTGCCGTGGCGGCGGTGATTGCGCCCGCAGCGGCAGCTCCTTTGAGCAGCGAGCGCCGTGTGAGCAGGAAGTGTTCAGGCCGATCGGGTGCGTCCACGACAGCTAACTTAGGGTACCCTACCTGAAGGTTTGCTGAGAACGCTCAGGTACGCGCCGCCGCCTGGTCGTAGGTCGCCGAACGCGGTGCGCGCACCGACTCCTCGACCAGGTCGAGAACCGCGTGCAGATCATCGGTGGGACGTCCCGACGCGAGCCGGGTGATGAGTCCGTCGAGGACGAGGTCGAGGTAGTCCAGCAGCACGTCGGTGGGGACGTCCTCGCGCAGCCGCCCGGCTTCGCGACCGCGTTCGAGTCGGTCGAGGGTCGCCTTTTCCAGGTCGAGGGAGTGCGCAGTCCACGCATCCCGGAAGGCTGCGTCGGTCCGGAGTTTGCGGGCGATCTCCAGGCGGGTACCCAGCCAGTCGAAATCCTGTGGGCGGGCGAGCATGTCACGCATGACCTGCACGAGTCCCTGTTCGGCTGCGACGTCGGCCATCCGCTCGGCGTCCTCGCGCGCCAGGGCGAGAAAGAGCGCCTCTTTGTCCCGGAAGTGATGGAAGATCGCGCCGCGTGACATCCCGGTCGACTCTTCGATGCGCTTCACTGTCGCACCGTCGTAGCCGTACTCGGCGAAGCAGTGCCGCGCGCCGTCGAGAATCTCCCGACGACGCGCGGCCAGACGATCATCGCTGACCTTGGGCACCGACTTCTCCCCGGATCGTCGATCGCCTGATCACCGACATCATGATCAGCTCTTGATCATGTTGCGCAGCACGTACTGCAGGATGCCTCCGTTGCGGTAGTAATCGGCCTCGCCGGGGGTGTCGATGCGAACCTTGGCGTCGAACTCGATGACCGAGCCGTCCTCCTTGGTCGCGGTGACGTGCACGGTCTTCGGCGTCTTACCGTCGTTGAGTTCCTCGATGCCGCTGATGTCGAACACCTCGGTGCCGTCGAGACCCAGCGACGAGTAGGACTCGCCGTCCGGGAACTGCAGCGGGATCACACCCATGCCGATCAGGTTCGAGCGGTGGATGCGCTCGAAGGACTCGACGATGACGGCCTTCACGCCGAGCAGCATCGTGCCCTTGGCCGCCCAGTCACGCGACGAGCCCGATCCGTACTCCTTGCCACCGAGCACGACCAGCGGTGTGCCGGCCTCCTTGTAGTTCTGGCAGGCGTCGTAGATGAACGACTGCGGGCCGCCCTCCTGGGTGAAGTCGCGGGTGTAGCCGCCGGTCACACCGTCGAGCAGACGGTTCTGCAGACGGATGTTGGCGAAGGTGCCGCGGATCATCACCTCGTGGTTGCCACGCCGCGAACCCAGCGAGTTGTAGTCCTTGCGGGCCACACCCTTGGAATCGAGGTACTGCGCCGCCGGGGTGCCCGGCTTGATCGGACCGGCGGGGGAGATGTGGTCGGTGGTGACCGAATCGCCCAGCACCGCCATCACGCGCGCGCCTTTGATGTCGGACACCGGCGAGGGCTCCAGATCCATGTCGTCGAAGTACGGCGCCTTCGCGACGTAGGTCGAGTCGTCGTCCCAGTCGAAGGTCTTGCCCTCCGGCGTCGGCAGGCTCTGCCAGCGCTCGTCTCCGGCGAAGACGTCCTTGTAGGAGTCGGCGAACATCTCCTGGTTGATAGAACCGGCGATGACCTCCTCGATCTCCTTCGCCGTCGGCCAGATGTCCTTGAGGAAGACGTCGTTGCCCTCGGTGTCCTTGCCCAGCGGGTCGGTCTCGAAGTCGAAGTCCATCGTTCCCGCGATGGCGTACGCGATGACCAGCGGCGGCGAGGCGAGATAGTTCATCTTGACGTCGGGGGAGATGCGACCCTCGAAGTTGCGGTTGCCCGACAGCACCGCGGTGGCGGTGAGGTCGTTGTCGTTGATGGCCTTGGAGATGGCCTCGGGCAGCGGTCCGGTGTTACCGATGCAGGTGGTACAGCCGTAGCCACCGAGGAAGAAGCCCAGCTTCTCCAGGTAGGGCCACACGCCGGCCTTCTCGTAGTAGTCGTTGACCACCTGCGAGCCCGGCGCCATGTTGGTCTTCACCCACGGCTTGCTCGACAGGCCCTTCTCGACGGCCTTCTTGGCCAGCAGGGCCGCGCCCAGCATGACCGACGGGTTGGAGGTGTTGGTGCAGGAGGTGATGCCTGCGACCACCACGGCGCCGTGGTCGAGGATGAACTCGCCGCGTTCTTCGTCGAGCACCTTGATCGGCTTCGTCGGACGGCCCTCTGCGCCGTTGGCGGCCGAATGCACCACCACGGCGTCCTCCTCGGCGAAGGACAGCGTGGCCGGATCCGATGCCGGGAAGGACTCCTCCACGGCCTCGTCGACGTTGGTGTGCTGCGGGGTGTTGCCCTCTTCCACGTAGTTGTGGATGTCCTTGCGGAACGCGGTCTTGGCGTCGGACAGTTCGATGCGGTCCTGCGGACGCTTCGGTCCGGCGATCGACGGAACAACCGAACCGAGGTCGAGTTCGAGGTATTCGGAGAAGACCGGCTCGCGCTCGGGGTCGTGCCACATGCCCTGTTCCTTGGCGTAGGCCTCGACGAGCGCGAGTTGCTCGTCGGGACGGCCGGTGAGGCGCAGGTAGTTGACGGTCTCCTCGTCGATCGGGAACATCGCTGCGGTGGAACCGAATTCGGGGCTCATGTTGCCCAGCGTGGCGCGGTTGGCAAGGGGGACCTCGGCCACACCTTCGCCGTAGAACTCGACGAACTTGCCGACGACGCCGTGCTTGCGCAGCATCTCGGTGACGGTGAGGACCACGTCGGTGGCGGTCACGCCGGGGCTGATCTGTCCGGTCAGCTTGAAGCCGACCACGCGCGGGATGAGCATCGAGATCGGCTGGCCGAGCATCGCGGCCTCGGCCTCGATACCGCCGACGCCCCAGCCCAGGACGCCGAGGCCGTTCTCCATCGTGGTGTGCGAGTCGGTGCCGACGCAGGTGTCGGGGTAGGCCTGGCCGTTACGCACCATGATCGAGCGCGCCAAGTGCTCGATGTTCACCTGGTGCACGATGCCGGTGCCCGGGGGGACGACCTTGAAGTCGTCGAAGGCGGTCTGGCCCCAACGCAGGAATTGGTAGCGCTCGCCGTTGCGCTCGTACTCGAGTTCGACGTTGCGCTCGAAGGCGTCGGCGCGGCCGAAGACGTCGAGGATGACCGAGTGGTCGATGACCAGTTCGGCCGGGGCCAGCGGGTTGACCTTGGTCGGGTCGCCACCGAGGCGGCCGACGGCCTCACGCATGGTGGCCAGGTCGACCACGCAGGGGACACCGGTGAAGTCCTGCATGATCACACGCGCCGGCGTGAACTGGATCTCGATGTCCGGCTCAGCCGTGGGATCCCAGTTGGCGATTGCCTCGATGTGTTCGGTGGTGATGTTCGCGCCGTCTTCGGTGCGCAACAGGTTCTCGGCGAGGACCTTCAATGAATAGGGGAGTTTTTCGGTTCCCTTGACGGCATTGAGCCGGAAGATCTCGTAACTCTGGTCGCCGACCTCGAGGGTCCCGCGGGCGTCGAACGAATTGATACTCACGTCTGATCCACTCTCCTCTGGTGCCGACGGGCTGCGCCGGCGGTGCTCGAACTGTGCGGGTGGTTCAGGGATGAGCCACCCGCTCGATCTCGTCGGCGAACGCCGCCCGTTCGTCGACACTGACCATCACCGACGGGCTGCGCCGGTGTCACTCGTCCCCGGGACGCGTCGGCATTCCGTCGAGACGAGTGGCCGCGGAGGGCACCGCGGCGATACATCCATGTTAACAGTACGAGCGTACTGCTAACAAGTTGTTGCGACACGACACGCCCCATCGACACGCCCGCCCCGAGTACTTCGAGCGGAATGCGCCAGCCCACTTCATTCTGTCGTACGGTGCTTGACTAGGTTTGGCGAGGAGAGAAGTGTCCGCGTGAATTTAATGGCGGCGAAACGTTGACGTGAGGAACCCCCGATGAGTCCCGATCCGCAGGTGCCCGGTTCGCCGGGAACCGAGGCCGGAAGCAACGATGCGCCGACGATCCCAGGACTCACCGGCGTCGACATGGGTCAACTGGCCACCGACATCCGCGACGACCACGTGGCCGCGCCCGACAATCCCGATCAGGTGGCTGCTCTGCGCAAGGTCGTGGCCGATGCGAAGGCCAACGGCCACGACATCAGTCTCGTCGTGGTGAAGACGCAGCAGCCCACCTACACGATCTACCGCGACATCGCGACCACGCTGCAACCGGAGGTCGGCGGCACGGTGATCGTCCTCGGTCCCAACTCCGTCGGCAGTACCTCGCCCGAGTTCAGTCGGTTTGTCCAAGAACAGGCCACCAACAACCTCGATCTTCGCCAGCCCGCAGCCGCTGCCGGGCAGATGGTCGACCAGATGACTGCCCCGACCCTGGATTGGACGATCATCACGTTGGTGCTGATCGTCGTGGTCGGCGTCGGTGCGGTTCTCGGCAGGCTGAAGACCCTTCGTCGGCGGCGCAACGACGACGTGGTTTCGAACGCATTGGAGTCCGAGACCTTGGGAACTGCCGACGGTCGCTGACCACAGTTCAGGTTTCTGTTGTGGTGGCCGAGATGGACGCTGCGCCCCTACCGCATGCGTCCGACGCGTAACGCGTGCACCTGTCCGACCGTCGCTGAGTGTTGCGAAGTTGAGACCTTCCGGTCGGGTGGCCCTTTTGGCCAGTTCACGGCATTTTCGCAGGTAATCACGTGAATGTAATTCACGATTGCGCTTTTCCGATGTGTCTGATGTGACGTACGGTTCTGATGTCACATGTGATGCAGAAGTCGCTTTCAGGGTCTCATGTGCTGCATGGTGCAGTAGATGACCACCGTGGCGGGGGATGGTTCGCATCCGGCAACGAACGAGTGCGGGATGGCTCATCCCGAACAGATCGGCAAGGAGTTCTCAGTGACGCGAGGTACAACCGGTGCGGGCCACCGGGCGTCGTGGCCGGCGCGCCTGGGGGCACTGATGGCCGCAGGTCTGCTAGGGGTCGTCGGCGTCGGTGGCGCGATGGGGGCGCCCGGTGCGAGCCGCCCGGCATCTCCGGTGTCGGGACTCATCAATCAGCTCGCGCAGGTGAACCAGAACATTGCCGACCTCGACGACGCGCTCGCCGTGCGGCAAGAGTTCGTGAATCGGTCGCTCGTCGACTACCAGAACTCGGTGGCCGCTCAGCGGCTGGCCACAGTCGCCGCGCAAGGCGCCCAGCGTGCGCTGCGCGACTCGGGCCGCGCAGTGGTCGCCGCTCAGCGCGAGTTCGACCACTTTGTCCGGCAGGCCTATCGTCAGGGCGGCGAACAGGGCTCGATGGCCAACTACGCGTCATCGCCCGACCCGCAGTCGATACTCGACCGGATGACGTTGCTCGATCAGATCAGCGAGCAGCATCAGGGCACCATCCGCCGCCTTCAGGTGGCCCGCAATCAGCAGGCGAACCGCGTCGCGGCCGCCGAGGCGACGAAACGTCAGGCGGCCTTCGCGGCAACGAGCGCCGCACAGCGCCGGACCGACGCGCTCGGTGCGTTCAACCAGGCACGCAGCGCTCTCAGCACCGAACGTCAGCGTCGAACCACCTTGATCCAGCAGCGCGACAACACCCAGGCCCGCCTCGACCGGTTGCGGGGAGTGCAGCCGCGCAAGGTGGCCGCCGGCCCGTCGGCCGCCGAATTGCTGTCCAACCTGTTCCCGCCCATGCCGGGCCGGCCGGCAGGCCCGAGCGCCACACCGGCAGCGGGAGACAACCAGGCCCTGGCCGTCGCGGCGGAAGCAGCCGCCAGGCTGGCGCTCGACCTCGGGCAGAAGGCACTCGCGGCCATCGTCGGCCAACAGCAACTCCCGCAATCCCAGTTGCTCAACGAACTCGGTATCGGCGGCTCGGACATGACGGGCAGCAGCGGGAACTCGCTGATCGCGCGCCTCGGATCGGGCAGTCTGGGATCGCTGTTCGGCAGTTCGTCGGGCAACGGCCAGGTCCGCCCGGGCCTGCGCGGTCCGCAGGCCGTCGAACTCGTGGTGAATCGCGCGCTCTCGCAGCTCAACGTCCCCTACGCGTGGGGCGGCGGCAACGCGAACGGCCCGACCCAGGGCATTCGTGACGGCGGTGTCGCCGACAGCTTCGGCGACTACAACAAGACAGGGTTCGACTGCTCGGGCCTGATGATCTACGCGTTCGCGGGCGTCGGCATCGAGCTACCGCACTACACCGGCTATCAGTACACGTCCGGTCCGCAGGTGCCGCTGTCACAGATACGACGCGGCGACATGATCTTCTACGGCCCCAACGCCAGCCAGCACGTCGCGCTCTACCTCGGCGACAACAAGATGGTGGAGGCCCCGCAGTCCGGTGACGTGGTCAAGGTGTCGCCGCTGCGGACCGACGGTGCGATGCCCAACGTCGTGCGGCTCCTCTGAGTCGGACTCTGTGCGTTGGACATCCTCTGGGTCGGACGTCTCCCGGCGCACGGTTGATCGACGATCAATCGATCGACCATCGGACGGCGCGCCCACCCTTCTTGGCCCGTTTTCAGTTGACGCGGCTAGGCTGGCATGCACACGTGTGACGTGAGTCGATTCCCGATGAACGGGGCGGCTGGTGTCACGGACATCGGGCAGCATGCCCGCGGGTGGGGGTACCCGTCGGACGACGGTCCCACCGGCACGGACCAGACCGGTACGGACAGGAGCACGGGTTGACCTCATCGCACCCCCAACGCGAGACCTCGCTGGACAAGAGCGGTTCAGCATCCGCTGCCGGCGAGACGGTGCTGACCGACGCCGACGTCAAATTGCTCGAACGAGCGATCTACGAGGTAAAGCGCGTCATCGTCGGACAGGATCAGCTCGTCGAGCGCATTCTGGTCGGATTGCTCGCGCGCGGCCACATCCTCCTCGAGGGCGTCCCCGGCGTCGCCAAGACGCTGGCGGTGGAGACCTTTGCCACCGTGGTCGGCGGCTCGTTCTCCCGCGTCCAGTTCACTCCCGACCTCGTGCCCACCGACCTGATCGGCACCCGGATCTACCGGCAGGGACGCGAGGAGTTCGACACCGAACTCGGACCCGTGGTCGCGAACTTCCTGCTCGCCGACGAGATCAACCGCGCTCCCGCCAAGGTGCAGTCGGCGCTCCTCGAGGTGATGGCCGAGCGGCACGTGTCGATCGGTGGCACCACGTACCCGATGCCCGACCCGTTCCTGGTGATGGCCACCCAGAACCCGATCGAGAACGAAGGCGTCTATCCGCTACCGGAAGCGCAGCGCGACCGCTTCCTGTTCAAGATCCTGGTCGACTATCCGTCGGTCGAGGAAGAACGCGAGATCGTCTACCGGATGGGCAACGTGCCGCCCACTGCGTCGCAGGTGCTCGATCCGGCCGCCATGCTGCGGCTGCAGAAGACCGCCGCGAACGTGTTCGTCCACCACGCCCTCGTCGACTACGTGGTGCGGGTGATCAACGCGACCCGACGGCCGGCCGAACTCGGACTCACCGACGTCGCGGCCTGGCTCTCCTACGGTGCGTCCCCGCGTGCGACGCTGGGCATCGTCGCGGCCGCCCGTGCGCTGGCACTCGTCCGCGGGCGCGATTACGTCGTGCCCCAGGACATCGTCGAGATCATGCCCGACGTGCTGCGGCACCGCTTGGTGCTCAGCTACGACGCGCTCGCGGACGAGATCGACGCCGATCAGGTCATCAACCGGGTGCTGCAGACCGTCGGACTGCCGCAGGTCGGTGCGCAGCAGGTGCCCGCGGCGTCGTATCCGGCCGGAGCGCCCACAGTCGGTGCGGGTGCGCAGGTACCCGCAGGCAACGGATACCCCGCGCCGGCCCCGCAGGGTGCTCCCGGCCCGGTCAATCCCGCACAGGTGAACCAGACGACAGCGCGGTATGGCGGCTAACAAGGATCTGCCCAACCTCGGTGCTGGACTGCTCGAGGAACCCCAACTGACGGCTGCGTTGCGCACGCTCGAACTGACGGTGCGCCGCAAGCTCGACGGTGTGCTGCAGGGCGAGCACCTCGGCCTGATCCCCGGTCCGGGCTCCGAACCGGGTGAGGCACGCGAGTATCAGCCCGGCGACGACATCCGCCGGATGGAATGGTCGGTGACCGCGCGGACCACTCAACCGCACGTCCGGCAGATGATCGCCGACCGTGAGCTGGAGACCTGGCTGGTGGTCGACGCATCGGCGAGTCTGGATTTCGGCACGACGAACTGCACCAAACGCGACCTTGCCGTCGCAGCGGCCGCCGCGATCGTCCACCTGACCACCGAGGGCGGCAACCGGCACGGCGCGCTGGTTGTCACCGGTGACGACATCGTCAGGATCCCGGCGCGCAGCGGTCGCGCGCACGCACAGACGCTGCTGAAGGCGATCGCCACCACTCGACGCAGCGCGCCGGGTGTGCGCGGCGACCTCAAGGGCGGGATCGAGGCGCTTCGGCGCCCACAACGTCGTCGGGGGCTCGCCGTGGTGATCAGTGACTTCCTGGGTCCGATCGACTGGGAGCGGTCACTGCGCGCGATCGCGGCTCACCACGAGTTGTTGGCCGTCGAGGTGCTCGACCAACGCGATCTCGAACTGCCCGCCGTCGGCGAGGTGACCCTGGCCGACGCCGAGTCCGGCGAGATCCGCGAGGTGACGATCAACGACAAGCTGCGCGCCGACTTCGCCGCGGCCGCCCGGGCCCATCAACAGAAGGTGCATCGGACGATCCGTAGTTGCGGCGGGCCGGTGCTGACGTTGCGCACCGACCGCGACTGGATGACCGACACCATCAAGTTCGTCGCTCAGCGCCGGCGCGGTCTGGCTGCGGGGGTGGGATGAGCAGGATCTTCTCGAGCCCGTGGTGGCTCTTGTTGCTGCTGGCTGTCGTCGTCCTCGCGGTCACCTACTTCTACGTTCAGCGGTTGCGTCGCAAACGGGCGTTCACCTTCGCCAACCTCGAAGTGCTCGACCAGGTTTCACCGCCGCAGCACAACCGGCTGCGGCATGTTCCGATCGCCCTGCTGCTGGTTGCGCTGATCCTGCTGACCGTTGCGATGGCGGGTCCGCAGGCCGATCGGCAGGTACCGCGCAACAAGGCCACCGTGGTGCTCGTCATGGACGTGTCGCGCTCGATGAACGCCACCGACGTCGCGCCGTCGCGTATCCGGGCGGCCCAGGAGGCCGCCAAGAAGTTCGCCGACGATCTGACCGAGGGCATCAATCTCGGTCTCATCTCCTTCGCCGGGACCCCCTCGACCTTGGTGTCGCCGACGCCCGACCACACCGCGACCAAGAAGGCGGTCGACAAACTGGTGTTGGCCGACAAGACCGCGACCGGCGAAGGCATCTTCGCCGCGCTCGACCAGATCCGCACACTCAATGCGGTACTCGGCGGTCCGGAGGCGGCGCCACCGGCCCACATCGTCTTGTTGTCCGACGGCAAGCAGACCGTGCCCGACGAGCCCACCGACCCGCGCGGCGCATTCACGGCGGCCCGAAAGGCGAAGGAAGAGGGGGTGCCAGTTTCCACGATCTCGTTCGGAACCTCGTACGGCACCGTGGAACTCGACGGTGACCGGGTGCCCGTGCCGGTCGACGACCCCTCGCTCAAGCAGATCGCGAACCTGAGTGGTGGCAACTTCTTCACCGCGCAGTCGCTCGACGAGCTGAACCGGGTCTACGAGAAGCTCCAGAGCGAGATCGGCTACGAGACACGACGCGGCGACAATTACCGTCCATGGCTCATCGCCGGTACGTTGTTCGCGCTGGCGTCTGCGTTCGCGGCCCTCGCCATCAACCGGCGTCTGCCCTGACCGTCGGGCGCATACCCGCAGCGAGGACTCGAACCCGACCCCGATAGGTTGACATCTATGACAGCAAGCAACGAAGCTCAGTCCGATCAGCGGCCGTCGCGGTCGGTCTTGGTGACCGGAGGCAATCGCGGGATCGGGCTCGCGGTCGCCCGTCGCCTCGCTGCCGACGGGCACAAGGTCGCGGTCACCCACCGCGGATCCGGCGCACCCGAAGGACTGTTCGGCGTGCAGTGCGACGTCACCGACTCCGAGTCGCTCGACCGTGCCTTCAAGGAGGTGGAAGCCCATCAGGGTCCGGTGGAGGTGCTGGTCGCCAACGCCGGCATCACCGACAACATGCTGTTGATGCGGTTGTCCGAGGAGTCGTTCGAGAAGGTCATCGACGCCAACCTCACCGGCGCCTTCCGTTGCGCGAAGCGCGCCACCAAGGGCATGCAGCGCGCGAAGTGGGGGCGCATGATCTTCCTCGGGTCGGTGGTCGCGATGTCGGGCATCCCCGGGCAGGTCAACTACGCGGCGTCCAAGGCGGGTCTGATCGGAATGGCGCGGTCGATCGCGCGTGAGATCGGGTCCCGCAACATCACCGCCAACGTCGTGGCACCGGGCTTCATCGACACCGACATGACCGCCGCCATGGAAGACCGCTATATCGAGATGGCCAAGCAGGCTATTCCGCTGGGCCGCACCGGAAAGCCGGAAGACGTGGCCGCCGCGGTGAGTTTCCTGGCCTCCGACGACGGTGGCTACATCACCGGCGCCGTGATCCCGGTCGACGGCGGCATGGGCATGGGCAACTGAGCGGACCCCAGCCAAGACCTCCAGCAAATCTCGCAGTACGACACCCCCAACCTGATCAGGAGCACTGCAGTGACCGGAATCCTGGACGGCAAGACCGTCCTCATCACGGGCATCATCACCGACGCGTCGATCGCCTTCCATGCCGCCGCCATGGCGCAGGAGCAGGGCGCCAAGGTCATCATCACCGGCATCCCCGAGCGACTGCGCCTCATCGACCGCATCGCCAAGCGACTCCCGCAGGAGGTGCCGCCGGCGATCGGACTCGACGTCACCGACCCCGAGGGTCTGTCGACTCTGGCCGATCGGGTCCGCGAACACGCCCCTGAGGGTGTCGATGGGGTGCTGCATTCCATCGCTTTCGCGCCGAAGACCCTGTTGGGGCCGGACATGGTGCCATTTCTCGAGGGGCCGGGGCCCGACGCAGCGAAGGCGTTCGAGGTGTCGGCGTGGAGCTATGCCTCACTGGCACAGGCAATGCTGCCGGTGATGAATGAGGGCGGGTCGATCGTCGGGATGGACTTCGATCCGCGCCGTGCGATGCCGTACTACAACTGGATGAGCGTCGCGAAGGCTGCTCTGGAGTCGGTCAATCGCTACGTGGCGCGGGAAGTGGGCGAGGCCAAGAACATTCGCTCGAACCTCGTCGCGGCCGGCCCGATCAAGACGCTGGCGGCCAAGGCGATTGCCGGCACCGCCACCGATGATGCCAAGCAGCTGAACATGCTCAACACCTACTGGGACGGGGCTTCGCCGATCGGTTGGGACATCGACGACCCGACTGTCGTGGCCAAGTCGATCTGCGCGTTGCTGTCGGATTGGCTGCCGGGCACCACGGGGTCGATCGTCTACGTCGACGGCGGTGCAAGCCACAACCTTTGGTTCCCAGAGGGTTTCGCCGACCAGGTGTGAACAACGTGACGAACGGACGAGGCGCAGAAGGGGTCGGCGCAGACACGCTCGATGCAGACGAGCGAGTCACCGCCGGGTTCGACTCCGTGCTGTTCCTGTCCTTCGGTGGCCCCGACGGTCCGGACGACGTGATGCCGTTCCTGGAGAACGTGACTCGGGGTCGGGGAGTACCACGGGATCGGCTCGAGGCGGTGGCGAAGCACTACCAGCACTTCGGCGGTGTTTCGCCGATCAATCGGCTCAACCTCGACATGATCGACGCATTGCGCGCTGGTCTTGCTGCGCGTGGCCGCGATCTGCCGGTGTGGTTCGGGAACCGAAACTGGACACCGATGGCCGAGGACACGCTCGCCGAGATGTACCGCGCGGGGCACCGGCGGATTCTGGTGTTCCCGACCTCAGCGTGGGGTGGGTATTCGGGATGCCGGCAGTATCACGAGGACATCGATCGCGCGCTGCGGTCGCTGGCACGACTCGAACCGACCAGTACCGCAAGCGATTCCGGCGTCGTCCTACGAAAGCTGCCGCAATATTGGGCGGAGCCGGCCTTCCTCGACGCCGGTGCTGACGCTGTCCGACGTGCGGCGGCGTCGTTACCTGACGCGACGACCCGTCCGCGACTGGTGTTCACCGCGCATTCGGTGCCGATGTCCGCCGACCGATCGTCGGGACCCCCCGACGACTCTGGCTTGTACTCGCGACAGGTGCTGGCCTCGGCGACCGCCGTCGCCGAGCGGCTCGGCTACGACGAATTCGATCAGGTGTGGCAATCACGGTCGGGCCCACCGCAGGTTCCGTGGCTGGAACCCGACATTTGCGACCACCTGGAAGATCTTGCCGCACAAGGTGTCACGCAGGTCATTGTGTATCCGATCGGCTTCATCTCCGATCATCTCGAAGTTATTTGGGATCTCGACAACGAGGCTGCGGAGCTCGCGGCCGAGCTGGGCATGGGCTACGCCCGTGCCGACACCGTGGGCACCGACCCCCGCTTCGTCGACATGATCATCGACATGGTCGACCGATACGCCGACGGTGGTGGCGACACCGACGCCTTCGGCTGCGGCGACAACGGAAGCCTGTGCCGTCCCGAATGCTGCGCGCCACCCGCTCGACCGGCGAGAAGCGGCCGTCCCACCGCTCCCTGATCTGAAGAGTTGGTGACCAGGTCGGTGACCTGGGCAAATGTACTGGCAGCCCGCCCGCAAAATCTAGGGGAAGAACTTCTTCCCCGGGGTTCATAGTCGTCCGCGAGAATTTTCTGGGGGAGGACACCAAGGGTAGGGGAAGAAGCTTCTTCCCCTACTTTTGTGGCGGCGGATCGCGGTTAATTCGCTCGACGACGACGATGTTCCCGGTTCCAAGGACTGCGTTGGGTCGGGGACCTCGTTTGTGGTCAGAGACCTTCGGAAGCGCTGACGGTCTTTGTGATCCATCCCGGCATTTCCGGAGAGCTCAGGTTGTGAGTGCCTCCTCCGGATTGAGGGTGCGCATGTGAGCGTAGTGGAGTTGCTCAGCGTGGTCGGGAGTGAGGTCGTCGCAGTAGCTGTGAGGCCGCTCCCGGTTGTAGAACGCCACCCATTCAGCGGTGCCCAGTGACAGTTCGGTCGCACCGTGAAATCGCGGCTGGTTGTCGACGAGTTCGTTCTTGTAGTCGGAGTTCACCGACTCGGCCAGGGCGTTGTCGTAACTTTGACCGGCTAATCGTGGTCGAGCCTGCGGCAACGATCGGCCGATGGTTCATTGTCGATCTGGTTTGCGGCGTTGCCGTCGGAGTTGTTCGTCGT